>NZ_JBHLUH010000120.1:383-549 GCF_042433955.1 Phytohabitans kaempferiae | reverse complement strand
CCGGGCGCCACCGTGGCAGCGACGTGCTCCCCGCGCACGCGGGGATGGTCCCGTGGCTCAGGCCCCGTCGCGAGACGGGGCGTGGTGCTCCCCGCGCGCGCGGGGATGGTCCCGGCGAGGTGTTCGAGGTGACCGCGGTCGGCCCGTGCTCCCCGCGCGCGCGGGG
>NZ_JBHLUH010000120.1:0-374 GCF_042433955.1 Phytohabitans kaempferiae | reverse complement strand
CCGCGCACGCGGGGATGGTCCGAAGGTGCCCACAATCGTCCGCTCGGTGCGGACGTGCTCCCCGCGCACGCGGGGATGGTCCCGCGGCCTTCGCCTTCCGCCACTCGTCGCCGAGGTGCTCCCCGCGCACGCGGGGATGGTCCCAGGATCCGCGTGTCGTGCGGGCGTGGCAGGCGGTGCTCCCCGCGCGCGCGGGGATGGTCCCGGCGAGCCCGACGCCGCCGTGACCCCCGTCGCGTGCTCCCCGCGCGCGCGGGGATGGTCCCAGGCCCGGCGGCCTGCTCGCCTACAAGGCGGCGTGCTCCCCGCGCACGCGGGGATGGTCCGGCGATCAAGTGGGCCGACCACTCCATCGGCCAGTGCTCCCCGCGCGC
>NZ_JBHLUH010000119.1:0-814 GCF_042433955.1 Phytohabitans kaempferiae | reverse complement strand
TGGACACCCACTAAACCTGTACATTCCACCCTGAAGTTAACAAACCACCGCTAGAGAGGTTTCGGGGTCGAGGTGGTCGCGTGGCTGGGCCGCGTTCGGACCTGGTGTCGTCTGTGGGAGAAGCTGTCGAGCTGGGCGCACCGGTGCGCCCAACCGCCGGGGTGGCCGCCGGATGCCGGGGCTGGTGGTGTGGATGCCGGGTCCGGTGGGCCAGCCGCGCCGGATCCGGCGGGGTGTGTGTGGGCGTTGTCGGGGACATAGCCCTTTCAAACCGGCCGCAAGGGTCTATGTCCCTGACATAGCCCCCTTTTGTGAAGCGACCAGGCCGGACGCCGGCGCGGCGAGCCAGTGCCCCACACGTCAGTGGACACGGCGAGCCTGCCGGGTCTAGGCGACCTGTGGCGTGATAGCAGCCATAGCTTGTCTTGATCCGGGGGTTGCCCTGCCCGGTGGGTATACCGGGCCGCCGGTCCAACGAACTGTCCCGACCTATCGCTGGGCTGAGGGAGTGTGCCGGCGATTCGGCGCGAGTTGGGCGTGTTGGTGCGCCCAGCTCGACAGCTCTTTTGAACGCGGACCCGACCCGCCGCCTGGGACCGAGGCGCGTCCGCGTTGGGCTGGGCCGGGATCGTGGGGACGCGGAGGGCGAGGCCGCGGGAGCAGCGGCCCGGAGCGCGACGGGCATCGCGGCAGCTCCCCTCTGTCAGACCGGAATCGAACCGCGACGCAAAGCGCGAACCTCGACCGCGAAAGATCTCTAGACGAGTGATGCGGGGAGTTATCGGCTGGTTCAGTGGTCGAAGGCGATCAGGCT
>NZ_JBHLUH010000118.1:0-565 GCF_042433955.1 Phytohabitans kaempferiae | reverse complement strand
TTGATGAGGAGACGTTGGTTCGGGAGGTGCGTGAGGTAGCGGCGTGGGGTAGGGCGGAGCGGTTGGCGGGTCGGCCGAGTTTGGCGGATTGTCTGGCGTTGGCTCAGTCGCTTGTCCGGCGGTTGGTGGGTGTCGATGTGGTGGGTGTGGCGTCGCGGGGGGCGGCGAGTCGGGACGATGTGGATTTGGGTCGGGTGGCGGAGTCGTGGTTGGGGGATCGGTCGAGTTGGGGTGCGGTGCGGTCGTGGGATGTGGTGGAGGAGGGGTTGGAGCGGGCTGGTCCGGGGTCGTTGTCTGTGGTGTTGTTGCGGCGGCCCGGGCGTGAGGTCGGGCATGTGTTTGTGGCGTATCACGGTGTGGATGGTGTGGTGCGGTGGTTGGATCCGGTTCGGGGTGATGGGGAGAGTGTTTTCACTCGGGCGGATCGGCCGGATCTGTTGGAGGCGCCGGCGGGGGCGCGGGTGTTGACGGTGGGTTCGGATGGGGTGGTGTTGGCGCCGGAGTTGGGTGGTGCGGGGGTGGTGGAGTCCGGGTCGGTGGCGTTGGCGTTGACGGATGCTCCGTT
>NZ_JBHLUH010000117.1:0-5268 GCF_042433955.1 Phytohabitans kaempferiae | reverse complement strand
ATTGGTTTGATACCCCGTCGACATCTTTGGATGTTGGTGGAGATTCCTTTGGCAACTTTTTGTTGCTGGGATTGTTTTTCAACAGGTTTTTGTTGGAGAGTTTGATCCTGGCTCAGGACGAACGCTGGCGGCGTGCTTAACACATGCAAGTCGAGCGGAAAGGCCCTTCGGGGTACTCGAGCGGCGAACGGGTGAGTAACACGTGAGTAACCTGCCCTAGGCTTTGGGATAACCCTCGGAAACGGGGGCTAATACCGGATATTCCCGCGGGATCGCATGGTTTTGTGGGGAAAGATTTTTTGGCTTGGGATGGGCTCGCGGCCTATCAGCTTGTTGGTGGGGTGATGGCCTACCAAGGCGACGACGGGTAGCCGGCCTGAGAGGGCGACCGGCCACACTGGGACTGAGACACGGCCCAGACTCCTACGGGAGGCAGCAGTGGGGAATATTGCACAATGGGCGGAAGCCTGATGCAGCGACGCCGCGTGAGGGATGACGGCCTTCGGGTTGTAAACCTCTTTCAGCAGGGACGAAGCGTAAGTGACGGTACCTGCAGAAGAAGCGCCGGCCAACTACGTGCCAGCAGCCGCGGTAAGACGTAGGGCGCGAGCGTTGTCCGGATTTATTGGGCGTAAAGAGCTCGTAGGCGGCTTGTCGCGTCGACTGTGAAATCCCGTGGCTCAACTGCGGGTCTGCAGTCGATACGGGCAGGCTAGAGTTCGGTAGGGGAGACTGGAATTCCTGGTGTAGCGGTGAAATGCGCAGATATCAGGAGGAACACCGGTGGCGAAGGCGGGTCTCTGGGCCGATACTGACGCTGAGGAGCGAAAGCGTGGGGAGCGAACAGGATTAGATACCCTGGTAGTCCACGCTGTAAACGTTGGGCGCTAGGTGTGGGGGGCCTCTCCGGTTCTCTGTGCCGCAGCTAACGCATTAAGCGCCCCGCCTGGGGAGTACGGCCGCAAGGCTAAAACTCAAAGGAATTGACGGGGGCCCGCACAAGCGGCGGAGCATGCGGATTAATTCGATGCAACGCGAAGAACCTTACCTGGGTTTGACATCGCCGGAAATCTTCCAGAGATGGGGGGTCCTTCGGGGCCGGTGACAGGTGGTGCATGGCTGTCGTCAGCTCGTGTCGTGAGATGTTGGGTTAAGTCCCGCAACGAGCGCAACCCTCGTTCGATGTTGCCAGCGGTTCGGCCGGGGACTCATCGAAGACTGCCGGGGTCAACTCGGAGGAAGGTGGGGATGACGTCAAGTCATCATGCCCCTTATGTCCAGGGCTTCACGCATGCTACAATGGCCGGTACAAAGGGCTGCGATACCGTGAGGTGGAGCGAATCCCAAAAAGCCGGTCTCAGTTCGGATCGGGGTCTGCAACTCGACCCCGTGAAGTCGGAGTCGCTAGTAATCGCAGATCAGCAACGCTGCGGTGAATACGTTCCCGGGCCTTGTACACACCGCCCGTCACGTCACGAAAGTCGGCAACACCCGAAGCCGGTGGCCCAACCCTTGTGGAGGGAGCCGTCGAAGGTGGGGCTGGCGATTGGGACGAAGTCGTAACAAGGTAGCCGTACCGGAAGGTGCGGCTGGATCACCTCCTTTCTAAGGAGCACCATCCGCTGTAATGGCGGTATGGAGCCCGCGGCCCGCGAGTGTCGGGTCGGGGTGCTCGATTGGCGGAGACACTGGTGAACATTCTCGGCTGGCAACGGCCAACTCTTCTAGTACTGCCGCTGCGGTGGTGTGGAACGGTGTGGGTTGGTGCGGCTGGTGTGGGGGATGGTTCAGACACCCTGTTGAGTCCTGAGGGAACAAACTGTTTGGGTTTGGTTTTCTTCAGGTGGAAGCGCCAGGCATGGCCT
This sequence comes from Phytohabitans kaempferiae, assembly GCF_042433955.1. NCBI lineage: Bacteria > Bacillati > Actinomycetota > Actinomycetes > Micromonosporales > Micromonosporaceae > Phytohabitans > Phytohabitans kaempferiae. Next base: position 3,403 of record NZ_JBHLUH010000117.1, on the reverse strand, counting down.
GCCGCAACATACCGGTCATGACCGTTGAACGAACGTTTGGGTTCGGGTTGTGGTGTCTGGTGTTGTGGTGTGGGGTTGTGGGTTGGTTGTTTGTTGAGATTTGCATAGTGGACGCGAGCATCTTTGTGGTCAAGTTGTCAAGGGCGGACGGTGGATGCCTTGGCACCAGGAGCCGATGAAGGACGTGGGAGGCCGCGATAGGCCTGGGGGAGCTGTCAACCGAGCTGTGATCCCAGGGTGTCCGAATGGGGTAACCCGGCACCAGTTATGTGGTGTCACCTGCATCTGAATGCATAGGGTGTAGGAGGGAACGCGGGGAAGTGAAACATCTCAGTACCCGCAGGAAGAGAAAACAATTGTGATTCCGTGAGTAGTGGCGAGCGAAAGCGGATTTAGGCTAAACCGGTTGCGTGTGATACCTGTCAGGGGTTGCGTGGTCGGGGTTGTGGGAGCCCGCTGGATGTGCTGACACATGTCCGAGGAGTTACAAAGTTTGCTGCTAGTTGAATGGTCTGGAAAGGCCAACCGTAGTCGGTGATAGTCCGGTAGGCGAAAGCAGTTGACCTTCTGTGGGTTTTCCCGAGTAGCGGCGCACTCGTGGAATGTGCCGTGAATCTGCCAGGACCACCTGGTAAGCCTGAATACTCCCTGGTGACCGATAGCGGACGAGTACCGTGAGGGAATGGTGAAAAGTACCCCGGGAGGGGAGTGAAATAGTACCTGAAACCGTTCGCCTACAATCCGTCGGAGCTGAGCTTGTAAGAGTGAGGTGACGGCGTGCCTTTTGAAGAATGAGCCTGCGAGTTAGTGGCATGTGGCGAGGTTAACCCGTGTGGGGTAGCCGTAGCGAAAGCGAGTCTGAAGAGGGCGTTGAGTCGCGTGTTCTAGACCCGAAGCGGAGTGATCTAGCCATGGGCAGGCTGAAGCGCGGGTAAGACCGTGTGGAGGGCCGAACCCACCAACGTTGAAAAGTTGGGGGATGACCTGTGGTTAGGGGTGAAAGGCCAATCAAACTCCGTGATAGCTGGTTCTCCCCGAAATGCATTTAGGTGCAGCGTTGCGTGTTTCTTGCCGGAGGTAGAGCACTGGATGGTCTAGGGGCCCTACAAGGTTACCGAAATCAGCTAAACTCCGAATGCCGGTAAGTGAGAGCGTGGCAGTGAGACTGCGGGGGATAAGCTTCGTAGTCGAGAGGGAAACAGCCCAGATCACCAGCTAAGGCCCCTAAGCGTGTGCTAAGTGGAAAAGGATGTGGGGTCGCTTAGACAACCAGGAGGTTGGCTTAGAAGCAGCCACCCTTTAAAGAGTGCGTAATAGCTCACTGGTCAAGTGGTTCCGCGCCGACAATGTAGCGGGGCTCAAGTACACCGCCGAAGCTGTGGCATTCACATGTTGACTCGGCTTCAACTTTCGGGTTGGGGTCCAGGTGTGTGGATGGGTAGGGGAGCGTCGTGCCCGCGGTGAAGCAGCAGGGTGACCTAGCTGTGGAGGGGGCACGAGTGAGAATGCAGGCATGAGTAGCGAAAGAAGGGTGAGAAACCCTTCCGCCGGATGACCAAGGGTTCCAGGGCCAGGCTATTCCGCCCTGGGTGAGTCGGGGCCTAAGGCGAGGCCGAGAGGCGTAGTCGATGGATAACGGGTTGATATTCCCGTACCCGCGAAGAAGCGACCATGATGAACCTGTCTGTGCTAACTGTCCGCTCATGGGGATCCTTCGGGTGAACCGGAAAGTGCATGGGAACCTGGGTGGTAGTAGTCAAGCGATGGGGTGACGCAGGAAGGTAGCTGATCCCGGCCGGTGGTTGTGCCGGGGTAAGCGTGTAGGCCGTACCATAGGCAAATCCGTGGTGCATGTGGCTGAGACGTGATGCCGAGCCGATTCAGGTGAAGTCAGTGATCCTATGCTGCCGAGAAAAGCCTCTAGCGAGTTTCGAGCGGCCCGTACCCTAAACCGACACAGGTGGTCAGGTAGAGAATACCGAGGCGATCGGGTGAACTGTGGTTAAGGAACTCGGCAAATTGCCCCCGTAACTTAGGGAGAAGGGGGGCCGGACGCGTGAAGCCCCTTTGCGGGTGGAGCGTGGTATGGCCGCAGAGAGCAGGGGGAAGCGACTGTTTACTAAAAACACAGGTCCATGCGAAGTCGTAAGACGCTGTATATGGACTGACGCCTGCCCGGTGCTGGAACGTTAAGGGGACCGGTTAGCTCCTTTTGGGGGCGAAGCTGAGAACTTAAGCGCCAGTAAACGGCGGTGGTAACTATAACCATCCTAAGGTAGCGAAATTCCTTGTCGGGTAAGTTCCGACCTGCACGAATGGCGTAACGACTTCCCCACTGTCTCAACCACAGGCCCGGCGAAATTGCATTACGAGTAAAGATGCTCGTTACGCGCGGCAGGACGGAAAGACCCCGGGACCTTTACTATAGCTTGACATTGGTATTCGGACTTGATTGTGTAGGATAGGTGGGAGACTGTGAAGCTGGCACGCCAGTGTTGGTGGAGTCATTGTTGAAATACCACTCTGTTGGGTTTGGATATCTAACCTTGGGCCCTGATCGGGTTCAGGGACAGTGTCTGGTGGGTAGTTTAACTGGGGCGGTTGCCTCCTAAAGGGTAACGGAGGCGCCCAAAGGTTCCCTCAGCCTGGTTGGCAATCAGGTGTTGAGTGTAAGTGCACAAGGGAGCTTGACTGTGAGACTGACGGGTCGAGCAGGGACGAAAGTCGGGACTAGTGATCCGGCACTTGCGTGTGGAAGCGGTGTCGCTCAACGGATAAAAGGTACCCCGGGGATAACAGGCTGATCTTCCCCAAGAGTCCATATCGACGGGATGGTTTGGCACCTCGATGTCGGCTCGTCGCATCCTGGGGCTGTAGCAGGTCCCAAGGGTTGGGCTGTTCGCCCATTAAAGCGGTACGCGAGCTGGGTTTAGAACGTCGTGAGACAGTTCGGTCCCTATCCGCCGTGCGCGTAGGATACTTGAGAAGGGCTGTCCCTAGTACGAGAGGACCGGGACGGACGAACCTCTGGTGTGCCAGTTGTCCCGCCAGGGGCACGGCTGGTTGGCTACGTTCGGAAGGGATAACCGCTGAAAGCATCTAAGCGGGAAGCCTGCTTCAAGATGAGGTATCCCACCCCTTTGTGGGTTAAGGCCCCCAATAGACGATTGGGTTGATAGGCCAGAGCTGTAAGCCAGGTAACTGGTTTAGGTGACTGGTACTAATAGGCCGAGGACTTGACTTACAAAGCTGCTACGCGTCCACTATGCGAATCTGAACCAGCAACCACCCCCCGAGAACGTTCGGGTTTGGTGTGTGGTTGATGTGGTTTATAGTGTTACGGCGGTCATGGCGGAGGGGAAACGCCCGGTCACATTCCGAACCCGGAAGCTAAGCCTTCCAG
>NZ_JBHLUH010000116.1:0-1405 GCF_042433955.1 Phytohabitans kaempferiae | reverse complement strand
GACTGGAGTTGCAGGACGAGCGCGACTCTGATGATCTTTCGGGTGTCTACGCCAGAAGATCGTCTCAGGAGCCGCGCTCGTGTCGTCATCTTCCCCGATCGGCCCCGTTGTTGACCACCTCGCCGATCTGGCGCTGTGGGAAGCCGAACTCGCCGTGGGTTCGGTCGGCGCGGAATCGGCGGTTGCTGACCCGTTGTCGGTGGCGTCGCCGCTGCTCGACCGGCTCCGGCAGGTACCCGACCCGCGTCGGTTACGAGGACTTCGACACCCGCTGCTGGTCATCTTGGTCCTGACCGCCTGCGCCACGTTGGTGGTGGGAAACGACTCCGTGACCGCGATCCGGCAGTGGGCGGCCCGGACCCCACAGGATGTCCTGCACCGCATCGGGGCCCGGTACAACCCGCTACTTCGCCGGTACACGGTGCCCAGCGAACGCACCTTCCGCCGAGTCCTGGCCGGCCTGGACGGCGATGCCCTCGACACGGCGACCTGCGGATACGCCGCCGACGTCGTGCGTGGCGACGCGCCGTCGCCGGTCATCGCCGCCGGCGACGACGAGCCGGCCGAGCGTGAGCAACGCCGCGCCACGCTACGAGCCGTGACCCACCCGGCGCCGGCCGGGCTGCTGCCCGCCGCCGCGATCGACGGGAAACTGTTGCACGGCAGCCGCACCCCGACCGGGCAGGTGTTCCTCGTCGCTGCGGTCACCCACGACCGGGCGGTAGTCCTGGGTCAACGCCAGGTCCCGGACAAACGCGGCGAGACCGCGGTGATCGCCGACCTGCTGGCACCCCTGGACGTGGCCGGGATGATGCTCACCCTCGACGCGCTGCACACCACGAAGAAGACCGCCCGCCTGATCACCGGGCCGCTGAAGGCCCACTACACGCTGATTTTGAAGGGAAACCAGCCCCTCGCGCTCCAGGCCGCCCAACGGCTGCTGTCCGGTACCGACACCGAGTTCATCGACAGCATGGACGTCACCGCCGACCGGGGACACGGGCGTACCGAACGCCGGACCCTGCGCGTCGCCGCCTGCAACGACACGCTGTTCCCCGGCGCCCGGCAAGTCTTCCGGCTGCGCCGTGACACCGGCGGTCTCGACGGTGTCCGCACCAGTAAAGAAATCATCCACGGCATCGTCAGCATCGGCGCCGACCAGGCCAGCCCGCAACACCTCAACGCCTACGCCCGGGGACACTGGGCCGTGGAGAACCGTCTACATTGGACCAGAGACGTGACCTTCCACGAAGACAATTCCCAGCTGCGTACCGGTACCGCCCCGCGGGCCGTGGCCAGCTTCCGCAACCTTTCCCTCAACACCATCCGCCTCGCCGGACGCGCGAACATCGCCCACGCCCGCCGTGACCTACACGACCGCACCGACACCTTCGCCGTCTACGGC
>NZ_JBHLUH010000115.1:0-1293 GCF_042433955.1 Phytohabitans kaempferiae | reverse complement strand
CCCCGACTGGCAACAGGGCTATGCGCCATCGAGCGCCGCTCAATGAGCGACCGGCAGTGGTGTCCCGGAACCGCCAGGTGCTTCCCCACTGGTAGCGCAGCGGAGAGGCAACAATGAGTTTGACCGACACCACCAGTTCGACGCGACCCAACTCGGCGGGTGTGGACTGGGCCAAGGACGACTACACGGTTTGTGTGATCGACGCCGACGGACAGCCGTTGGAGCGGGTCACGCTGAAATACACCAAGACCGGCCAGCGCCGGCTGACCGACCTGCTCGACCGGCATCACGTGGACGCCATCGGTATCGAACGCCCCGACGGGCCGATCGTCGACACCCTCCTGGCCGCCGACACGACCGTCTACGTGATCCCGCCCTCGCAGGTCAAAGCGCTGCGCCAACGCTACGGCTCGGCCGGGAACAAGGACGACCGGTTCGACGCCTACGTCCTGGCCGACACCGTACGCACCGACCGACGCCGGCTCACCCCGCTCATGCTGGACAGCGAACCGACCACCGCGCTGCGCAAGCTGTGCCGGACCCGCAAGGACCTGGTCGCCCACCGCATCGCGGTCGCCAACCAACTGCGCGCCCACCTGGCCACCACGCTGCCGGCCGCCGTCGACCTGTTCGACGCGATCGACTCGCCGATCAGCCGGCAGTTCCTGACCCGGTTCACCACCCAGGACGCCCTCAACTGGCTGACGCCGGCCCGCCTGGCCGCCTGGCTCAAGAGCGCACGCTACAGCGGCCGCACCAACCCCACAGTGCTGCACCAACGCATCACCGCCGCGCCCCGCGGCGCCACCGGCGACTACGCACGAACCCTGGCCACGATCACCCGCGCCTACCTGGCCACCCTGGCCACCATCACCGCCCAGATCGACGCGCTCAACCAGCAGATCACCGAAAACCTCGACCTGCACCCCGACCGGGACATCTTCACCAGCCTGCCCCGCTCCGGCACCGTCCGCGCCGCCCGACTGCTCGCCGAGATAGGCGACGCCCGCGGCCGGTTCCCCACCCCGGCTTCCCTGGCCTGCCTCGCCGGCGTCGCCCCATCGACCCGACAATCCGGAAAAGTCACCATCGTCGCGTTCCGCTGGGCCGTCGACAAACAACTGCGTGACGCCGTCTGCGACTTCGCCGGCGACAGCCGCCACGCCAACCCCTGGGCCGCCGATCTCTACCAACGCGCCCGCGCCAAAGGACACGACCATCCCCACGCCGTCCGCATCCTCGCCCGCGCCTGGCTGGACATCATCTGGAAATGCTGGACCACCAACACTGCCT
>NZ_JBHLUH010000114.1:0-530 GCF_042433955.1 Phytohabitans kaempferiae | reverse complement strand
GCGCCGATGGTTTACAACGGCCGTGTCTATCTCTACACCGGACACGACGAGGACGGTTCGACGAACTTCACCATGCGTGACTGGCGGCTGTTCTCCTCCGCCGACATGGTGAACTGGACGGATCACGGTTCGCCGATGAGCCTGGCGACGTTCAGTTGGGCGGATGCGAATGCCTGGGCTGGCCATGTCATCGCGCGCAACGGCAAGTTCTACTGGTACGTTCCGGTGCGCCAGCGCGGGGGCGGAATGGTGATCGGGGTCGGTGTCGCCGACAGCCCCACCGGTCCGTTTCGCGACGCGATCGGTCGGCCGTTGGTGGGCAACGGGGAGATTGACCCGCACGCGTTCGTCGATGACAACGGTCAGGCGTACCTGTACTGGGGTAATCCCAATCTGTGGTATGTGCGGCTCAACCAGGACATGGTCTCGTTTTCCGGGAGCCCGACCCAGATCCCGCTGACCGCCGCCGGTTTCGGCACGCGCACTGGCAATCCCAGCCGTCCCACGCTTTATGAGGAAGCGCCGTGGGT
>NZ_JBHLUH010000113.1:0-1061 GCF_042433955.1 Phytohabitans kaempferiae | reverse complement strand
ATGAGGCCTGCGCGGTATTGCATGCGGTTGAGGCGGTTCTTCACCGCGGTGCTGAGGGCGGTCGCGGTGGTGGCGGCGAGGTTGGCCAGGCTGCGTTTCATTACCGACCACACTTTCTCGGTCGGGTTGAGTTCGGGTGCGTAGCCGGGCAGTTGGTAGACCCGCAGCCATGGGCGTGTGGCCAGTAGCTGTCGCATGCGTGCGGATTTGTGTGCGGGGAGTTGGTCCCAGACCAACACGATCGGCGCGCCGAGTTGCTGGTGGGCGGCGTCGAGCAGGTCCGCCAACTCCAGTTCGCGGAAGCCTTTCGGATCGCCCTTGCGGCCGCGGTAGGTCAGGGTGCGGTAGATCAGTCGGCTGCGGTGGCCGGGCCGGTAGCAGACCAGCCCGGCCACCGAGACCCGGACGCCGCCTTTGGCGGTGACCTTCACGACCGGGGTGTGGCCACGGGGCGACCAGGTGGTCGCCTTAGCGGGACGAAGAGTTTGGCCGGCTTCGTCGGCGAAACAGATCCAGGCGTTCAGCCTGCCCGCGACTCTTTTACCGCCGGCCACTGATACCGCCGCCACCGGGCGATAGCTTCCTCGTCCCGCTCGATCGCCCGATGCGTCGGCATCTGCGCGCTGTAGCCGATCCGCCGCATCGCTTCCCACGTCGTGGTCACGCTGACCCGGACCTTGAACATCGCCCCGATCAACGTCCGGATCCTGGCCAACGTCCAGCGTTGGTCCTCACCATAGCCAGCGGCAACGGGCCCGAGTTCCAGTCGCGCCTTGAGCTTGACCAACTGCGCGTCGGACAGCCTCGGATCGGGACCGGGGGCGCCCTTGGACACCAACGCGTCGGCACCACCGGCCCGCCAGAGCTTGCGCCACACGTACGCCGACTTCTCCGAGACCTCCAAACGTTTAGCGACCTCGACCGGCGTCACGCCCTGGGCGAACAGACCCGCCGCTTCACGGCGGACCTGTTCACGCCGCACCCGTGCGGCCTGATTAAGCCCGCCACCATCGCCGTACCTCATAACCTTCAGCCAAGCGGACAAACCCACCAAACGCGAT
>NZ_JBHLUH010000112.1:0-1174 GCF_042433955.1 Phytohabitans kaempferiae | reverse complement strand
GGTGTTGGGGCGGGATTTGGGTTTTTGGCGGGAGCGGTTGGCTGGTTTGTCGGTGTTGGAGTTGCCGACTGATCGGCCTCGTCCGGTGGTGCGTTCGTCTGCTGGTGCGTTGGTGCGTGGGGTGGTGCCGGCGGTGGTGGTGGATGGGTTGCGTGGTTTGTGTCGTGGTGGTGGGGCGACGTTGTTTGTGGGTTTGGTGGCTGCGGTGCAGGTGGTGTTGTCGCGGTGGTCGGGTTCGTTGGATGTGGGGGTGGCGACGGTTTCGGCTGGTCGTGATCGTGCTGAGTTGGAGAATGTGGTCGGGTTTTTCGTTAATACGTTGGTGTTGCGTTCTCGGATTGATCCGGGTGTGTCGTTTAGGGATTTGTTGGGTGGGGTTCGGGAGACGGTGTTGGAGGCGTTCGCGCATCAGCGGGTGCCTTTTGAGCGTGTGGTTGACGAGGTTGTGCCGGTTCGGGATCCGGCTCGGTTGCCGTTGGCGCCGGTGATGGTGGTGTTGCAGGGTGCGGGGGTTGGGGTTCCGGAGCTTGTGGGGTTGGAGGTGGAGGAGTATGCGTTGCCGTGTGTGGCGGCGCAGTTCGAGGTGACGTTCGAGTTTACTGAGCGGTCTGATGGTTCGTTGGGGTTGATCGCTGAGTACAACACGGATTTGTTTGATGAGGCGACGGTGCAGCGGATGGTCGGCCATGTGGGGGCCTTGCTGTCGGGGGTGGTCGCTGATCCCGACGGTGCGTTGGCGTCGGTGTCGATGCTGACTACGGCCGAACACGCCCAGTTGGACGCCTACAACAACACGACGGCCGCCTATTTCGCGGATCGGCCGGTCCACGAAATGTTCACCGTCCAGGCCAACACCACCCCGCAGGCGGTCGCGGTCATCGACGGGGACGTCCAGCTCACCTTCGCGCAACTGGAGACCCGCGCGAACCAACTGGCCCACCACCTCATCCAGCAGGGTGCGACGGTTGGGGTTCCGGTCGCGGTCTGCCTGCCCCGGGGCTGGCAGATGGTCACCGCCATGCTCGCCGTCCTCAAGACCGGCGGCGTCTACGTCCCCCTCGACCCCGCATACCCGGCCGACCGGGTCGCTTTCATGCTCGCCGACACCAACGCACCCCTACTGGTCACCACCACCAGCCACGCAATACCCGAACACACCGGCACCACCATCCAC
>NZ_JBHLUH010000111.1:0-796 GCF_042433955.1 Phytohabitans kaempferiae | reverse complement strand
GTCGTTGGCGAGCAGCACCACCGACTCCTCGGCGACCTCGCGGGCGAGCGCGCGGGCGGCTGGCGGGTCGAGGTCGACGAGGCCGTCGATCGGGGCGTCACCGGTGCCGTCGAGCGACGCCGGGACCGGGCTCCAGTCGGCGTCGAGCAGGCCCAGCTCGATCTTCTGCCGGAGCACGCGGGCGGCGGCGCGGTCGACCAGCGCCTCCGGCACCGTGCCGGCGCGTACCGCTTCGACGAACTGGGGGCCGAAGCAGCGTACCGCCGGAAGCTCGACGTCGACTCCGGCGGCGAGCGCGATGGCCGCGGCCTCGACCGGACTCTCGGCCAGGCCGTGGTGTAGCTCCAGGAAGGACACGCCGAAGTAGTCGGCGACGACGGTGCCGGTGAAGCCCCACTTGTCGCGCAGCAGGCCGGTCAGCAGGCCCGGGTCGGCGGCGGCGGGGAGGCCGTCGGTCTCGGTGTAGGCGTGCATGACCGAGCGTGCGCCGCCGTCGCGCACCGCCATCTCGAACGGGAGCAGGAGCACGTCGGCCAGCTCGCGTGGTCCCATGTGCACGGGTCCGAAGTTGCGGCCGGCGCGAGATGCGGAGTATCCGGCGAAGTGCTTGAGTGTGGCCACTACGCCGGCCGACTCCAGGCCGCGCACGTAGCCGGTGGCGACGGTCGCGACCAGGTACGGGTCTTCGCCGATCGTCTCCTCCGTGCGGCCCCAACGGACGTCGCGGGTCACGTCGAGCACCGGCGCGAGGCCCTGGTGCAGGCCGAGGCGGCGCATGTCGGCGCCGATCCGGGCG
>NZ_JBHLUH010000110.1:0-1432 GCF_042433955.1 Phytohabitans kaempferiae | reverse complement strand
GCGACGGCGTTGAGGAGTGCCTGCAGGTCAGCGGGTGGTGGTGCGGGTGTCCATGCCGCCCAGAGGCGCCGGAGCATGATCGATGGGGTGAGCCAGGAGCGGACTTTACGTAGCGCCTTGGGCCAGGACGGTAGTGGTGGTGTTTCGGGCCCCCCTCTCTCCGGGGTCGGCGGGTGGTGCCGGCTCCGGAGAGTTGTTTGTGGACTGTGTGGGCTGGTCGTCGAACCAGGTGTCCCAGCAGAATGAGAACGCGCAGTGGACCAGGGTTTGGTGGCGGCGGATCGCCGTGTCGGAGCGGACTTGGAAGTCGGCCCAGCCCAGTTCGTCTTTGACCTGTTTGTAGCTTTGTTCGATCCAGTGCCGGATTCCGTATAGCCGGACTACTTCGGTTAGGTCGGCTGGTTCGTGGAGGCGGTCGGGGGTGTCGTGTGGGCCGCCGGGTCGGGGCAGGTTGGTGGCCAGGTACCAGGTGGCCTTGTCCGGCAGGGTGGCCGGGTCGGTGGTGGCGACCACGAGGCGGGTGTGTCCGTCGGGTCCCCACCAGCCCAGTTGGGCGTCGGTGGCCCACCAGGTTTCGGTGTGTCCGTCACGGAACCGTCGTTGCACCGGGCTCCACCGGCCGGGATCGTCCGGGCCGTTCCAGGGCACCGCTTTGGCGGCGTCTTTCGGGGTGTACGCCTCGGCCCCGTACTGCCAGGTGCCGCGGGCGGGTTTGAGGGCCATGACGAAGCCCCACCCGCCGTGGCGTAGTTCGGCGCGCAGGTCGTCGTGATCGCCGTAGAAGCAGTCGGCCACGACCGCCCGGCATACCACCCCCGCGGTGCGTGCCTTGGCCACCAGGTCGGCGGCGATCTGCAGCTTGGTGCGAAAGCCGGGATCCACGCGTTTGCGGGGAAAGTGCGAGGCCGGGGTGTACGGCTGTGCGTGCAGCGGGTAGTAGACACGCTCGTCGGCCCACACCGTGGTCACGGTGACGATGCCGTTGTCGGTCTTGCCGTAGCGACCCAGCCACTGCCGCCCCACATGCGCGGTACCGGTGCCGTCCTTACGATCCCCGGAGTCGTCGATGACCAGCACACCACGATCGTGCGGTGCCGTGGCTGGATCGCCGACAAGCAGTTCCAGCCGCCGGCTGTTGACCTGCTCACTGTCCCAAGTGGACTCCGACAGGAAGTACTGCAACCGCTGCACCGCCGCGTGCTGCGCCCCCTCCACCGGCTCAGCCCCAGCCAAGCAAGTCAACGTCTTGTTTCGATCCCGCGGCCCCAGCAGCCCAGTCAGATACTCACGAAACCCGCGCCGCTGCGCCAACGACCTGAACAACTCATCAAAGTGGACAGCGTATCCTTCCAACGGTCCCGCCGCGGCAGGACAGGGCAGACGAGCAGTCACGGGACAATACCTCCCCAGACCAGCCCCGTGAACGCAAACC
>NZ_JBHLUH010000109.1:0-628 GCF_042433955.1 Phytohabitans kaempferiae | reverse complement strand
GTCCTCTGGTACTACCCCGGCCGCTCCACCGGCACCTTCGGCTCAGCCATACGCATCGGACCCGGCTGGATCGACAACTACAACCGCATCGCCGTCGGCGACTCCAACGGGGACGGCTGGGCCGACCTCTACGCCACCGCCACCGACGGCGTCCTCTGGCACTGGCGCAACGACGGCGACGGCACATTCGGCGCCAGAACACAAGTCGGCACCGGCTGGAAAACCATCGACTGGTTCACCCTCGCCGACGTCAACGGCGACAACAAAGCCGACATCCTCGCCAAAGCCGGCGACAACCTCAACCTCTACATCGGCACCGGCAGCGGCGGCTTCGACACCGCCAAACGCGTCGGCACCGGCTGGAGCCAAATCAACCGCTTCGCCGCAGGCGACGCCGACGGTGACGGAGACGCCGACATCTGGGGCACCAAACCCGACGGCACACTCATCTACTGGCGCGGCAACGGAAACGGCACCTTCGCCACCCCCGCACAGGTCGGCGGCAACTGGCAAACCATCCGCGAACTCGCCGTACTCGACCTCAACGGCGACAACAAAGCCGACATCGTCGGCGTCAAAGCCGACGACGCCACACTGCTCCGCTGGACCGGCGACGGCGACGGCACCT
>NZ_JBHLUH010000108.1:0-1247 GCF_042433955.1 Phytohabitans kaempferiae | reverse complement strand
TCTTGCCTCGTCGGCGGGCCAGGCGCCGGTAGCGCTCACCGAGGAAGGTGTTGGTCCGGGCGAGCCCGGCCACGACCTCGCCGAGGGCTCCGGCCAGCCAGCCGTTGCCCTTGCCGGTGGAGTTGCCCTTCTTCCGGCCGGCCGAGGTCGCGTCGATCGGGGAAAACTTGGCCCAGGACACCAGGTGCGCGGCGGTGGGGAAGACGGCCATGTCCACCCCGATCTCGGCGATGATCTCCTGCGCGGAACGCACCCCGACACCGGTGATCTCATCCAGCTTCGCCACCGCCTGCGCGAAAGGGGCGATCAACTCCTCGACCTTGGCGTCCAGCTCTGCGATGTCCGCGGCCAGGGCGTCGATCCGGCGCAGCATGGTCGCGCAGATGAACGCGTGATGGTCATCGAAGTGACCGGTCAACGCCTCCCGCAGCTGGGGAATCTTGCGGCGCATGGAAGTGCGGGCCATCTCGGCCAACACTCTCGGGTCACGCTGGCCGTCGATCATCGCTTGCAGCATCTGCCGGCCGGACACTCCGTGCAGGTCACTGATCACCGAGTCCAGCTTGATCTGCGCATCCTCCAAGGTCTTCTCCAGACGCTGCTTCTCCCGCGTCTGCTCCCGCACCAGGCTGCGCCGATACCGGGTCACGTCCCGCAACTGGCGGATCGGCTTGGGGTGCACCAGGCTGGGCTGGCACATCCCCCGCTCGACCACCTTGGCCAACCACACCGCGTCCAACCGGTCCGTCTTCGGCCGGCCCGGCACGTTCTTGACATGCTTCGCGTTCAGCAGCCAGCACTGGAACCCTTCGGCCTCCAGCAGATAGAACACCGGCTTCCAGTAGTCCGATGTGGCCTCCATCGCCACCAACTCGACCCGCTCGACCCGCAACCAGTCCGCCAGTTCCAGCAACGCCGGCGTCACCGTCGCGTACTCACGAACCTCCTGCACCCGCCGGTCCGACCGGCTCGCATGCGGCACCCGCACACACGCCACCAGACCAGCCTTGCCGATATCGATCGCGCAGACCCGCGCGACCACCTGCACCGGCTCCTCCGTGATCTCCTCCATCGACACCACCCCTCGTTCAGGACACACAGGGCGGCCACCCGCGGGAACGGTACGGGGCAAACACAGACGCGGACTCGCGTGCTCGAAGCAACAATGCAGGGCCCCTAATCACGCTCCCCGCGTCAGACTAGGCGACGGGCTCGAAGCACCAAGCGCGCACGACGTCGGCGGGCGA
>NZ_JBHLUH010000107.1:0-620 GCF_042433955.1 Phytohabitans kaempferiae | reverse complement strand
GTTATGGGCCCTTCATTGTTGCTGCGAGCACGCGAGTTAGATTCGCCCATCCGGTGGCTGCCGCGGGCGGCCGTCCTTGCTGATTTGTGCTGGTGGGGAGGGTTTCGTTGCTGGAGCAGGCACGTGATGAGGAACAGATTGTCAGTCATGTCGCGGGGCTGGACATTGGTAAAGCGTCGCTGGTGTGCTGCGCGCGGGTGCCGGACGTGGGCCAGCCGGGACGTCGGTTGCAGGAGGTGCAGACCTACGCGACCGTGACCCGGTCGTTGATCGGCTTGGCTGATCGGCTGACCGTGCTGGGGGTGACCCGGGTGGTGATGGAGGCAACCAGTGACTACTGGAAGCCGGTGTTCTACCTGCTTGAGGCGCACGGTTTCGAGGTGTGGCTGGTCAACGCTCGGGACGTGAAGCATCTACCTGGGCGGCCGAAGACCGACAAGCTGGACGCGGTGTGGTTGTGCAAGGTCGCCGAACGGCAGATGATCCGGCCGAGTTTCGTGCCGCCCGAGCCGGTTCGGATGCTGCGGGATCTGACCCGGTACCGGGTCGATCTGGTGGCGGAGGCGACCGCGGAGCGTAACCGGGCGGAGAAGCTGCTCGAGGACGCGCAGATCAAGTTG
>NZ_JBHLUH010000106.1:0-874 GCF_042433955.1 Phytohabitans kaempferiae | reverse complement strand
GCGGGTGATGGGTTGTGCTGTTTTGTGGTTGTGCCAGATCGCGGCTGCCATGGCCAGCAGGCGTTGCGCGATCCGGACGGCGATGCCGGCGAAGGTGCGTCCGCCGTGCATTTCGAGGTCGAGTTGGCCTTTGAGGGTGTCGTTAACTGACTCGATCAACTGCCGGACCGCTTTGAGTAGCGCTTGCCCCGAGCGGGGCTGTTCCTTCTTGCGCGCTGGGCGCAGCAGGGTGGCCCCGCGTTCGGCCAGATCGGCTTCGAACCGTTTGGAGGCGAAGCCCTTGTCCGTGATCATGAGCAGGCCGGGGCGGGCGGCGAGAAGTTGTGGTTCACGGTCGAGCATCGCTTCGACTACCTCGCGTTCGCCGAGCTTGGCGTCGGCCAGCGCCCAGAGGATCGGCATGCCGGTCGGGGTGCAGATCAGGTAGAGCCGCAGCCCCCAGAAGAATCGGCTGTGTGAGGCGCAGTAGCCGTAGGCTGCCCAACCGGCGGCGTCGGAGCGTTGCACGGTTGGGCGGGACATCCCGCACGGGATCGGGGTGGAGTCGAGGATCCAGTGGGTGTCGAACCAGAAATCGGTGTCGATGGCCAGGGCGCGGATGAAGTGTTTGACCAGCGGTAGGGCCGAGCGCAGCCGTCGGTTGTAGCCGGACTGGGTGGGTTGGTACGGGAACAGATGGCGCTGATGTTTGTCCAGGTGGCGTAGCCAGCGACGTTCTGATCGGTAGCCCAGTAGGGCTTGCATGACCGCCATGGTGAGCAGTTCCGGGTCGGTCAGTTTCGGAGGGATGCCGCCGGGCGGGCGTGAGATGGCCAGCTCGGGTCGGGTACGCATGTCATCGTCGATCTTGACGTACAGTGCGATGGCGAGGGTC
>NZ_JBHLUH010000105.1:0-81747 GCF_042433955.1 Phytohabitans kaempferiae | reverse complement strand
CTGTCCGGTCCTCAACCTGGACAGAACACCTCAACCCGGAACAACGCCGGGGCCGTGCGCTGTTACCTAGGTCCTCGAACAGGATTGTGCCGTAGATTCCGTCGAGTCGTGAGTCCGTGGGGTGCTTGGCGAACTCACTATCAATGAGCTGCTGCTTGACCTCTCGGCCGAAGCCGATGAGCTCATTCGTTGAAGCGGGTTCAACTGAGAGGCCCGCGTGAGCTGCGTTGACTTGGGCATAGATGGCTCCGCCGAAAGCGATGTCGACCGACACTGACCCTCGACTGGTTTCGAGCAGAACGTCCTGCGCTATCAAGTAGCTTGGGACGTTCACGAAGTCCACCCCAATCACCGGACCGGCTGGATGATGCACCATCGCTTGCACTCGGCCCGACGGCACATCGATCGTCACCGTGCTCAGGCCGCTCGAGTCGGGCGGCAGCACGCCGTTCTCGATCGCCCAGGCTCCGAGTGCGATCGTCCCGTGGCCGCAGGCCGTTGAGAACCCATCCTTATGCCAAAACAAAACGCCGAAGTCGGCCCCATCGTTGTCGGGGGGCGTGATGAAGCCGCCGTACATGTCCGCATGACCTCGGGGCTCGAAACAGAGAACCCGTCGAAGGTCATCGATCGCGGTTCCTGGGGTCGCTCGTGCTCGCCTCTCAGCAACAGTCGCGCCCTCTATGTCGACGGGGACTCGAGCCATGATGCGGAAGGGCTCTCCCCCCGTGTGATAGTCGATCGTTCTTAGCGTTCCGACGTCCATGCACGTCTCCTCGATGGTTGGTTCCTGTGGGCGAACGTGTCTTGACGACGCCGTCTGTGAACGTTCAGTTGTTCGGGAAGTGGCACGCGACCTCCTGCCCGCCCCTGTGGAGCTCGATCAGCGGAGGGTCGACCTCCTCACAGATCGCTGAGGCTTTCCAGCATCGAGTCCGGAACACACACCCGGTCGGCCTTGAGGTTGGGCTTGGAGGATCGCCAGGCAGCACGATGCGGCCGTTACTGCCTCCCCGTTTCCCGGGGATGGCCGACAGCAGTGCTTCGGTGTACGGATGCGCCGGTCGGCCGTAGATTCCGGCGGCCGTCCCGTACTCGACAACCTTGCCAAGGTACAGAACTAGGAGACGATCTGAGATGTGACGCACTACCGACAGGTCGTGACCGATGAAGATATACGACAGGCCAAGCTCCACCTGGAGCTGAGACAGCAAATTGAGCACCTGCGCCTGGACTGAGACATCGAGCGCGGAAACGGGCTCGTCGCACACGAGTATCTTGGGATGCAACGCCAGGGCTCTAGCGATGCCGATTCGTTGACGCTGACCGCCGGAAAACTGGTGGGGATATCGGTTTCTATGGTCGGGGTTCAACCCAACCATCTCGAACAGTTCGCCTACATAGCGGTCACGGTCGGGCCGCGCAACCACGTCCCGATGGACTTGCAGCGGTTCTGTGACGATCTGGCCCGCGGTCATTCTGGGGTCGAGTGAGGTATAGGGGTCCTGCATCACCAGTTGGATGGACCGACGTAGCTGGCGTGATTCTGTGCGGGAGAGTCGAGCGAACTGGTGTCCGAAGATCTGTACTGTGCCACGGGTGGGCCGTTCAAGCCCCACAAGGAGGCGTGCGAGAGTGGACTTCCCGCACCCAGACTCTCCGACGATGCCGAGCGTCTCCCCGACCCCGAGTGTGAAGCTGGCGCCTTCAACGGCCCGTAGAACCGGGCGATGCCCGGCGATGCGGCGGCCGGCGACGCCGTACTCCTTCGAGACGCCATCTACGACAAGCACCGGGTCAGCGGGGCTGCTGGACATGCCACTCATTGGCAAACTCCCTCCAGTTGTGGCAAGCGACGGCGCGCGACGGGGCGACATCAGCGAGCGAGGGAACATGCCCTAGGCATTCGGTCGATGCCCACAAGCATCTCGGTGCAAAACTGCAGCCTTGCGGGACGTCCGACAGCAGCGGTGGAGAGCCCTTGATTGCGGTGAGCTGACCTCGTGCAGTCTCAGCGGATGGCACTGACGACAAGAGCGCCGCTGTGTACGGATGCATAGGCGACTCGAGCACCTGGTCGGCCGGCCCCTCTTCTACGATCCTGCCGGCGTACATGACGATGACTCGATCGGCGACCTGCGCCGCAACACCCAGGTCGTGCGTGATGAGCACCAACCCCATCTTGATCTCATCGACAAGGCTCTCGAATAGTTCGAGGATCTGCGCTTGGACTGTGACGTCTAGAGCGGTGGTCGGCTCGTCCGCGATCAGGATCTTCGGCCTCAGCGCGATGGCCATGGCGATCATTACCCTTTGGCGCATCCCTCCAGAGAACTGATGAGGGTAGGCCGAGAGGCGTCCAGCTGGGTCTGGGATTCCGACCCGCGCCAGGATGTCAATGGCCCGAGCCCTCGCCTCGCGGCGACCGCTACCTAGGTGCACCCGGAAACACTCGGTCAGTTGCGCGCCGATCGACTGCACAGGGTTAAGCGCCGCCAGGGAGTCTTGGAACACCATCGCCATGCCGGGACCACGGACACGTCGCCACCCTCGAGCGTCTAGCGACAGCAGATCGTCAGTTCCGAAGATCACCTCGCCGGAAGAAGCCCAAGCCCGTTCAGGAAGTAGCCCCATCATCGACATTGCTGTGAGGCTCTTACCCGAACCGGACTCGCCTAGCACGACGACTGTCTCCCCGGCCTGAACGTCGAGCGAGACGTCCTTTACGGCTGTCACGATCCCGGTGCGCAACCTGATGTCGATCGCCAGGTTGCGAACGGACAGGGCGGGACTTTCGGCCGCGGAGCGACTCTGGGATCTATCCATCTGCCATCTCCTCGGGGTCGGGCATGGAACTGTGCGAACGTCGGCCGGACATTCTTATCGCGCTCTAGGGTCGAAAGCGTCACGAAGAAGATCGCCGATCACGACAAAGCTGATCACCGTGATTGAAAGAGCGGCGCCCGGAAACAACAGCAGGTGTGGGGCAACCGAGAATCTTGTCTCAGCGCTCGCGAGCTGGAGTCCCCAGGAGATGGCCGGATACTCGAGTCCAACCCCCAGATAGGTCAGTGCCGATTCGGCAGCGATGAAGCCACCAACGCCAAGGGCCGCGTAGACCACTAGCGGGGTGATCGAGTTCGGCACGATGTGACGAAAGACAATCCAGAGGTGTGGAGAACCGAGCGTCCGGGCCGCGTTGACGTAATCTGAGTGATTTACCTGCACGACGGATGCGCGCATCAACCTCGTCCACGTCGGCCATGCAAACGACGCCAGGACCAGCGCTATTAGAAGAATCGATCGGTCTTCGATAGTGGTCAGAATGATGATCGCGCCGAGTATGAAAGGAAAGCCGAGAAATACGTCCGCAAGTCGAGAAACGCCGACGTCTAGAATGCGACCGCCGTAGCCTGCAAGGAGCCCTGAGACGACAGCGATCAAGAAACAGATCAAGGAGGCGAGAACTCCGACGAGAACAGAGGCGCGAGCGCCGTAGATCACATTCGCATAGAGGTCGCACCCTTGCGTGTCAAAGCCGAATGGATGTCCGGCCGCCGGCCCCCGACTGCTGTTGGCGAGATCGCACGCGCGTGGGTCACCATTCCCGAACCAGCCCGCGAACAACCCGGGCCACGCGGCCATCGCGATGAGCGCTGCGACACATATGGCAGCAATGACGAACAACGGGTTCCTGAGCAGGTCTCGCCACGCATCACGGGCTAGTGACTCCCGACGGGTCAGTTCGCCCCCTCGCGTTCGGCGCTTCACCGGATGATCCTTGGGTCCAGGACGGCGTAGAGAAGATCGACCACGATGTTCGCCACGAGGAATACAAGGATCATCATGGTCGCCAGCGTCACGACGACTACACCTTCTTGGCGACTGATCGATTGATAGAGGTACTGGCCGATGCCTGGCAGGTTGAAGATCCCCTCAACGATGATCGCGCCGGTCATAAGCATGCCTAGTTCGATGCCCAGGAGCGTGACGGCCGGAATCAGAGAGTTTCTAAAGGCGTGGCGAACGTAAACCCTGCGAGCGCTGAGCCCTTTCGCACGTGCTGTACGAACATACTCGGATCTAAGGCTGTCGATCATCTCGGAGCGCAGCAGACGGATGACCGAGGCAGTCCCGAACGCCGACAGGACGATCGCGGGCAGGACGTAGCTTGTCGGCCATCCCGCACTTGGGCCGGCCACAGGCAGCCACCCCAGCCTGGATCCAAAGACGAGTTGGAGGAAGAACCCCAGAACGAAAATCGGGACAGAGATCATCAGCATGCTGGCACCGAGAACCGCATGGTCAATCAGGCGTCGATGCCGGATGGCAGAGAGCATCCCGAGCCCAAGCCCGAAGAGGGCTTGAAATACCCACGCGGTGAGAGCGAGCTGCACGGTCACTGGCCATCGCCGCGACATTTCGTCGGCGATCAGCCGACCTTGGAAATCGTTGCCGAGATCGAACGTCAAGAGGCCTTTCATGTAGTGGCCATACTGGACCAGTAGCGGATCGTCGAGGTGGTGGGCCTGGCGTATCGCGGCGATGGTGCTCGGCGAGAGCTCTTGACCAGCTGCCAGGGACATAACGGGATCACCCGGCAGCGCCCAAACACATACGAAGATGATGAAAGTAACACCCAGCAGTACGAAGGCCGCTTGCGCCAGCCGTCCCAGAACGAATCGCAGCACGACTTCGGTCCTACTCTCTCCTCGACAGGCCGTGGGTTCGGACGCCAATGGACTTGACGTCCGAACCCACACCTACGTCCCGACGGAACAACGAACTTGTCAATCGCTGACTTGCACGCCTGCGTAGTCCAGGTATGCAGAGCCCGGCTTTGTCGGCATCTCACTGACACGCGGCCCGCCCACGAAGATGGTTCCATTCCACAGCAGAGGCAGAACGTACGCCTTCGCCATCAGGTCCTCTTCGACAGCCTGCAGGTCTGACACGGCCTCTTCAGCGGGCTTGGCCGTTGCGGCTGCAATTCGTGCGTCAATGGCCTCGTCACAGTGCCCACCCGTGGTCATGAGGTACTGACCAGTGCACTGGAAGGAGCGCAGCCCATAGTCGCGAAGCGGTATCGATGAAAGGACGCCTCCCACCACGAGCCCCCGGGCCTCGAACTTCGCGAGATCCTCGAAGTAGTCGGCTGCGGTCGGGTATGCCTTGATCCCCACATCGATGCCGAGGTTTTGTCGGAAGCTGTTGGCGATGGCCTCGACCATCTCCTTCGGCTGTCCCTGGGGTGTGTAGTACAAGACCAACTCACCCTCGATTCCTCCTGCCGAATCGAGCACCTTCTTGGCTTCGTCAGGGTCAAAGTCGCACGTGGGGCCACACGCCTCGGTAGATCCACCGAACCATCCCGGTGGGTAGATACCGGTCGACGGAACCCTGTAGCCTCCAAACACTGCTTCATTGATGCCCTCCCGGTCCACTGCCATGGACAACGCCTGACGAATCCGCACATCTTGGAGGCGCTCGTCTGACTTGGAGACGCCGAGCCAAGTCGCACCGATTGCATCGGACACAACGACATGGTCTTTGCCGAAGCGGTCTTCCAGTTGGCTCTCCCGACCGCTTGGAACCGCCGGGAACCCGCCGAGGATGTCGACGTTGCCGGCCTCCAGATCGGTGTAGGCGGCGCCGCCGTCTTGGTAGATCTTGAAGACCAACTTCTCGGCGTTCGCCTTGGGACCCTGGTAGTCGTCGAATCGCTTCATTGGGATCTCACGGTTGTGTTCCCACTTGCCGTCCATCATGAACGGGCCGCTTCCCACAGGGCTCTCCTCAAACGCCGCCATGTCATCGAATGCGGCTGGCGGCAGCGCCTTGAACGGCGACCCCGGATGGAGGAGCCAAAGTGGGAATCCGCCGTTAGGGGCCTTGAGGGTCACTCGGAGCGTGAGGTCGTCGACGACCTCCACACCCGTCAGCTTGTCGGTCTTGGGCTCGCCGCTCTCCGGGTTCAGGGCGTCATATCCCTCAATGTTGATCGTCAGCCCGTTCGTTCCCCAGGCATTCGGGCCGTATGCCGCGGCGTTGACAGTGTTGGCATAGTCTTGAGCGGTGATGGGCGTGCCGTCGTGGAAGGTCCATCCTTCCCTGAGCTTGATCGTCCACACGCGGCTGTCCTCGGACGAGACCGATTCGGCTTGGACATAGTCGAGAGTGCCATCGGGTTTCAACGCCACTAGGGGTGCGTAGAGGGCGTTCAGGATCGAGAACGAGGAGCCAGCTGCAACCCAGCCAGGCACCAGGTGGTCCGGTTCGGTCACAGCGACGCTAAAACTCCCACCGTCAGCGGTGGAGTTCGACTCGCTCGAACATCCGGCAACTGCCAGGACTACGGCAATTGGCGCAGCTAGCAACCGCGCTTTTTGGCCTCTTAGTGAAAACCCACGGTGTTGTCGGTCGTGGATCATTTTGAAACGCCCTTTCATGTCAACTTGCACCATCCTGAGTCCATCGGAGTTTGCGTCCTTGGGCCACTGCTAAATCACCAGTGGAGACGCTGCGCATCGGAGTAGTCGCACGATGGCCAAAGCCGCCTGTTCAGACGACTTCGGTGAACTGTGAATCGGCACGTTGTCGATGCGGGCGTTGATCCTGCCCGCAGGGCCTTCCGCCAGGATCTCGTGCGAGTTGCGGGTCGCCGCAGGGTCCGCGACGATCTCGACTCGGGTTTCATCGAGACCGGCGCTGGCCAGCGCTGTCGTCACAACAGTGTTTGCGTTTCTCGGGTACCTCGCGGCCGCCTGACGGGCGGTACCAGCGAACACGACCTTGCGATCCTCTACGCCGATCGTTCCCAGTGCTTCCGGGCTCTTGACGATCCGATGAATAACGGATGTGATGCCGAGCGTGCTTGCAGCCGCAAGCGCTTCAACACCCGCACCGGCACCGGGCGACAGTACGACCTTGCTGCCACACATCGCGGACTCACGCTCCAGCTCCTGACGGAAGCTGTCATCCGCTAGTGCGCCCACCGAGGAGATGATCAAGGTTCGCGAGCTTCTAACGCTTGGAAGGCCCCATGTCTTCAGAGCCTCGTGCCCCGCCGCTTCCACGACGATGTCCGCGCGTACGGCTGCAAGCTGGCCGGCGTCGCGGATCGGTGGAAGTGCCACGTCGAGCGGACGCCCACCGCGCGTGATCGAACCAACGACACGCACGTTGGGAAGCAGGTCGGTCACAAGTTGAGCCACTCGGCGGTTGATCGCTCCAAGGCCGAGGAGCACCACTCGCAGGTCTGAGGATGGTGGCGCGCCTACCTGGCGCAGCGGAGTCATCCGCACACCGTCCCGAACACGCGAAGGAAGTTCTCTCCGAGAACTCCCTGCACCTGCTCATCAGAGTATCCGCGACCTACGAGGCCGCGCGTGATGTTCGGCAGGTCTCGGCAATCTCGATAGCCTCTGAGTCGCGCAGCTCGACCTGCCTCGTCTTGGGGTTTGAAAGCCAACCGTTTGTGATTGATCTCCCCTAGCGAGGAGTCCAACTCGCTGGGGATTGCCCAGGGCCAGTCAGTCCCGATCCCCACATGTTGCCAGCCCACTAGATCGATCATGTACTCGATGTGGTCCAGCATCGAGTCGATGGAGGGCTCGGGGGTGTTCGCCAAGAATGCAGGAACGGCGTAGACGCCCACGACGCCTCCCGTGTCCGCGACAGCTCGCAAGGCATCGTCACTCTTCGCCCGGGGATGTTCATAGACACGACGTGCCGAGGTGTGGCTGGCCGTTACAGGTTGAGTGGATATCCGGCACGCTTCGAGGGTCGTTGCCTCCCCACAGTGGCTGAGGTCGACGATGACACCCAGTCGGTTGCATCTCTCGACAACCTTGATTCCGAACGTGGAGAGCCCGCAGTCGACCCGCTCAAGGCATCCGACCCCCAGATGATCCATGTGGTTGTAGGTCAACATGTAGGACCGCAGACCCTGTGTGAAGGCGTGATCGAAGGCGCCTAGATCATGGGGGCTGGGATACAGAGGTTGGAAGTAGGAGAAGAACGCGACGCTCCCTTCGCGTTTAGCCCTTCTGACGTCGGACTGCTCCGTTGCGTGGATCACCCAGGGGAGTGCGCTGTACCTACGAATCGCTTCGGCCCAATCCCATGCAAAGCAGTCAGTGAGATCGGCTGGGAGAGACAGAGTCGGTTCATAGGTACCGCACGTGAGTCCGCTGTCTTGGATGCGTTGCCGTAGGAGGTCGGGGCCGCCGGCCAACTCGGTCTCAAAGGGCCAGTTCATCACCTCGGACAGTCGGGATGGCTGCCGGCGGACCTCCTCGATCAGGGTGGTTAGCTGCCCCTTGTATGCGCCCTGATAGGCATCGAAGATCTCACTACCGGCTCCGCGGGACACCATGTCGACCACCACGCTGGAAGCATGCAAGCCCGCCGCGCGCGACTCCTGCTCGCGTGACAGGCCGAAGTCGAATGCCTCCAACTGTGCCGGCCACCCGGTGGCCTGCACAATGGCGTTCGAGTCCTCCGGTGGGAAAGTCACGATGGGCGCCCATAGGGAACGTGAATGGCGCTCGGACGGGAGGAGTCGGCGAAAACGGCGACCTGGACGGTGCGGGCGTCCTCTATCGATTCATCGGAGACGACGCCGCCAGCGTTCATGTTCCGCTGGAAATAGATCGAGTGGATCGGCTCGATCACGAACCGAAGGCGGCTGCCGACGGAGATCTCGCGTGAGACGAAGGGGAAGCGATCAAATCCATAGTGAAGGGGTTCCGTCGTGGACACGAGCGACTCTTCCTTATCGCTCTCTCGATAGCGCGCTCGGATGGTGTCGTAGGACAGTTGAACACTGCTTCCGTCGAGTCCGATCTCGTGGACCGATACCCGGAAGTCACAATCCGGCTGATCAATCGAGATCCAAAGGTCCGCTCTGAAGAAGCCAGTGACCTCGCGAGGCTCCGTGAACGGCTCGGTGTGGAACACCAGCAGCTTGCCTGACTTCGCGAACAGCATGCGTTGATCTGTGACGTTGGACGGGTCCACGTGTTCTTCCACCACAGCCGTGGCGATGTCTCGTGGATCGTGCTCGAACGTGAACGGTTCGCTGTCAGTTGGCGAACCCGACAGCCTGCCAGCCCGAAAGACGTCGGTGGGATTGCGGTCGGCACTGAGGAAGAGTGGTTCGGAGTGGTCCGTGACTGCCTCGAGGGTCGGCGCGTACCGCCAGTGATCTGCCGCCATGACGTAGTAGGCGACGCGATCACGAAGAAAGTCTGGCCGCGGACCATCGGAAAGTGTCCAGTCGTACCAGTCCAAGTGCAGCTGGCGGATGTCAAGAAGGCTTGCGTCCCCCACGGTCAGGCCGCTGAACTCGGTGACCGGCTCGCGAGTTCCTTGATGGTTCCAAGGCCCGATGATCAGGTAGTGCTTCGCCGTCGCGTCATCCGGGGCATATCGGTTGTGACGCTTGTAGTGCTCGAGGGCGCCCGGCTGGTTCACGTCGTAGTGGCCAGTGATGGTGAGGATCGGCATGTCGATGGCCGCGTACTGTTCCGGGGAGGGACTAAACCTGTCCCAGTAGTCATCACGCGTGGGATGCGCGACCCAGGTCTGGAAGGACTTGGACGGCATGCCGAGGAAAGAGTCGAGTTCACGGAACGGTCGACCGGACTCATGCCACCTGCGGAATCGGGAGCCCCACAATGGCTTCTGTCCCCAGAAAATCTGATCCTGGCTCGTGATTCCCGCCGTCAGGGTCAGCCACTGCATCGAATAGTTGGCATACAGGTTGTTCCGAACGGGTGTATCGACACCTCGAAAGGGCGAGGACACAGGGATGATGGTGCTCAGGTGCTCTGGCATCTCCCTGGCCGCGAGCCACTGCGTCATGCCGCTGTATGAGCCGCCGGTGGCGGTGACCTGACCATTGCAGAACGACTGTCGCGCGAGCCATTCGATGATGTCGAAGCCGTCTTCAGCTTCGGTCTCGTTGGGGTAGAACTCTCCCGGCGAGTTTCCGCGGCCCCGAATATCCACTACAAGGTAGGGGTATCCGTTGCTGGCGAAGTACACACCGACCTCGTGATAGGTCTGCGCCACGTATGGCGTCAGCTGGTGGATCGCCGGTCGAGGAGTTTCCAAGGGATCCGGCAGATAAAGGAGACCGCTCAGTTGGGTTCCGTCGCGCATTGGAACCTTCACATCCCATTGTATATCGACTTCGAACTTTCCCAGTCGCTGCTGACTCTGCTGGGTTAGCCGGCTCATGGTTTCCGATCCACCTATCGCTTGCGAGCACGTCTCCGGGAGCGCCGGGCACCGTCCGGGTGACCGTCACCTGTTAACAGGAGACTGCACCACCTCTGGTTACCTGTCAACGGTTGACCGGCAACCAGTCAGATGGAAGGGTGAGCGACGACCACGGGTGACCAACGGCCCTACTTGGGAGATGAGCAGTGGAAGCGACCGCTGGCGCGATGCTGGACGCCTACCGGCGTGCGGAGGTGCTTGGCAGTCGCTGGGACACCTTGATCGACAACGCGCGCGTAGTCCCGATCTGGGACATGCAGTCCTCTGACCTTTGGTATCGATCCGAGACTCCCGAAGGCTGGGCATACATGTCCGTCTGTCCCGCCCTCGGCACAAGGCGACCTGCCTTCGACCACGAGCGCCTGGCGAACCGCCTCATGGAGGCATCGGGGTCGATCCTCGAGCCCAACCGGCTACCACTCAGAGAACTACGAGTAGATGGGGGCGTTGCGACATTCGACAGCGTCGGCTACGCGTGGTCCTACGATGCTCACAACGACGTGCTAGCGAACTTGGGCGGTCCACGGGCAACCCTGTTTGGGCAACGGGTCTCTCCCGATGGCTCCAAGCGGGCAGCGCGGAACGGGCACGATGTCGTCGTGACCACGGCGCATGGCGAGTTGGTTCGTCTGACGAACGACGGTGAGTCGTTGCGAAGCTACGGTGCGTACGCCGACGCTTTCGTTCCGTTCCAGGCGCTCCAGCTCTCCAAGAGTAAGCTCGACCCCCTCTTCGCGAGCTGGTCCCCTGACTCGCGCGTCCTTCTGACCTACATCTGCGATCAGTCACGCATGAGCGACCTGTGGCTGCTCGAAACGTCGCCGCTTGATGGCTCCCGCCCCAAACTTCACGCGTACAAGTACGGGTTTCCTGGCGAGGAGATGCCCCTCGGCACCTGGGTCGCGTTTGACACCATCGACGGCCGTCGCATCGAGTTCTCTGACCCCGAGTTCCTGCTCCGGGAGCATCCTGAGCTCCTCCTGGAGGAGCTCAGGTGGTCAGCCGATTCTCGATACGTCTTCTATGTGCATCATGATCGCGACCCGCGCGTTCAGCGTCTGAAGAGGATGGACGTCGCGACAGGAAGCGTTGTGACGCTCGTGGTGGAGCGAGGGGAGCGAGCCGTCCAGCGGAGACTATTTGGGGCACATCCATATCACGTTCTTGACAACGGAGCAGCCGCGCTGTGGTGGTCTGAGCGAGACGGTCGCGGGCACTTGTACCGCTACGATGCCGACACGAGCATCAATCCACGGCAAGTCTCTTCGGGAGAGTTCTCTGTCAGGTCCGTCGAACACGTCGATGATGCGAGTCGCACAGCGATAGTGACTATCGCTGGGATGTGCGTAACGGACCCATATTTTAGGGTGCCTGCTCGGTTGTCGATCGATACCGGGGAACTGGTAATTCTTGGCGATGTCAACATTGACCACGTCGTGAGCGTGTCGCCCGATGGACGCTGGCTTGTTGATACCACCTCTACCTTCACGGACCCGCCCAGAACCGTGGTGCTAGACGCCACTGGCGCGGTTGTCGCGGAGCTTGAGACCGCGGACCCCGCGCGACTCGTTCGACTTGGTTGGACGGGTCCCGAGCGCGTACGAACGAAGGGGGCCGACGGCGAGACTGACATCTATAGCCTCGTCTACAAACCTCACGGGTTCTCAGCCGATGCTACCTATCCCGTGGTGGAGCACATTTATCCAGGGCCTCAGTTGACAAGAGCCTCTCCCTTCACCTCTAGCGACACCGCATTCGGCGCACGCGCGGTCTTCGGTACAACCGCCGAGTCCCTGGCCGCACTTGGTTTCGTGGTAGTTCTAATCGACGGCCGCGGCACGCCTGGCCGCGACCGGTCGTTCCATGACTACGCTTACGGGCACCTTGACGACGCGAGTTGTCTCGCGGATCACGTTGCGGCCCTCGAAGAACTGGCCAAAGACCGCCCGTGGATGGATATGAGTCGTGTCGGCATTTGTGGTGCGTCTGGCGGTGGGTTTATGACCGTACGAGCAATGATGCGATACCCGGACTTCTACCGAGTGGGGGTCTCTGCGGCGGGAAACCATGACATGTATCGGCAGAATGCAGCGTGGCCCGAAGTGTTCGATGGGATACCTGACAGCTCCGCGCAGTGGTCCGCGAGCCAGCAGCGACTAGCCAACGCCTCATTGGCGGATCATCTCGATGGAAAACTGCTCCTGATCCACGGGGCAATGGATGAGAACGTCCCGCTGCATCAAACCTTGGGCCTCGTCCAAGTCCTCGTCGACGCCGACAAGGACTTCGACCTCCTGATCCTTCCTCGAGGAGATCACGCGTTCCATGGCTGCGAGGCATACGTCACAAGGCGGACGTGGGACTACCTTGTCAGGCACCTACACGGCGTGGAGCCACCCCGATACCGGCTCGCGCGTGATGGTGAGGTCCCGCTGACGAGTGTCTTCGCTGCAGGCGAGGGGCCGTCCGAACCATCCAATGGCGACTGATTGAATGAGAGTTGTCCGCGTAAGGGATGACGTGACGGTGTGTGTACGGGCTCACGTGTAGGTCGGTCTCCGGTGGTGTGGCCGGGAGAGCTGGTCACCCTTCGGATCTTGAATGCTGCCAGGCATGAGGTCCGAAGGGTGATGTCAGCTTTCCATGATCCTCGATCCGGGAGGTTGGATGGATATCCGCCGTTCCGCGCGTTGCACGCGGCGGGCGCGACGTTCGCTGAGATCGCCAGGGAGACTGGTTGTGATTGGCGAACGGTAAAGAAGTATCTGGCCCCAGACGCACCATCGACACCGCCGCGGGCGCCGGCTTGTATGGGCAGCCAGCCGAAAGTCATTACTCCATTCGTCGACGTGGTGGATGCGTGGTTGCGGGCCGAACCCAGGCTGAAAGGGTCGGTGATCCACGAACGCCTCGTCGCGCAGTACGGATTCACCGGCAACTACCAGCGGGTGAAGATGTATCTGCAGGAAGCCCGCCCGCGAATTCTCGCCGAGTTGGGCGTCCTGACCGATGACATGGCGGGATTGCATCGCCGGTTCGAGGTGACACCCGGCTCGCAGGCCCAGGTCGATTGGGGCGAAGAAGCAGCGTTGGTCGCCGGGCTCGGATGCGTCTACGCGTTCCACATGACGTTGTCGTATTCCCGAGACCCGTTCTGTTGCTTCACCACCAGCATGGATATGGCGGCGTTCTGGGATTGTCACCGTCAGGCGTTCGCCCACTTCGGTGGTGTGCCGGGCAGCATCGTCTACGACCGGACCAAGACCGTCGTGCGTCGCCATGTGGCCCCGGGGGCGGCAGTGCCGCTGCACCCGGAGGCCGCCGCGTTCGCTGAGCACTACGGGTTCGCCATCGACGTGCTGGCCGCGTACCGCCCGACCGGCAAGGGCCGTGTCGAACGCCAGGTCGCCATCGTGCGCGACCATGTGATCACCGGGCGGGTCTTTGACAGCCTGGACGACCTGCAGGCGGCGTTCGATGCATGGCTGCCGATCCGCCGCGGGAAGACCCACCGCACCCACGGCGAGGTCATCGCGGTGCGCGCCACCCGTGACCGCAACCGGCTGCTGGCTCTGCCCGCACGGCCGTATCTGGTCGCGGACAAGCACCTGCGCCGGGTCGGCAAGGACTGCCCGGTCTCGTTCCAGACCAGCCTGTACTCCGTCCCGGCCCGCAACGTCCGCGCCGGGCAGCAGGTCGAGATCCGCGCCACCGCATCGACGGTCACCGTCCACGCCCTGACCCTGGACGAGGTCGGGGTCACCCTGCTGGCCGCGCACCCGCGGGCCACCCAGGCCGGCAGCTGGGTCGTTGACCAAACGCACTGGGACGGGCTGCCCGACGGCCACACCCGCGCCACCACCCTCGATACGCCTGCACGCCACGACCGCGATGACGAGCAGAGCGGCCCCCAACCCCCTGACGGTGCTGCTCACCCCGCAGCGCCGCGGCCCAGATCCCGGTCTCGCGGCCCGTTGTCCAGCTACGACACCGCCGCCGGCCTCACCCACCCACGACCGTGAAGGAAACCCGTTGAGCCAGTTGACCAGCACCCGCATCCGGGCCACCGCGGCCAAACTCGGCCCACCACACATCGCCGCCCAGATCGATGTCCTGCTGCGCCGGGCCGAGGACACCAAGATGGGCTACCGGGACTTCCTCGACCTGACGTTCGAAGAAGAACTCGGCGAACGCGACGGCCGCCGGTTCCGCACCGCGCTGAAGCTGTCCGGCCTGCCCCATCACAAGACCCTCGACGATTTCGAGTTCGCTTTCCAACCGGAACTCGACACCCGTAAAGTCCGCGACCTGGCCACCCTGTCGTTCGTCAACGCGAAGTCCAATACTGCTCTGCTGGGACCACCCCGAGTAGGCAAAACGCATCTAGCCGTCGGGCTGGCGATCGCCGCGTGCAAAGCCGGGTACTCGATCTACTTCACCACGCTTGACGACCTTGTCCGCAAGCTGAAAGAAGCCGAACGCGCCAATCGTTTCGCCCGCCAACTCCAAGCTTACCTACGGCCCGCGGTCCTCGTTGTCGACGAGGTGGGCTACCTACCGGTGGATCACGCGGAAGCCAACATGTTATTCCAACTGGTCTCGCGCAGATACGAGCGCGGCAGCATTATTCTCACCTCGAACAATGCGTTCTCAGAATGGGGCGCAGTGTTCTCCGACGACGTTCTGGCCACTGCTATTCTCGACCGGCTCCTGCACCATTGCGCCATACTGTCAATCAACGGCCCCAGCTATCGACTCAAGGACCGGGTAGCGCCGGAAGCACCCACCATGTCATGATCGGCGCCGCCGGAGACCGACACGTCAGGTCGTACCCCCGCCGACATGTTAGGTCGTACGCGGACAAGAGTTCCCGCGGGCCATCTTGGATCATCGTGGAGCGCCATTCGCATGAGGAGGGATCAAAGACGTGACGGAGATCGTGTTCCAAGACCGCTGGGAGGTCGTTCAAGAGGAGTTGCGCCGCCGGATACTCTCAGGCGAGCTGCCCCCAGGCTCAACATTGCCTGAGAACGAACTTGCCAAAGAGCTCGGCGTCAGCCGAGGGCCAGTGCGCGAGGCTCTTCGTGCGTTGGAGACGACCGGCCTCGTTCTTCGACGCGAACGAAAGCCCTCGATTGTCGCACCGACAACACGCGCCGATGTCGACGACCTCTTCAGTCTTCGTCAGGCCCTCGAAGAGTTCGCAGCGCGGACAGCGATCTCGCGAAACAGTTCAAGCCTGCGTGAAGAGATGGCTGAAAGTATCGCCGACTTTGACCGGCGAATCCGATCAGGGGCTTCGGCAGAGACACTGGTCCGTGTGGATATTGAGTTCCATGAGCTGTTTTACAAATGGTCGGGCAATGGCCGCCTTACTGGAATGTGGAACAGCCTCAAAGACCCGGTCCGACTCATGATGAATCTGTCACTTCATCTCTCGGAGCCCCACTGGGATCTGCTCCTCCACGAGCACCAGCGCATCTACACAGCCATAAAGGACCAAGACGTCGATTTGGCGATCGACGCGGTCCAGTCGCATCTGAGCCGAGCTGCTCAACGAGCGGAAACATATGTCGAGGCGTATCTTCGCGGCGAAATGCGCCTTCCAACCCCAGACGCACCACAGTTCCGCAAGAACTAGTCTTGGTTCGGGCCCCAACTGCGTTGGAGATGACACGTGCTTGAGGTCCGCCGCCTTCGCCTGCTGAGTGAACTCAAGACAAGAGGTCACTCCGCTCATGCGCCTGGCTCACCGTGCATCGGTGTCCGAGGTGGCTGTGTCAGGTAGGGGTAGCGGTAGTCGGTCGGCGGGACGAACGTCTCTTTGATCGAGCGAGGGCTGGTCCACCTGAGCAGGTTGACCGCGGCACCAGCCTTGTCGTTGGTGCCCGAGGCGCGGCCGCCGCCGAACGGCTGCTGACCGACGACCGCGCCGGTTGGCTTGTCGTTGATGTAGAAGTTGCCGGCCGCGAACCGGAGTTCGTTTTGTGTCCAGGCGATCGCACGGCGGTCCTGAGCGATGATCGATCCGGTCAGGGCGTACGGCGTGATCGACTCCATGCCCCGGACGACCTTTTCGAAGTCGCCGTCCTCGTAGACGTGGAGGGCGAGGATCGGGCCGAAGTATTCGGTGGTGAACATCTCGTCGGTGGGGTCGCTGCCCTCGACGACGGTCGGGGTGACGAAGTATCCCACCGAGTCGTCGAGTTCGCCGCCGACGAGGATGTCAAGTGTTGGGTAGTGCTTGGCGCGCTCGATCGCCGTTGTGTGCTTGGCGAACGCCCGGTCGTCGATGACCGCGCCCATGAAGTTCGAGAAGTCGGTCGGGTCGCCGACCGTGATTGACTCGACCTCGGAGACGAATGAGTCTTTCATCTTCTTCCAGACCGACCGAGCGACGTATGCCCGGGAGGCGGCTGAGCATTTTTGGCCCTGGAACTCGAACGCGCCGCGGATCATCGCGGTGCGTAGCACCTCGGGGTCGGCCGAGGGGTGGGCGACGATGAAGTCCTTGCCGCCGGTCTCCCCGATCAGACGCGGATACGACCGGTAGTTGTGGATGTTGTTGCCGACTTCGCGCCACAGGTGCCGGAAGAGAGGTGTCGAACCGGTGAAGTGAATCCCCGCGAGATCCGGATGCGCGAGCAGCGCCTCGGTCACCTGCCGCCCGTCGCCGGGGAGCATGTTGATGACGCCCGGCGGCAGGCCGGCTTCCTCGATCAGTTCCATCGTCAGCGACGCGGCGAGCTGCTGGGTCGATGAGGGCTTCCAGATGACCGTGTTGCCCATCAGCGCCGGGGCGGTGGGCAGGTTGCCGGCGATCGCGGTGAAGTTGAACGGCGTGATCGCGTAGACGAAGCCCTCCAGGGGGCGGTGGTCGGTGCGGTTCCACACGCCAGGACTGTTGGCGATCGGCTGGTCGGCGAGGATCTGGCGCGCGTAGTGGACGTTGTAGCGCCAGAAATCGATGAGTTCGCAGGCCGAGTCGATCTCGGCCTGGAACGGCGTCTTCGACTGGCCGAGCATGGTGGCGGCGTTGAGGCGCTGGCGCCACGGGCCGGCCAGCAGGTCGGCGGCCTTGAGCAGGACCGCGGCCCGGTCGTCGAAGTCCATGCCGCGCCAGCCCGGCGCGGCGTCGGCCGCGGCGTTGATCGCGGCGCTGGCGTCGGCCTTGGTCGAGTTCTTCAGCGTGCCGAGCACGTGCTGGTGGTCGTGCGGCTGGACGACCTGGATCTCGGCGCCGCCGCCGGGCCTCCAGCACCCGCCGACGTAGCCATGCAGGTCCTGCTGCTGCTGTTCGAGCTTCTCGATCTCCGTGAGGAGGGCCTGGCGTTCGGGGGTGCCCGGCGCGTAGGTCAGGTTCGGCTCGTTGATGGGAGCAGGCGGCGTGGTGATGGCATGCATAGGCGCTCCAGGTGTCGTCGAATCGGGAAGGAAGGTCAACCGCGGGCGAGAGCGCGCAGGAAGAAGGCGACGTTGGCCGGCCGTTCGGCCAGCCGCCGCATGAAGTACCCGTACCAGTCCGTGCCGTACGGGATGTAAATCCGTAGTGCGTGGCCGGATCTGACGAGCTGGGCCTGGAGGCCGGCGGAGATGCCGTACAGCATCTGGATCTCCCAGTCGCCCAGTCCCTTGCCGCATCGCTGAGCCGTGTCGCTCGCCTCCCGGATCATCGCCGGGTCGTGGGTAGCGACCATCGGGTAGCAGCTGGATGCCATCAGCTGATGCAGACCCTGCCGGTACGCGTGGTCGACCTCGTTCTTGCGCTGGTAGGCAACCGATTCGGGTTCCCGGTAGGCGCCTTTGACGAGTCGGACGCGGGCTCCGGAGCCGGCGAGGTGGGCGAGGTCGCCGGCCGTTCGCCTCAGGTTGGCCTGCAGCACGTTCCCCGTCAGTGGGAACTGCTGTCGCAGTTCGTGGCCGATCGCGAGGGTGGAGTCGACCGTCGTGTGGTCCTCCATGTCCAGGGTCATCCGGCAACCGACGGCGGCTGCCGCGACGGCGATCTGATGTGCATGTTCCAGGGCGATCTCGTGGCCGTCCTTCGGGATGGACTGCCCTACGGCGGAGAGCTTGACGGAGACCTCGGACCGTTCCGCGTCGCCGGCCTCATGCAGCCGGTAGAGCAAGGACAGATACTGATCCCGGACGCGACGAGCACCGGCCAGGTCAGAGACGTCCTCCCCGAGGAAGTCCAGGGTCGTCGTCATGCCGCGCGAGTGCAGGCGATGGACGACGGCCAGCACCGCATCCTGGTCCTGCCCGGCCACGAATCGCGTGACGACCTTGCGTGTCAACGGGTTGCGCTCGATCACGTCGCGCAGCCGTTTGTTGCGTGATGCCCTCAGCAACGTGGGTCCCAGCACGTGCCCTCCTTGAGGTGCGAAGTGCCCCCAACGGCACCACCAAGCAGAACCTAGGAGGGCGGGCCCGCCCACAACGAGATACGGATGCCACAAACACAGCTCCGAAGACTGTTACATTTGTCTAGTGACGGAGCTGGACGACCTGGTCGACGAGATGGCCGTCCTGCTGGGCGCACCGTGCACCCTTGAAGATGCCGACTTCAATGTGCTCGGCTACTCGGGCCAGAGCGATGTGGACGCTGTTCGGCAGCGCTCGATCCTGGAACGGCGGGCGACCAGCCAGGTGCGCGACTGGTTCCACGCTCAGGGCATCCGCACATCGACCACGCCGATCCGCACACCCGCCGACCCGGATCTCGGCATCTCGGCCCGGCTGTGCATCCCCGCCCGGCACCTCAACCGCGTCCAGGGATACTTCTGGCTCCTGGACCCCGACGAGGCCATCTCCGAGCACGATTGGCCGGCCGCGACCCGCATCGCCGAGATCGCCGCACTGCTGCTGAGCCAGTCGACCCGGCGGCAAACCCGGCTGAACCTGTTCTACCGGGACCTCGTCGAAGGTGACCGGATGACGGCACGCGCGGCCGCCAAGGAGATCGTCCTCGCTTCCGACCTACGCATCGGCGACCCGGTCACCTGCCTCCTCGTCGAGCACCCGACACCCATCGAGAACCTCTCGGTACAAACACGCCGCGACGGCGTCGTCTGGGTCCAGGAGTCACCCACGATCGCCAGCGCCATCGTGCGCGGCCGCATCAAGACGCAGGACCCGTCCTCAATCGAGCTCCTCACACGCCTGGGGTACCTCCGCCGGCCTCGACCACCGACCACTGCGCCGTTCGTGGGAATCGGGCCGCAGGTCAGCATGCTCGAAGACCTGCGACGATCCCGCTGGGGCGCCCTGACCGCTCTTCGAGTCGCACGGGCAAACCACCCGGGTAAACCGACCGAATGGGCCTCACTCGGCGTCCTCAAACTACTCTCAGCCGCCGCCGATCACGACCTGGCCGAGGCGATCGTCTCCGAACAGCTCATGGCATTCCTGAGCAACGACCGCAACGCGGAGCTTGTGCGCACCGCACGCGTCTACCTCGACTGCGCTGGCAGCGCCGCCCACACAGCATCAGCGCTCAACCTGCACCGCCAGAGCCTCTATCACCGCCTCGCGCAGGTCGAACGCCGAACCGGACTCGACCTCAAACGCGGAGCGGACCGGACCTACCTCCACCTCGCCTTGATGCTGGGTGACTTCCTGCCGCTGTCCTAGTAGTGCTTTGGGGACCGCCTCCTCGCGCTGAAAGACCTACCCACGATGATCGACGGCCTACACGCCAAAGGCTTCCACTTCCTCACCGTCTCCACGTTGCTGACCGCCCAGCCGTAAGACAACCGGGCGGTGGCGCTGTATTCGTGCAGCACCAGCGGGTGCCCGGGGACGGCGGCCGCGCCGGGGGGCCGCCAGCGGACCTGCCCGGTGGCCGGGTCCACGGCGGCCGTGCTGTCCCCACCGACGATGCA
The DNA here is from genome assembly GCF_042433955.1 of Phytohabitans kaempferiae. NCBI lineage: Bacteria > Bacillati > Actinomycetota > Actinomycetes > Micromonosporales > Micromonosporaceae > Phytohabitans > Phytohabitans kaempferiae. The sequence goes on along the minus strand of NZ_JBHLUH010000105.1, from coordinate 61,576 downwards.
GAGCCATGGACCGCAACGGCCCAGCAGCACACCCACCGGCTCGGCGACCAGCCAGCGTGGGCGCAGCGTGACCCAGTCGTACCTGACCAGCTCCGCCCCGGTCCCGTGGTCGGCGAGCAGCAGCAGGTCGTCGCCCGAGCGGTAGGCATCCGTCACCCGCGGAGGGTCGACCAGCGGCCGACTCTGCCCGGTGGCCACGTCGTGCAACAGCGTGCGACCGGCCCTGTCGCGCTGCAGCAGCCCCGTCAGGCCGCTGTCGTCACCGGCGACCGCGACCGCGACCAGCGTCTCAACGACCGGGCGGACGGCCCAGGGCCACACCTCCCGCCCGGTTGCCAGCTCCACCAACCGGTACGACGCCCGAGGCAGGCCGGCTGTCTGGTCGGCGACGGGCGCGGTCAGTTCCTCAAGCACGACCAGCCCGGCCACCCGGTCGATCAGCCGGACCGTACCGTCGCGGCGCCAGCGCGGCACGCCGTCGAGCACGGCGGGCCGGTCCCAGGGCTGCCGCACCGGCGCGGCACCGCCACCGAGCAGCAGAGCCGCCACGACGCTCGCGACCACCGCTGGCCAGCGGCGTCACCGCGGCGGACGCCGGCTGGACGCCGCCATGGGCACGACATCGAGGTCGATCCCGGTCACCAGTCCGCCCAAGGCGGCGGGCCCGTTGCCGGGTTTGGTCAGGGGCTGCCAGGCATGGCCCGCCGCCCCCGTCCGAGCGTCGCCCGTGTCCCGTAGATGCATCGGCTGCGTAACGATCTGCAGGTCCTGCCGTGGTAGCTGGGTTCGCCGAAGACGACGGTGGGCCTCACCGCGGACAAAGTCGCGAGGCTTGGCCCGCGGCGGGTGACGCTGTGTCTGTGCCCGAGGCCTACGTACAGCGGCACGAGTCGGATCGCGACGGGATCGTGCGACAGGTGGGACTCCTATACCGGCCGCTTGATGCATACAACCACCTGGCCAAATATGCGTGAGCACGCCGCCGACGCACAGGACCACTCCGGGGCGGGTAGGCATGCTCTGGTGCCAGCCGGTAGTCGACGAGAGACGACGACGCAGCCGCCGCAGAGGCCAGGTAAGGGGCAGACATCCCGTCAGCCACGGCGGGCCGTTCGAGACTCATTAGGTAACGGGGGCAGATGGGGTGCGTCGCGGGTGAGGTCCGACTGTCCTATGGGGACTGGGTGACGTGGCGGTCAGGGTTAGTGGGGGCGGCCGAGTCCGGCGTCGCGGGCTTGGATGATGGCTTGGCTGCGTTGGGTGAGGTGGAGTTTGGCGAGGATGGCGGTGATGTTGTTGGCGACGGTTTTGCTGGACAGGTGTAGGCGTTGGCCGATCTGAGCGTTGGTGAGGCCGGCGGCGAGGTGGTCGAGGATGTCGCGTTCGCGCGGGGTGAGTTGGGGAAACGGGATGTTCTGGGTGGGTGGGGTGGCGAACCATGTGCGTAGGCGGCTGGCGAGTGCGGCGCCGAAGATGGGTTGGCCGCTGGCGGCGGCGCGGACGGCGGCGATGATGTCCGCTGCGTCGGCGCCTTTGACGAGGTAGCCGAGGGCGCCGGCTTGGACGGCGGCGAAGACGGTGGCGTCGTCTTCGAACATGGTGAGTACGAGTACGGCGGCGTGCGGGACCTGGGTTTGGATCTGGCGGGTGGCGTCGATGCCGTGCAGGCCGGGTAGTTGCAGGTCCATGACGATGACGTCGGGTTGTAGCTCGACGGCTTGGCGCAGGGCCTGGTGGCCGTCGCTGGCCTCACCGGCGACGTCGATGTCGGTGACGGTGTCGAAGACCGCCCGCAGTCCTTGGCGTACCAGGGGGTGGTCGTCGGCGAGCAGGACGCGGATCATGGCGTCTCCGGGAGCGGGAAGTGGGCGGTGACGGTGCCGCCGCCGGGGCCGGGTGCGGCGTGGCAGGTGCCGCCGAGCTCGGCGGCCCGTTCGCGCATCGCGGTGACGCCGACGCCGGGTAGCCAGGGGCCGGTGGAGGTGCCGTTGTCGGTGACCTGGAGGGTGAGCGTGCCGGGTGTGGCGGTCATGCGCACCCGGCAGTGTTTGCCGTCGCTGTGGCGTAGCGCGTTGGTGATCGCTTCCACGGCGGTACGGTACGCGGCCACCTCGACGGCCGCCGGTAGCTGCGGGAGGCCGTCGGCGTCGATGGTGACTCGTAGTGGTGCGCCGGCGGTGAGCCGGTCGGCTTGCGAGCGCAGGGCGCCGGCGAGGCCGAGGTCGTCCAGGGCGGGTGGGCGCAGTCCGTGTACCACTTTGCGCAGGTCGGCCAGGGCCTGTGCGGCCGCTTGGCGGGCGTCGGCGATGTGCCGGCTGGCGGCGTCCGGATCGGTGTCGACGCGGGCTCGGGCGGCGTCGAGGGTGAGGCCGATCGCGGTCAGGACGGGGCCGAGGCCGTCGTGCAGCTCGCGGCGCAGCCGGCGGCGCTCCTCCTCGCGGGCGGTGACGAGGCGCTGCCGGGACAGCAGCAGTTCGGTGGTGAGGATGCGGGTGTGCAGGGCGATGCCGAGCTGCCCGGCGATGTCGGACAGCAACGCCCGGTCGCGGTCATCGAAGCCGTCCTCTCCGCGCCGGGCGGAGGCCACGAGAAAGCCTTCGATCTGCCCGTCGTAGGCCAGCGGCCACCGGTCGAGCGGCTCGACCGGTGTGCCGTACGCGGCCAGCGGGGTGCCGTCGCCGCGTTGCACAGCCACGTACGGCAGCCGCAGCGCGGTGGCGACGGCGTGGCCGAACGAGCCGAGCGCGTCGCCGCCCGGCACAGCATTGAGCCGGTGGCTCAGGTCGCGCAGCGTCCGGTAGGGGTCTTGGCGGCCGCCGTAGAAGAGGTGGTCGACCAGGCGTTGGGTGCGGGTGCGTAGCGGCACGAAGCACAGCGCGACGGCGGCCGCCGCGGCTGGTGTCGCGATCTGGCGGGACACGACCAGGGCGCCGAGCGCGGCCAGGCCGGCGAACGCGAGCACGAGCGCGGCGGTGATCGCACCGTAGAGCAGGGAGCGGCGCAGGATGGTGTCGATGGACCACAACTTGTAGCGCAGCACCGGGACGACAAGGGTCAGGACGAACACCACGGCGTCGAGGCTGGTGTCGAAGAACGGCGTCCGGTCGGTCACCGCGAGCGGAAACAGGCACAGCGAGACAAGCACGCCGGCGGCCCGCCACTTCAGCTGCTGCCGGGCGATGCCTTCGGCGCGGAAGAACCGGACCACCACCCCGATGCCGGCCATGAGGCCGGCCAGCACGACGACGGGCGCGAAGACGACCGCAGCGTCGGCGATGCGGCCGGCCGGGGTGCCGGCGGTCAGCGGATGGGACAGTCCGGGCACGCCGGTGGGCAGGTCCGCGAGGGTGGAGCTGCCGAAGATGCCGCCGAGGATGACCAGACCGGTGGACCCTATGAGGATCTTCTCGCCGGCCGCGCCCCACCGGGTGGCCGGCCGGCCGCTGGGAAACCGGATGTTGATCAGACCCTGCGCGGCGATCGGGGCGAACCCGAAGGCGCCCGCGGTCAGCGCCCAACGCACCAGAGGGCTCCGGTCGCCGTCCAGCGCGGCGTCATAGGCCACCGGCACGACCAGCACCTGGACGACGATGAGCAGCGCGGCCCCGGCCAGCAGCCAGCCGAACGGCAGGTCCGGGCGGCGGTCGACGAGCAGGGCGCCGGCCACCCCGTAGGCGAGCATCGTGACCAGCGGCTCCAGCCAGAGGGCCGGTGAGCTGTCCGGGTTGGGCAGCGGCCGCCCGGTGATCACCCAGAACGTCAGGAACGTGACGCCGACCAGGACAGCCGTCAGCGTCGCGGCCGCCCACCGGCTGCCGTCGCGTCGCGGGTGTTCAGGCGTGGTGTCGATACGGAGAGTATCGCGATCCGGCCGTGACGCGATCAACGACCGCGGTTCCCGACTTGGCCGGGGCATCCTTCCCGATCGCCCGGGAAGCCGCCCCGGCGACGCGGGATCCGCAGCCCTGGGCCAGTGAACGCGGCCACCCCCAACCTTGTCCCACTACACGGACAAGGGAGACCGTCATGAGAACCCTCCGCTACGCCGCCGGCGTCGCGACCATCGTCATGTCACTGCTCAACCTGCCCATCGCCGTCGACGACGGCGGTATCGGCCTGCCCACACCGGTCGCCTGGCTGATCAGCCTGCTCGGTCTGGCCGGCATCGTCGCCGCTGTCGGCCTGTTCCGGTCGGCCGCCTGGGCCACCCCGGCGGTGATCGCCGTCGGCGCGGTCAACCTCGCCAGCGCCGTCATCGCACTGGCCAAGAGCTGGGACGGCGCCGTCATCGGGCTCGTGCTCAGCGCGGCCGGACTGGGTCTGGCGCTGCTGTACGCCAAGGTCCGGCCGGCCAACCCGGCGCCGGTGAGCTGACCATGAGCGAGAAGACCAGCACCGCGAAGGCGCCGACCCGTCAGGCGCCGCGGGACGTGCGCGGGTTCTGGCGGATCGTACTCGCTGTCATCGCGCCGCTGCCGATGATCGGCATGGGTCTGTACTACATCCTCAGTCCGGTCGACGGCGGAACGTCCTTCGAACAGACCGCCGCGGCGTACGCCGACCATCTGGACCGGGTCGAGGTCATCCAGTACCTCGGCGTGCCGTTCCTGGTGCTGCTGATCCCGGCCACGTTCGCGGTCGCCTGGGTGGCCCGGCGCGGCGCTCCCCGGCTCGCCACCGCAGGCGCGCTGCTCGCACTGACCGGGCAGCTGGCCGGCTTCCCACTCAACCAAGGCGGCGACCTACTGGCCTACACCACGGTGAAGAACGGCTTCGACGTGGCCACCATGGCCAAGCTGCAGGACGCACTGGAGTCACAGCCAACCGCCGCGCTGGGCGGCCTGCTGTTCATCATCGGTATCGTCTTCGGCCTGCTGCTGCTCGGCCTGGCCCTATGGCGCAGCAAAGCAGCCCCGGCCTGGACGGGCATCGCGCTCGCGGTCGGCGGGTTCACCCACCCGTTCATGCCCGGCCACGTCGCCTCCGGCATCGGCCTGCTCGTCGCCGCCCTCGGCTTCGCCGGGGCCAGCCTGGCTCTGCTACGCATGCGCAACGACGACTTCGACCTACCGCCCGGCCGGCCCGCACCACTCACCTAGCCGACGCACGACGCACGGGTGGCCATCGGCCGGTTCCGACCGATGGCCACCCGTGCGGCTCACCGTCCGGGGCGCGTCCGCCGGGCAGTGACGAGATCCACACGTGACCTGGTTCGGTATGGCGGGTTAGTCTGGCCGCGCCGTGGTGCTCGGGAAGCCGGTGTGATGCCGGCGCGGCCCTCGCCACTGTGATCGGGATGTCTCTGGCCCTCGTCATGCATGAGGTCACTGGGCGCCTGCCTGGGAAGGCCGGCCGGAGACGCGACAACCCGTCAGCCAGGAGACCGGCCACGGCGTGCGATACGCACGCCCTGTCCACGAGGTGCTGGAAGGCGGATCTTCGATGCTGCATGCCCCCTGCCCATGAAACGCCGCCGCTGGCTGGCCGCTGCCGCGGTTGCCGTGTCGTTGGTGCTGACCTCTTGCGCGGGTGGACCGCGCGCCGCTGGCGACGGGCCGGCGGCTGAGCAGGTGTTGCGCCTGCTGACCATTAACATGCCGCGTTCGCTGGATCCGGTGCACATCGATGCGCAGCGGATCTTGGAGAACGGGCTGGGCGAGCCGCTGGTCGTCCTGCGCGACGATGGCACGCTCGCGGCCGGCCTGGCGACGGCGTGGCGGTCGGTCGAGCCGACCGTGTGGGAGTTCGACCTGCGGGCGGGTGTCACGTTCTGGAGCGGCACACGGGTCGACGCGACCGCTGTCGTGGCCTCGTTCGAACGACATCGGGCCAAGAACCCGCGTGCGAAGTCCGCGCTCGGTGTGATGACGTTCGCCGCGGTGGCCTCGGACCGGCTGCGGATCACCACGGGCAGCCCGGATCCGAGCGTCCCCTTCCGGTTGGCCACGTACGCGGTGCACAACGCGGCCGAGGCGGACCGGCGCGGCGACGCGTTCGGCGCCGAGCCTGACCTGACCGGGTTCATGAAGCCGGTTCAGTTCGTGCCCGGCGAGACCCTCGTCGCGGAGGCCAACCCGGGCTACTGGGGCAAGCCGCCGGCGGGGCAGCCGAGCCTGCGGCGTATCGAGGCGCGGCTCGGCACCGACCCGCAGACCCGGATGCTGGCGCTGCGCGGCGGCGACGCCGACGCGGAGTTCAATGTGGAGATCGACCAGCGGCTACAGTACGAGCGGAACAAGGACCGCTTCACCGTGTATGCGCCGGCGCCCACCACTCGCAACATCTGGCTGAACATGGCCAAGGTGCCGGCCCTGCGCGATCTGGCCGTCCGCCGGGCGCTCGACCTGGCCGCCGACCGCACCGAGCTGATCGACGGGCTCAACCACGGCTTCGCCGCTGCGGCCACTGGCCACTTCCCGGCTGGCCTGCCGTACGCGATCGACACCGGCACCACCACGGACCTGGCGGCCGCGGCGCGGCTGCTGGACGAGGCTGGCTGGCGGCCTGGCCCGGACGGCGTACGGGCCAAGGACGGTCAGCGGCTGCACTTGCGGATCCTCACATACACGGTGTTTCAGCCGCTGGCGATCGCGCTGCAAAGCCAGTGGAAGCGGATCGGGATCTCCACGCAGTTGGAGCCGGTCGAGACGACCGCGTCCAACCAGATGATGCTCGACGGCGACTTCGAGATCGCCACGTACTGCTCGTGCGGCTCGGCGACCGGCGACATCCCCGGGCAACTGCGCTCGTTCTACCGTTCCGGTGTCGTCTCCAACTACGGCGGCTACGCGAACCCCATCGTGGACCGGCTGGTGGACGAGCTCGGCACGGAGTTCGCCCCGGGGCGGCAGCACGAGCTCGCCAAACGGGTGCAGCAGATCGTGCACGACGACGTGGCGCTGATCTACCTGTACGCCTCCACCCAGTGGGCGGCCGCGTACTCGACTGGCGTGCGCGGGGTGGATCCCAACCTCGCCCGGTGGGTCCGGCCGTCGATGTGGATCGCCGGCTGATGCTGCGGTACATCGGGCTCCGGCTCGCCGTCACCGTGCCGGTGCTGCTCGGTATCAGCGTCGTCGTCTTCGCCATGGTGCGGTTCATCCCGGGCGACCCGAGCCACGCGATCCTGCTGTCGATGGTGGAGCCCGGTGCGGACATCAGCCGGCTGGAGCAGGATCTGGCGACGCTGCGGGCCGACCTCGGCCTGGACCGCCCCTACCCGGTGCAGTACGCGCAGTGGCTTAGCGACGTGGCCACCGGTAACCTGGGCACCTCGCTGCGCAGCGGCGGCCCCGTCCTGGACGAGCTGCTGCTGCGCCTGCCCGCAACGCTCGAACTCGCCGCGGCGGCGTTCGCCGTCATGGTCGTGGTCGCCGTGCCGACCGGCATCGTCGGCGCGGCCCACCATGGCACCGCCGCTGACCGGCTGGCCCGGCTGCTCGCGCTGGTCGGCGTCTCGGTGCCCGGGTTCCTGCTCGGTCTGCTGCTCATGTACGGCTTCTCAGCCCGCCTCGGCTGGCTGCCCACGTTCGGCCGGGGCACGCCGGCGCACCTGGTGCTGCCGGCGGTCACGCTCGGGCTCGGGCTCGCCGCCGGCGTGTCCCGGCTGCTGCGGGCCGCGTTGCTCGATGCGTTGTCCCAGCCGTACATCGTGACCGCAGAGGCGAAAGGGCTGCGCTGGCGGGCGGTGCTGCTGCGGCACGCCCTGCGCAACGCGCTGCTGCCGGTGCTCACCAACACCGGTCTCGTCGTGGGCGGCCTGCTCGGCGGCGCGGTGATCGTCGAGACCGTCTTCTCCTGGCCAGGCGTCGGGCGGTACATCGTGGACGCCATCGCCAGCCGCGACTACCCGGTCATCCAGGCGTTCGTCCTGGCCATGTCGGTGCTGTACGTGGTGGTCAACCTCGCGGTCGACATCGCCTACCGCTTCGCGGACCCGCGGGTGCGGGTCGAGGGCGTTCGCGCGTGACCGGCCGTACCGCGCTGCGGCTGCGGGCGATCCCCAGTGTCGACCGGCTGGCCGGCGCGGCGATGGCGCTGCTGCTCGCGGTCGTCGCGGTCTGCGTGGCAGCACCGTGGATCGCACCGGCCGACCCGACCGCCGTCGACTACCTCCAGGCCAGCCTGCCGCCGTCGCTGGAGCATCCGTTCGGCACCGACGCGTTCGGGCGGGACGTGCTCACCCGCGTGCTGTACGGCGGGCGCGTGTCGCTGGCCACGGCCGCTGTCGCGGTCACGGTGATCGTGACGGTCGGGGCCGCGGTCGGCGCTGTCTGCGGGTACGTGGGCGGCCCGCTCGACCTCGCCGTCACCCGCCTGCTGGACGTGCTGTTGGCCTTCCCCCGCCTGGTACTGGCCATCGCCCTCGCCGCGCTGCTCGGCGGTGGCGTGGCCGGCGTGGTCCTGGCCGTCTCGCTGGTCTCCTGGCCCGGCTACGCCCGCCTGGTCCGCGGCTACGCGCTGCAGATCCGGGACGAGGGGTACGTGCAGGCCGCCCGCTGCGCAGGGACCCCGTGGTGGCGGATCGTGCGTACCCACGTCGCCGGCGCGATCACCGGCCCCGTGCTGGTGCTGGCCGTGGTGGACGTCGGCGAGGTCATCCTCGCCATCGCCGGCCTCTCCTTCCTCGGCCTCGGAGTGCGCCCGCCGGCCCCCGAATGGGGCGCGATGCTCAACGAGGCCCGCCCGTACATCGAGGACGCGCCGTGGATGTTCCTCGCCCCCGGCCTGGCCATCTTCCTTGTCGTGCTCGCGGTCAACTACCTCGGCGACGCCGTCCGCGACGCCCTCGAACCCCGCCTCCCCCGCCTGCCCCAGCGTCCGGTGTGGACACCGCCGTGGCGGCGGGGCGAGCGGCACGCGGCGCGGCGGCAGCGGGCCACCGCGATCAAACGCCACGCCCGCGCCGCGTCCACCTCGGTGGATACGGTGGAGCTCGCCCGCCTCGACGGCGTACACGTCAGCGCGGGCAATACGCCGATCCTCGCCGGCGTCACCTTGCGGCTGTCGGCCGGCCAGACGGTCGGGCTGGTCGGCCAGAGCGGCTCCGGCAAGTCCACCCTCGCCGCCACGCTGCTCGGGCTGCTCCGGCCGCCGCTACGGGTGGACTCCGGCACCGTCACCGTGCTCGGCCACGACACCGCAGGCTGGGACGGCGATGACTGGCGGCAGGTACGCGGCAGGCACGTCGGACTGGTGTCCCAGGACCCGCTCAACGCGCTCAACCCGGTGCTGACCGTCGGTACACAGGTCGCCGAGGCGGTCCGCGCCCACCACCGGGTCTCCCGCGCCGAGGCCCGCGCCCGCGCCCGCGCCGCGCTGGAACTCGTGCGGCTGCCGCCCCGCTGCCTTGACGCATACCCCCACCAGCTCAGCGGGGGCATGCGGCAGCGTGTCGCCATCGCCACCGCTGTCGTCAACCGACCCAGCCTCCTCGTCTGCGACGAGCCGACCACCGCCCTGGACGTCAGCACCCAGGCCCGGATCCTCGACGAACTCGCCCGGCTCCGCGAAGAACTCGGCATCGGCCTGCTCTTCATCTCCCACGACCTGCGGCTTGTCTCCCAGGTCGCCGAACGAGTCGTCGTGCTCCACCAGGGAGCCGTCGCCGAAGACGCCGACGCCCGGACGCTGTTCACCGCGCCGACGCACCCCTACACCCGCCGGCTCCTCGCCGCGCTCCCCACCGACGATCGGCAGGCACGTGCTACGGGTTGATGAACTCTCCAAAGTGTACGGAAAGACGCCGGTGCTCACCGGCGTCACCTTCGACATCGGCGCAGGCGAAGCGGTCGGCCTGGTCGGCACCTCCGGCGCCGGCAAAAGCACCATCGCCCGCTGCCTGGCCGGCCAGGAACACCCCACGCGCGGCACCATCGCCTTCGACGGAACGCCGATCCGCCGCACCCCACGACATGCCGTTCAGATCGTCTTCCAGGACCCGCGCACCAGCCTCAATCCACGATGGACGGTACGCCGCTGCCTGCGCGAGCCGGCCCACAACTTCCGCCTCCCCGAACCGGGCGGCGACCTGCTCACCCAGGTCGGCCTCGACCCCGCCCTGCTCGACCGGTATCCCCACGAACTGTCCACCGGCCAGTGCCAGCGAGTCTGCATCGCCCGTGCGCTCGTCCCCGACCCCCGACTCCTGGTTCTCGACGAACCGCTCTCCGCCCTCGACCTGCCCGCCCAGGCACAGATCCTCGACCTGCTACGCGCTATCCGCCACGACCGCGGCCTGGCCTACCTGTTCATCTCCCACGACATCACCGTCGTCACCGCACTCTGCGACCGCGTGCTCGTACTCGACGGCGGCCGCGTGATCGAGCACGCCCAGGCAGCGGACCTACTGACCAGACCGCAGCACCCGCACACCCGCCAACTCATCGCCGACACACCACGCCTGCGCTACCCGCTCGGCTAATCCGAAAGTGAACCGTGAGGGCGGGCGGTAGCTCCCGGCGGAGGCGGGATGATTGTGGTTGCAGTCGTTCCAACGGTCGGGCTTGTTTGGGTGGCTGCGTGGTGGTGTGGCGGCCCGAGGGGCCCGCGCTGGGCGTCGACGCCACGGATCTGGCATTCGTCGTGGATCATCTCGGACAGCCCGTACCCGGCTCGCCAACCGAGCTGACGGCCAGCAGTACCAGGCCGGTTCCGGTACGCCTGCGGGCATGGGCGGGCCTGTCGGCGGCACCGGCCCAGGCCCCGGCGACGTTGAAGTAGCGCAGCATGACGCAGCTGAGGCTGCCCGCGCGGGCCGCGTCGGCGCCGACCCACTCGCTGGCCAGCTTTGTCGCGCCCCAAGCCTGGATCCACCGATTTGATGTTGGGTCGTGGCCCGCGTCGGCGTCTCGGTTGATGAGCATCGATGGCGTGTCGGTCGGGTGTGGGAGGTCTGCCGGTCTCGGGTTCCGGCCTGCGATGCTACTCACTGTCCAGGCGCAGGCTCGTGTCGATGTCCGGTCTGGTGTTACGGCTCCGACGTCCTGGATAGATCCAGGTGATGGAATGGAGGCACAGACCATGGGCAAGGTAATCGCGAGCGCGACGGTCTCGCTGGACGGCTTCATCGCCGACGAATCCGACCAGGTCGGTCCGCTCTTCGACTGGTACAACAACGGAGACGTCCCCTTCAACGGCGGTGACCCCGAGCGCGTCTTCCACGTCTCAGCCACCAGCGCCGCCTACCTGCAGGAAACCTGGTCACGGATCGGAACCGCGGTGATCGGCCGTCGCCTGTTCGACATCACCAACGGCTGGAACGGCCGCCCCGCCGCCGGCGAAGCCGTCTTCGTGGTCACCCATAAACCACCGACGAGCTGGCCGTTCCCCGAGGCGCCGTTCACCTTCGTCACCGACGGCCTGGCAAGCGCGATCACACAGGCAAAGGCCGCCGCCGGCGACAAGGACGTCTCACTGACCGGCGGCAACCTGCTAGGCCAAGCCCTGGCCGCCGGCCTCGTGGACGAACTCCAGGTCAACCTGGTCCCAGTCGTGTTCGGCAAGGGCGTACGGTTCTTCGGCGCATACGACGGTCCACCAGCGCTCCTGGACGACCCGCAGATCGTCCAAGCAGACCGGGTCACCCACATGCGTTACCGCATCCGTCGATAGCGGATCGGCGGCCCGGTGGTCAGAACGACCGCCACGCCGGACCTGGTGTGGTCGGCGCTGGCGGCTCCGCCTCCGAAGAGGCAGTCACGCCGTGGGTGTCGGTAGTCAAGCCAGCCCCGCTCGGCGACAAGTCGATGTGGGAGAAGCAGAGACCCGGACTCGACCCGGTCGTTGTTGAGGCCATGAAAGGCGTCACCAGGTGTTAGCGGACTCCAGGATCTCCCCGGTCGCGGACACGGGACGTCACACGGTGGCGGACAGCAGGTTTCCCGCAGATGACGGGATCAGTCCTGGCTTCAGCTGTTGAGGGCGGCGAGGTTGGCGCGGGCGGCGACGTCGTCGGGTGCGGCGTTGATCACGGTGTCGAGCATGGCGTGCGATGCCTGCAGTTCGGTGATGGCGGCGGTGATTCGGTCGCGTTCCTGGCAGAGTTCGGTGACGAGGTCGGAGCAGATCGGTACCAGGCGTTGGTTGTCGTCGCGGAGGCAGGGCAGCACGGTGGCGATGGTGTTGGTGCTCAGGCCTGCGGCGAGCAGGCTTCGGATGCGTCGAACGGTTTCGATATCGCTGTCGGAGTATTCGCGGTAGCCGCTGGGGCGGCGGGCGGGCTGGAGTAGTCCTTGTTGTTCGTAATAGCGCAGTAGCCGTTCGTGGACGCCGGTGCGGCGCGACAGTTCCCCGATGCGCATGTGACCCCACTCACTCACGTTTGACTCTGACATTCGTGTCAGAGTCTAGCGTCCGGTTCGTGAGGAAGAGTTACGTGATTCTGGCGGCGTTGTGCGCCAGCGTGTTCGTGGTCGGGACTTGCGAGTATCTGATTGCCGGACTATTGCCTCAGGTGGGTGGGGATCTCGGGGTGTCGGTCGGGACGGCCGGGCAGGCCGTGACCGCCTACGCGCTTGGTGTGGTGATCGGCGGTCCGCTGGTGACGATCGCGACCGCACGATTGCCGCGCAAGGGCGTGGCACTGGGGTTGATGCTGCTGTTCGCCGCCGGTAGCGCGCTGAGCGCCTGGGCGCCGGTGTTTGCGGTACTGCTGGCCGGGCGGGTGGTGTCGTCGCTGAGCCACGCCGCGTTCCTGGCGTTGGCGCTGGTGACGGCGACGCAGGTGGTGCCGGCCGAGCGGGTGGGTCGTGCGGCCGCGACCGTGGCGTCGGGCTTCACCGTCGCCACCCTGCTCGGCGTGCCGTTGGGCGCGTTGCTCGGTGAGCGTGCCGGGTGGCGGGCGCCGTTTGTGGTGTTGACGGTGCTGGCATTGGCGGGCGCCGCGCTGTTGGCTGCGGTGCTGCCACGGCAGGCCGCTCAACGCACCAGCATCCGGGAGGAGTTGCGGGTGGTGACGCGGCGGCCGGTGCTGGTGACGATCGCCACGACAGCGGTCGGGTTCGCCGGTGTCATGGTGGTTTTCACCTATATCGCGCCGTTGCTGACGCAGGTCACCGGGTTCACCGCGCCGGTGGTGTCACTGCTGCTGCTGGCATACGGGGCGGGCAGTTTCGCAGGAAACCTGGCCGCGGGACGGCTCACCGACTGGTCGCTGAGTGCGACGGTGCGTGGCGTGTTCGGTGGCCTGGTCGGGGTGCTCGTCGTGTTCCCGGTGGCTGCTGTGTGGAAGCCGTCCGCGATCGTCGCGGTGCTGCTGCTCGGGTTGTTGGCGACCGCGACGATCGCCCCGCTACAGGGCCTGATCCTCAAGCACGCCGGCGCGGCGCCGACGCTGGCGGTATCGGTCAACGTCGGTGCGTTCAACCTGGGAGCCGCTGCGGGCTCAGCGCTCGGCGGCGCGATCGTCGCCGCCGGCGGCCTGCGCTGGACCGGGCTGGCGGGCGCGCTGTTCAGCCTGCTCGGACTGGCACTGTCCTACCTCGCCGTTCCCCGCGGCTCCTCGACGGCAGAACCGGCCGCGCAGGCGGCACCAAAACCGGCTCCGGTGTCCTGACCCGGCTTCACGTCGTCGGATTCAACGAACAGGAGAGCTCATGCGTGCTGTCCGTATCGATCGCCACGGCGGTCCCGAGGTGCTCACCGTCGCCATGGCGCCCGATCCACAACCCGCCGCGGGCGAGGTGCTGGTGCGCACCGCCGCCAGCAGCCTCAACCCGGTGGACTGGAAGACCCGCGCCTGGGATATCGGCCGGTTGCCGGCCACCCTCGGCTGGGATCTGGCTACGGTTGAACCATCTGGGGCCTGCCGCCAAGGTCTCCCCTCGCAGCACGACAGAACGCGCGGACGTTGTCGAGGACGCGCGCACCTCGACGTCAAAGTCGCCGACGACCGTGCTGCTCTCGGGTCGTATCGCCACTTGGCCGAAGACCGAGACGTAGTCCCCAGCGCGGGTGCCGTGTGGCCGCCTCGATGAGGCGGCGCATCAGACCGAACCTCGCGGCCGACTCGGACACCGTACCGGCGTCGCGCCCTGTCCCCGTGCTGGTCCAGCGCAGCCGCCAGCACGGCGGGATCCGCCATACGAAGCAGCAACTCCCGCTCCACCTCGTAGGCGGCGCGGCTATCTCTCGCGCTGCTCCTCCCCCATCACGGGGTGTAATCGGCCGCAACGCGTCCGCGTCAGCAAGGTGATCGAGGTGCAGAGCAAACTCTCCGAGTGCGGATGCGGCTGTTAGTCGAAGTACTCGCGTGGCGGCCCGTCGAGGGAGCGCCTGATCTCGGCAGCGAGTTTCTCGATGAGTGCCGGGTCGTCGGGAAGCTGCAGTGGTGAGATCCGCAGCAGCCCATGCCGGGCGCTCACGAAGGCCCTACCTCCCGCCCCGACAGTGATGCCACGGTGTGCCAGGGCGACGAGCGTCGCTGTCTCGTTCTGGACCTCGAGCCAGATCACCAGCGAGCCGGGTGCTGGTGCCTCGGGTGTCAGCCCTTGTTTCTGCAGGGCCGTGACAAGGGCGTCGCGCCGGTTGGCGTAGATGGTGCGGGCGATCTTGAGCAGCTTCTCGGTCGGCGGGTCGTCGATGAGGTAGGCGAGGGCGTTCTGGAGGATGCGGCTATTGGAGCCGATGCCGTGGCTGCGCAGCTGGATGGTCCGCTCCACGAGTTCGCGCGCGCCGCCCAGCACCGATGTTCTGACGTCGATGCCGTACGCCTTGCAGTAGCTGCGTATGCGAAGTACGCGGTCCGGGAGCTGCGTGCCGAGCGATGGCGCTTCGAGGCCGGTGAGCGCTCCGGTGGCGTCGTCCTCCAGGACCCAGATGTCGGGTGCCTCGCGGCCGATGATGTTGGCGAGTTCGGCCGCGCGTGGCGTGGTGAGGGCGCCCTCCAAGGCGAACCCGGCTGATGGCTGCAGTACCAGGGTGGCCGGCTTGCGGGCGAGTGCGGCGTGCAGCGATTGCGGTGTCGGTCCCTGGTCGTCGGCGGCTACGCCGACGACGCGCAGCCCGAGGTCGATCAGGGTGTCCAGGTAGCCGGGGGTGACCGGTTCCTCCACGGCCACTACCGAACCGGCGGGTGCGGCGGCTTCGGTGGCGAGCATTAGCGCCTCACTGCCACCGCCGGCGGTGTTCCACGCCTGCGGCTCGAAGGGCCAGATCGCCTCGACCCGCTCCCGCAGTTCGGGGGTGATGTACTCGCGCCCGGTCCGGTTCAGTCGCTCACAGGCCAGGCTCATCAGTAACGCCTGGCTAAGGTCGGGTTGGAGTCCGTAGTCCGGGGTCGCCAGGGAGAGGTCGATCTGTGACCAGCCCGGGAACGGCGCCGATCTGCGGCTGCGGCGGTCGGTAACGATCGTGCCGCCGCGCCGCCGCGTCTGGATGCGGCCGTCATTGCGCAGGATGTTCCACGCCGACATCACGGTTCCGACGCTGACGCCGATGGCTTCGGCGAACGCGCGCAGTGTCGGCATTTGGGTGTGCGACGGCAGCTCACCGGAGTCGATCAGGATCTCCAGGTCGTCGGCGATCTCGCGCGCCCGACGGCCGGTCACCCTGGAGGCGAGCCACTCAGCGGTTGGTGGACTTACTGTCACGCCTTTTCCTTAGCTGTCGCGGCGACCTTGCCGTGAGTCTCGGGTCGGGCCACCTCCCATTGTGCCAAGTCAGCCCGCGTTCTGTGCCATCTGACGCTCGCTACACCGGTGCGGGTGAGCGGCGTGAAAGCCGGTGTTCGGGCAGGCCGTAGTTGCCCCGCAGCGTCGAGTGCTCGTAATCGACGTGGAAGACCCCGCGCGTCTGCAGCAACGGAACGACGTGGTCGACGATGTCGCGCAGTCCGTCGGGCGAGCTGCCGATGTGGAGGTTGAAGCCGTCGGCGGCGCCCGCACGGTACCAGGCCGTGATGGTGTCGGCGATCTGCTCGGCCGTGCCGATGACCGAGACGTGCTGTGAGCCGTTCTTCCGCAGGGCGAGCACCTCCCGCACGGTCAGCCTGTCGCTGGCCGCCTTGTCGAGCAGCCCGTCCAGGCTGCTGGCGGCGCTGCGGCTGAGCTCGTTGGCGTTGATGAGGTCGAACGGGATCGGCTCGTCGATCTTCAATGCGCCTGGGGGCAGCCCGAGCTGGCGGGTGAAGAACCCGACCTTGACGGCATCGGGTGTGGCCTCGTCCTGTGCCCTGTGCTTGGCGCGCGCCGCCTCCTCGGTGTCGCCGACCACGACGTAGAAACCGGGCAGCAGTTTGATCGTGTCGGGGTCACGCCCGGTGTCGGCCGCCCGCTGCCGCAGTAGCTTGCGGTAGGCGATCCCGCCCTCGATCTCGGTTTGGTGGGTGTAGACCGCGTCGGCGTACCGCGCCGCTAGGGCGATCCCCGCCTCGGAAGCGCCGGCCTGTACCAGCAGCGGCCGTCCCTGAGGTGACGGCGGGACCAGCGGCTCGCCGGCGACCTGCAGCCACTCGCCGGCGAACGCGGCCGGTTGCACGCCGCCGGGCCGGACATACTGCCCCGTGGCCTTGTCTCCGAGGATGGCGTCAGGCTCCCACGCCTCCCACAGCCGGACCACTGCCTCAACGAACTCGGCGGCTCGGGCGTACCGCTCCGGCTTGGAGTAGGCGGCCGGTTGGGAGAAGTTGCGGGCCGTCTGGTCCCCGGCCGTGACAACGAAGTTCCAGGCCGCGCGGCCGTCGCTGACCAGGTCGAGCGAGGAGACATGCCGGGCCAGGTTGTAGGGGTCGTTGTACGACGTCGAAGCGGTTCCGATCAGCCCGAGGTGGCTGGTGTGCGCGGCGATCGTCGTCAGCGCGATGAACGGAGCCAGCGCACGCCATGGGTGGTGCCAGTACGGTTCGGTCCACACCGGGGTGTCGGCGAGGAAGAGTGCCTGGAACTTGCCGCGCTCGGCGAGTTCGGCAAGTTCGAGGTAGTGGTGGTGGCTGATGAACCAGTCCGGGTCGCGCTCGGAGACGCGCCACGACCCCTTCCCGGTGCCTCCCGGGAGCAGGTTGAGGTTGAGGATGAGGCCAGCGTCGTTGCTCATGCTGGTGTCCCGTGGAGTTGAGGTATGCCGCGGGCGGTTGCGCGCAGCGGCGAACCGGGAGGAAAGATCTCGTGGGCGGCGAGCGCCAGCGAGCCCTGCCACTGCCCGCGGGTGAGGTGGGCGGGGATGGTCTGGATGAGGAAGTCGTCGACGAGCGGGATCTCGGTGTCCTCTTCTAGGCGGGCACGGACCTCGGCGGGATGTCCGACGAGCGCCGCCGTCTTGTACTCCTGCGGTGTGCCGGCCGGCGTGGCGGCGACGAACTCCCGCCGGGCCACGGCCGCGTCCGGGCGGACGAAGATCGAGCGCGAGGCGAGAATGCGCTGGCAGGGCCGGGCGTGCTCGCGGAAGGCGTCGATCGCGGCGGCCCGGTTGGCCTTGTTCTGGGCGGCGGTGAGCTTCTTGGAGCTGCCGAGCAGCAGGTTCTCGCCATGGCGGGCGATGTCGGTGGCGGCGGCGGGATTCGTGGCGATTCGCCAGACACGGCGGCGCAGCGGCCCCGGTGGCGGGTAGAGCTGTCGGCCGCCGCCCAGGTCGGCACCGGCGAACGCGGCCCGCAGCCGGGCGAGCTTGGCGTCGAACACCTCGTGTCTAGCCTCCCAGTCGATCCCGAAGCCGGGGAACGGCCACGGCTCGAGGCCGGATCCGAGCCCGAGTTCGAGCCGGTCGCCGCTAAGCAGGTTGGCGACGACGGCGTCTTCGGCGACCCTGACCGGTTCCTCGAGGGTCAGTAAGACGACCGCCGCGCCCAGCCTGATGCGGGAGGTGCGTTGTCCGGCGGCGGTGAGGAACAGCAGCGGCGAGGAGATGGTGCCCTTGTCGGACCGGAAGTGATGGGAGGTGATCCAGGCGCTGTCGAGTCCGATCGCTTCGGCGTGCTCGATCAGCCGTAGGCCGGCCTCGTACTGGCTCGCTGGGTCGGCGCTGGTGTCGTTGAGCCGGAACATGATGCCGATGTCGGGCACGGGACTTCTCTCTCCTGGGTGGGCGATGATCTGCGGGATCCGGGCGCCGGAACCTTGCGCCCGGATCCCGTTGACTCGCTACTGCTCGATCCAGGTGTTGTAGGCCCACCCGTTGAGCAGGCCCCGCGGCGGGTCGATGAAGTAGGTGATGTCGTGCACTGTGGACTTCGCGGCCACCGAGGAACGGTCGGTGTACAGCGGCAGCGTGGTGACCTGGTCGATCAGGGCGTACTGGGCGACCTTGTCGAAGTTCTCCTTCACGACCTTCTCGTCCGTGGCGTAGCGCGCGGCGTCCAGCCAGCCGTCCACCTGCGGGTCGGTGAGCTTGGGACCGTTGATGGCACCGGTGCTGGAGTAGACCTTGTCGAGGACCACGCCGGGGTAGACGCCGCCGACGCTGCGCGGGAACAGTTCGTAGGCGTTGGTCTCGCGTACCTTGTCGACAGTGCCCTCGTCACGGAACTGCAGGTCGACGTTGACACCGATGTTCTGCCGGAGCTGGGCCTGGTAGCCCTCCAGGATGGTTTTCAGCGTCGGCACCGGCTCGGTGGCGATGAGCCGGACGACCAAGGGCTCTCCGGCCGTGCTGGTGCGGATCCCCTCACCGTTCTTCCCGGTCCAGCCGGCCTCGTCGAGCAGCTTGTTCGCGAGGTCGACATCATTGCCGTAGGCGCTTTCGACCTTCTTGTCGTAGAACTTGCTCTGCGGCTGCACGATGCCCCAGGCGCGCTCGGCGTTGTCCTTGAGGACGGCCTTGACGAGCGCGTCAACGTCGGCGCCGTTCTGCAGCGCCTTGCGCACGCGGACGTCCTTCGTGGGGCCGCTGGTGGTGTTGAAGTACAGCGATGTCGGTGCCACGTTGGAGCCCTTGTACTCGTATTGGAAGCCCTCGGCGTCCTTGAACAGCGGGACGTCGTTGGGAGCCACCGCGGCGATGGCGTCGACCTCACCGGAGGAGAGCAGGCCGGCCCGGACCGAAGGTTCGGGGGCGTACTTGACGACCAGCTTGTCCAGGTAGGCGGCGCCCTGGTGGTGGGCGGTTCCGGGAGGCCACTTGTAGTCCTTGTACTTCTCGAAGTCGAGCTCCTGGCCGGGTACCACCCTGGTGAGGATGAACGGCCCGGTGCCGGCGAGACCGACGCCGCCGGAGTCGCGGATGCCGCTCTTCAGCGACTTCGGGGACACGATCGCCCCCTGCAGGGAGGAGAGTGTGTGTAGGAAGTCGGCTGCGGGCTCGGACTGGGTAAGGCGCACCGTGTAGTCGTCGACGACCTCGGCGGACTTCAACGTACGGAAAGTCGAGTTCTTCACCGCGGGTGCGTACTGGCCGTCGATGACGAGGTCGAAGTTGGCCTTGACCGCCGCGGCGTCGAACTTCTCGCCGTCGTGGAAGGTGACGTCGTTGCGGAGTTTGAACTCGTAGACCAGGCCGTCCTCGGAGATCGTCCAGCTCTCGGCGAGCCAGGGATGGAAGCTCTCGTCGTAGTCGGCTGCCACCAGGCTGTCGAAGGAGTTCCGCAGCACTTGTGTCGGGCCGATGGCGCCGCCGAGGTGCGGGTTGAGGCCCTCTTCCGGATAGTTCGGCAGGGCGATCGTCAGCGTACCGCCCGACTGCGGCTCGCCCCTCGAACCGGCCGATGTGGACTCCGAGCCGCAGGCGGCGAGTCCGATCAGGACCGGCATCAACACGGCCGTGACGGCTGTGCGTCGTCTCATTCTGCTCGCGTACCTCATGGCTTTCCGTTTCTTGTGGAGGGTTGGACAATCGACCCGGCGCCGCCGGCCTACAGGACCGGGACGGCACTGATCAGGCTGCGGGTGTAGTCATCGGTGGGGTTGGTGAACACTTCATGTGCCGCACCGCGTTCGACGATGCGCCCGCGGTGCATCACGAGCACGGTGTCGGCCAGGTGGTGGATGACGCCGATGTCATGGGAGATGAACAGCAGGGCGGCGTCGGTGTGCGCCCTGAGGTCGTCGACGAGGTCGAGGATCTGGGCTTGGACCGACACGTCGAGTGCGGAGACCGGCTCGTCACAGACGAGCACCCGTGGCTCGCAGCCGAGCGCCCGGGCGATCGAGACCCGCTGACGCTGCCCGCCGGACAGATGCCTGGGCAGCCGGTCGATGGTGTCCGCGGGCAGCCGTACCAAATCGAGTAGCTCGGCGATCCGGCGGTTGCGTTGGCGCCGGTCCCGGATGCGCAGCCGGACCGTCTCGGCGATGATCTCCCGGACGGTGTAGCGCGGATCGAACGAGCCGAGCGAGTCCTGGGCGATCAGCTGGACCAGCCCGAGGTGCGCCCGCCGGGTGCGGCTCGAACTCCACTCGGTGCCGGCGACGACGACCTCGCCGGCGTCCGGCCGCAGCAGGCCGGTCACGATCTTCGCGACCGTCGACTTTCCGGATCCCGACTCACCGACGAGGCCGACGATCTCGCCGGGGCGTACGACGAAGCTGACCTGCTCTGCGGCACGGAACTCACGGCCGCCCCGGGCCCGGTACCACTTGCCGACACCGTTGACCTCGACCACGGCCGGCCTGTCCGAAAGCGGCGCGGTCCGGGTGGTGACGCGTGGAGCCGATTCCAGCGCCAGGCGCCGCCCACGGGAGTGGGCACCGGGAACCGCCGCGATGAGCTGGCGGGTGTAGTCGTGCGAGGGCGTGTCGATGACCTGCCGCACCGGTCCGGACTCCACTATCCGTCCTTCGTGCATCACGAGGACCTCGTCGGCGAGGTTCGCGACCACCGACAGGTCGTGGCTGATGAGGATCACGCCGCGGCCCTGCCGTGCCATGCCCGCGATCAACTCAAGGATCTGTGCCTGGATCGTGACGTCCAGCGCCGTGGTGGGTTCGTCGGCGATGAGCAGTCCGGGGTCACCGGCGATGGCGGAGGCGATGAGAGCGCGCTGCCGCTGGCCGCCGGAGAGCTGGTGCGGGTACTGCCGGCGGCGCTCCTGCGGCTCCGGGATGCCGACGGCCGCCAGGAGTTCGGTGACACGTTCGGCGCGGCCGGTCTTGGACAGCGTGGGGTCGAGCCCTTCGGCGATCTCCTGCTCGATCGTCTTGAGCGGGTCCAGGGAGGTGAGGGCGTCTTGCAGGACGAAACCGACGCGGCGGCCACGCAGCCGCCGCCAGTCGCGCTCGGTGTAGTTCGTGACGTCCTCGCCGAACATGTCGAATCGCCGCGCGGTGACCCGGGCGCCGGTTCCGGCGAGCCCGACCAGGGTGCGGGCGGTGACCGACTTGCCCGAGCCGGACTCGCCGACGACGGCCAGGATCTTGCCGCGCGTCACGGTCAGGTCGACATCGTCGACGACGTGGTGGTGTGTGCCGTCGAGGCGACGGACCCCGTCGAAGGAGACCTTGAGGCCACGGATCGTGACAAGGGTATCGGCAGCCTGGTCGGGAAGTCGGGTGGCATCCCCATCCCGGGACAGCAGCGGGGCGGTCATGCTTCGCGCCTCCGTTCGAACCTGAGCTGCAGATGCCGGCCCACCACCGAGACGGCGATGACGGTCAGCGTGATGAACAGGCCGGGAAAGAATCCGGCCCACCAGGCGACGCGAAGGTCGCTGCGCGCCTCGGAAAGCATCGAGCCCCACTCCGGCTGTGGCGGCTCGGGGCCGAAGCCGAGAAAGCTCAGGCCGGCCGCGCCGAGGATGGCGGTACCCACGCCGAGGGTCGCCAGGATCGGCACCGTGCCGAGGGCGTTGGGCAGGATGTGCTTGACGGCGTTCCGGACGCCGGAGGTCAGGGTGAGCCGGGCCTGGGCAACGTACTCCGACTCTTTGACCCTCAACGTCTCGGCGCGCACGATCCGCCCGTAGCGCGGTGCCGAGGCAATTCCGATGGCGAAGATGAGATTCCACGTCCCGGGCCCGGTGAAGGTGATCAGCATGAGGGCGAACAGCAGGTCGGGGAACGCGCCGATGACGTCGAAGAAGCGGGAGATGCCCTCGTTGACGAGCCGGTGCGAGGCGCCGGCGACAAGGCCGAGGACGACCCCGACGGCGACGCCGAGCACGGTGGAGGCGACACCGATAAACAGGGAGTACCTCGCCCCGTGGATGATCCGGGTGAGCACGTCGCGGCCGAGGTGGTCGGTGCCCAACGGGTTGTGCAGGCTCGGCGGGAGCAGCGCCCGGGTCACGTCGGAGAACAGTGGGTCCTGTGTCGCCAGCAGGCCAGGGGCCACCACAGCGAGGGTCAGGACGGCCAGGTAGAGCAGGGAGACGACGACTCCGAACGGCAGCCGGGCAGAGACTTTGCGGGTCGCGATCACCCCGGGTGCCGGGGCGAGGGTCGGGTTGGCGCTGGCCATGATGCTCACGCCGCCTTGAGGCGGGGGTCGATCCAGACATAGAGGATGTCGACCACCGTGTTGACCAGGACGTAGATCGTTGCCGCCGCCAGGGCGATCCCGAGCACGACTGGGATGTCCTGCTGGCGCACGGCGGTGACGGTCGCCTGCCCGATTCCGGAGCGGCCGAAGACCTGCTCGACGATGACCGTGCCCGTCAGCATCCCGCCCACCGACCAGCCGGCCAGGGTGGTCGCCGGGATGAGGGAGTGCCGCAGGGCATGGCGCCGCTTGAGCTGTGCGTGGCTGATCCCGCGCATCAGAGCGGTCACCGAGTAGGGCTGTTCGAGGGATCGCTCGATCCCCTCCCGGATCACCTGCGCCAGGACCGCGGCCAGCGGCAGTGCGAGAGTGAAGCCGGGAAGGATCAGCTTCTGCAACTCGCTGCCGGCTGTCACCGGGAACCAGCCCAGTCCGAACGCGAAGACGCTGATGAGAACCAGGCCGAGCCAGAAGGAGGGGACCGAGGCAAAGGTCAGCTCGACGATGTTGAGCAGGGCCGACCCCGGACCACGCCGCGAGGCGGACAGGACGGCGACCACCACCGCGAGGAGGACGGCGAGTAGCGCCGCGAAGACGGTGAGCTTGGCGCTGTTGAGCAGCCGCGGCCCGAACAGGATCTCGTTGACCGGCACGCGCTGGACGTAGGAGTAGCCGAGGTCGCCGCTCAGGAGCCGGCCGAAGTAGTCGAGGTACTGGGTGATCAGCGGTTCGTCGAGCCCCCAGTCGGCCTCGATGGTCGCGCGCAGTTCGGGTGTCTTGACCTCGCCCATGAGCATGAGGGCGGGGTCACCGGGCGCCAGGTGCACGGCCAGGAAACTCAGCGATGCGGCTGCCCACAGGACGAAGACGGCCGAGAGTACCTTCTCGGTGACGTACCTCGCGACGAACCGGCGGTGCGCGCTGACGCGTGCGGCCGCCGACACCTGCAGGATGGACTCCGCGTGTTCGGCGTCCACCTCGGCCGGTCGTTGTGGTGGTGCGATGCTCATGGTGCTCCGTCCGTGTCAGCCCACGCCCGACCTCAGCTGAAGGCCGCCTCCCCGGCCGGCCCGCGTGCGGTGTTGATGAAGCCCTCCCAGCCGTCGGCGGGGCGAGGCAGGCCGAGGGTGTCGCGCAAGGTGGTGCCGGGGTACTCGGTGCGGAAGATGCCCTTGCTCTGCAACAGCGGGACGACGTGGTCGACGAAGTTCTCCGCCACCTCGGGCAGCGCCGCCGACATGACGTTGAAGCCGTCGCTGGCGCCGGCGCGGTACCACGTCTCGATCTGGTCGGCGACCTGTTCGGCAGAGCCGATGGCGGAGATGTGAGTAAGTCCGCCGCCCTGGCGCGCGATGATCTGCCGCACCGTGAGGGAGTCGCGCTTCGCGCTCGCGATGAGAGCGGCGAAGTGGCCTCCCGAGGCACCGAGAGCGCCGTCCGGCGGCACCAGGTCCCAAGGCAGTTCCTTGTTCAGCTCCAGCGCCTCGACAGGCACGCCAATCTGCAGCGCGAGGGCATTGATGGCGTAGTGCTCGGTGTGCAGCTCCTGCAGCTCGCGTTCGCGTCTGCGGGCGGCCTCCTCGGTGTCACCGACGATGGTGATGAGGCCGGGCAGCACCTTGACCGTGTCGGGGTCGCGGCCCCATCCGGTGGCCAGGTCGCGGATCTTCTTGCGGAAGGCGAGCGCGGTTTCGATGGTGTTCTGGACGGTGTAGACGGCGTCGGCGAAACGGGAGGCCAGGCCGATGCCGTCCGCCGAGGAGCCTGCTTGGATGAGCACCGGATGTCCCTGCGGGGACCGGGGCAGGTTGAGGGGTCCCTTGACGGTGACGTACTCCCCCGCGTAATCGACGTCGCGGATCCTTGCGTTGTCGACGTAGACGCCGGTCTCGGTGTTGGCCACCCAGGCGTCGTCGGCCCAACTGTCCCACAGCCGCAACACCGCCTCGACGAACTCGTGGGCGCGCCGGTAGCGCTCGGCGTGGTCGAGCCCGTACTCAAGGCCGAAGTTCTGGGCGACGTCGTCACCGTTGGTCGCCACGATGTTCCAGGCGGCCCGGCCGTTGCTGATGTGGTCCAGAGAGGCGATGCGGCGGGCCAGGTTGTAGGCGGAGTTGTACGACGTCGACGCCGTCGCGACAAGCCCGATGTGGCTAGTGTGCTGCGCGATGGCGGCGTGTGCCAGCGTCGGGTCCAGGCCCCGGAACGGGCGGTATTCGCCGCGGTAGCGCCATACCGGGGTGTCGGCGAGGAAGACGGCGTCGAACAGGCCGCGCTCTGCGATCTTCGCGGCCTCGATGTAGTGGTCGAGGGTGCTGAAATGCTGGCCGTCTGTGCCGGTACGCCACGCACCCGGGAAGACCCCGCCCGGGATGAGATTGAGGTTGAGGGTGAGCGACTTCGGCTGCTTCTCGGTCATGGTGCGCCTCTCCGTGGTGCTTTGTGCGGGGTAGGTGTGCCAGCGGTGTCGGGTGTCCGGTGAGCGTTACTTCTCGACGGGGAAGCCGACGATGCTGCCCCACTCGGTCCAGGAGCCGTCGTAGACGCGCACGTTGTCGAGGCCGAGAACCTCGGTGAGGGTGAGCCAGCCCAGCGTCGAGCGGTGGGATAGCCGGCAGTAGACGACGACCCGCTCGGCCTCGAAGACCCCGCGCGCCTCGGCCACTTTGCGGGCCTGTTCGGCCGGGAGGATGCGGCCGGTTTCGTCGAGGAGTTCGCGGAAGAACAGGTGCCGGGCGCCGGGGATGCGGCCGTGTCGCTCGGCTCCGTGGTCGATGGGTGCGTTGAGCCCGCTGACCCGCTCGCCGGCGTACTCCTCAGGACTGCGGAAGTCGACGATCGCGACCCCCGGCTCGCCGAGCAGGCCGCGCAGTTCGTCGCGGCCGATCAGCTGGCCGGTATCTCGCGCCGCCGCGGTCGGGACGGCCAGCGGCCGGGTCGGTGGTTGCCTGGCCACCTGCCTCTCCGCCGACGTCGGCAGGCCGAGTGCTCGCCAGGCCTCCAACCCCCCGTCCAGGTAGCCGATGCCGTGGTAGCCGCGGACCCGCGCGGCCCAAACCACGTACGACGCGAACTGGGTCGGGTCGCCGGCGAGCACGATCCGGGAGCCCTCGCCGGCGCCCAGCGCGAACAGCCGCCTCGAGATCTCCTCTCCGCCAGCCAGTAGCCGGTCGGTCGGATGCCAGGCCAGATCCTTCCAGAACACCGGCCGCGATCCGGGGATGAGCCCCTCCACCTGGTCGCGCGCCGCCGCGGAAGCGTGGACCTCGATCACCGCCAAGTGGGGGTCGTCGAGTTGCTCGCGTAGTAGCTCGGGTCGTACCACCGAGTCGGCCATGGCACCTTCCCTGATCTCGCTTACCGTCATCCGGTAATCTATACTAAGCCTATAGGTTTTCAAGGAACTGTCTCAGAACTTGGGATAACTGTTACCTCCATAGTGGAGGGATGCCCGGCAGCCCTACCCGATCGTTGAGTCGACTGAGATGCAGGGAACTCCCACAGCAGCCCAGGCATGCACCAAGCCGACGAAACTAGTCCCAGTACCAGAAGAAGGGCTACTGAACCAGCCGATGGAACAATCTCCGCCGCCATCAGCAACTTTGTTATAGGCATACCTGATACAAAAATCGAACCGCGCCATACCGAGGACGGCCAGGTGAACACATGACATCCAATCCGCGACGAGACAACCTCATCTCGGTTGCCGACCTGAACGCACTACTCGTCAGCGGCGCACCCATGCTGCTGGACGTCCGCCAGGTGGGCCCCGAGCATCCGAACCGTGCCGGCTACCTCGACGGGCACCTGCCCGGCGCGCAGTTCGCGGACCTCGACGCCGACCTTGCCGGGACGAGCACAGGCAGCAACGGACGACGCCCGCTCCCCCACCCCGACACCTTCCAGGCGACCGTCCGGCGGTGGGGCATAGACCGTGGCACCCCGGTCGTCGTCTACGGAGCGACCCGATCGGCCGCGCCTGCCCGGGCCTGGTGGCTGCTGCGCTGGGCGGGTGTGGAGTCGGTCAAACTGCTGGACGGTGGGCTGGACGCCTGGGCCTCCGCCGGAGGAGCCCTCGCGCAGGGACACGAGCCCAGGCCCGCCCAGAGCGAGTTCGTGATCAAGCCCGGCCAGCTACCAAACGTCGAACTGCCCGACGTCGCCGAGCTGGCCAGGGTGGGGCGGCTCATCGACGCGCGCCCGGCGGTCCGGTTCGCGGGCACCGCCGACGGCGCCGGACACATCCCGGGTGCAATCAACGTCCCGGCGGACGGCAACTTCACCGACGACGGATACCTGTTGCCCGCCGACGAACTGCAGGTCCGCTTCATGCCCCACGGGCTGGACACCGATACCCCCTTCGGCGCCTACTGCGGCAGCGGCGTCGCGGCGGCGATGGAGGTATTCGTCCTCGCCACCCTCGGCAGGACCGCTCGGCTCTACGTCGGCTCGGCCTCGGAGTGGACGGCCGACCCGAACCGCCCCCTCGTCCGATAGCGGCCGATGACCTCAGCACCGGCCGACGCACCCCCGGCCCGCGATCGGGTGCTCCTCGACCTCAGCCCACTGACCACCAACAAGGCGTTCCGCCGGCTATGGCTGGGCACCGCCGTCGCCAGCATCGGTGAGCAGATGACCGTCATGACGGTGGGGCTGCAGGTCTACGCTCTCACCGGCTCCACCTTCGCCGTCGCCATGGTCGCCGGCACCGCACTAATACCCATGATGTTCGTCGGGCTCTACGCCGGAACGCTGGCCGACCGCCTCGACCGGCGGCGACTGGCACTGGGCTGCACCATCGTCTCGTGGCTGTCGATCGGCGGCATCACCGCCCACGCCTCGCTCGGCGGCGACCTGCTGTGGCTGCTCTACGGCCTGACCCTGATCAACTCGGTCGCCGGGACGGCCGGCAACATCACCCGCCGGGCCATCGTCCCGCGCCTGCTACCCCGCCATCTGCTACCGGCCGCAGGCGCCCTCAACGGCATCAACCTCGGCATCATGACAACCGTCGGGCCGCTGCTCGCGGCCGCCGCCGTCACCACCGGTGGCTTCACCCTCGCCTACTGGGTCGACCTGGTACTACACACCGCGGCATTCCTCGGCATCTACTCGCTACCGGCAATCCTGCCCGACCACAAGCCGATCAAGAACGCTATGCACACCTTCAAGGAAGGCATCGCGTTCCTGGCCTCGGCCGCCAACACCCGCTTCGCCCTCCTGCTCGACCTCGTCGCGATGACACTCGCCCAGCCGAGGGTGCTCTTCCCGGCGCTCGGCGCGAGCGTGCTCGGCGGCGGCGCCACCACCGTCGGCGTCCTCACCGCCGGAAGCGCCGCCGGCACCATCCTGTCCGGCATCTTCTCCGGCAGGCTCGGCAAGGTCCGCTACCACGGCCGCGCGATCGTCCGTTCCACCCATGCGTACGCCTTCGCCATGGCGGCAGCCGGCGCAGTGCTGCTCGGCTACGGCCTCCTACCTGATCCCGGCGAGATTGCCCGACCGGTCACGATCGGCGTCCTCACACTGGTGCTGGTGCTCACCGGCGTGACCGACAACATCGCCACGATCTTCCGGATGACGATGCTGCAGTCCGCCGTTCCCGACCACCTGCGCGGACGTGTCCAGGGCGTGTTCAGCACCGTCGTACAGGGCGGGCCGCGGCTCGGCGGGGTCCTCACCGGTGCCGTCGCCACGGCCACCGCAGCATGGAGCCCACTGCTGTTCGGCGGCCTCACCATGACCCTCCTCATCTGGCTCCTCGCGCGAGGCAACCACACCTTCCACGCCTACGACGGCGAGAACCCGACCCCATGACCCACTTTCCGGCCAAACGACCGCGGCCACAGATCGTGCAAGACGACACCAACGGCCTGGAGGTCAGCTCAGACATCCTCGTGGCAAGCTGCAGACCGGCGGGGACGGGGAAGGAGATTCGCCGCCGCCCAGGCCGGCGCCAAAGTGATGCTCGCCGACAAGAGGTGCTGCGGAACAACGGGCGGGCGGCAACCGCCGGTGTCGGGCAGTGGACGCCGAGCCCGCACACCGGGACGCCGCCATCCAGCGATGCAAGCGACTCGGCGGCGCTCCGGTCGACAGATCCTGATGCGAGGCGGTGACCGAGGGGATGTGCTGATACAGGGGCAGCCCGGTCACACGCACACGGCGACGACCGCGGTGAATACCGCCTTGTCCGACGACTTCAGGGATCGGGTGCTCCACCGGAGCCTGGGCATGGAATGGGATGACGACGTGACTGAATCAGGGACGATCAGGGCGGGCGATCCGCCCTCGGTGTGTGCCCCAGCACCGCGACCGGATCCGTTGCGTCGACTTGGCCCCAGATACGGCGCCCACATTCCAAGGTGGACGATGGACACCTGTGCTCGGCCTACGCCGGTCGGCGTCGACAGCCAAAGCCGTGCGGTGGTTACGGACGTACCCAGGTGGCAGCCCCGGTATGAGGTCGCCGCCCGAATCGTAGCCGCGGTTAGGCGTGGAGTGTCGCTCACGCGATGCTGACTGGCTGGCGGGTTCGTGCGGATTGGTAGAAGGCGCTGATCACCGCGAGGCTACGGATGCCGTCTTCGATCGTGACCAGCGGTGGGCGGTCCTCTCGTATGGCGGCGACGAAGTCCTGGTACTGAGCGGCGTGGGCAGCGCCAGGGAGTGACGTGGGGTCCGCGATTGCGGATGTCGTTGGTTGTGCGCCGCGGTCAGCGACGCTGGTTGGTTGGGCGGGGTCTGCGTTCGGGTACAGGTAGGTGAGCTGATCGTTGTCGATGACGGCCGAGCCGCGGTCGCCGTGGATCTGAAGTCGGGCTGTGAGCCCTGGGTACGCGGCGGTTGTGCAGTGCACCACGGCGAGGGCTCCGTTGGTGAAGCGGATGGTTGCGGTGGCAGTGTCCTCGATCTCAACGCGTTCGTGGGTGAGGCAGGCGGTGTGGGCGAATACCTCCGCTGGTGTGCCGAGCATCCAGAGCAGCAGGTCGATGGTGTGGATGCCTTGGTTTATCAGGGCGCCGCCGCCGTCGAGTGCCTGGGTACCACGCCAAGGGGCCGAGTCGTAGTAGGACTGTTCCCGCCACCAGGAGACGCTGACGACACCGGAGGTCAGCCGGCCGAGCGTTCCGCTTCGGACAGCTCGGATCAGGGTCTGGCTGGAGGGGTCGAAGCGGTGCTGGCTGATGACGGTTGCGGTCTTGCCGGTGTCGCGCTGGGCCCTGGCCACTGGCAGAGCCGCGTCCAGGCTGACGTCCAAGGGTTTTTCCACGACGACGTGCTTGCCGGCCCGCATGGCACGGATCGCCAGGTCGGCGTGGGTGCCGCTAGGGGTGCACACCGCGACGGCGTCGATGCCAGGCCACGTCAGCGCTTCGTCTATCGAGCTGACCGCATCGGCGCCGTGGGCGGCGGCGAGGGATTTGGCGCGTGTGGGGTCTTCGTCGACAGCCAACGCGAATCGGGCTCGCGGCGCCAGCCCGGCGATCGCGGCGGCGTGTACTTGACCGATGGTTCCACAGCCGATGACGGCGAAGCGCATTTTGTGAGCACCCTTTCTTCTAGCGGTATTCGATGCCTTGTTCGTTCAGCACGCGGACGAACGCCTGATGCGCCACGGCGAACAGTTCGGGGCCGCTGAACCCGCCGAGGTGGCCGGCGTCGGCTAAGTGCGGCTCCAGCGAGAAGAAGCCGTCGAATCCGTCGCTGTGCAGGGCCGCGACCGTCTCCCGTACCTCACCGTCGCCCAGGCCCGCGGCCACCACTCGTCCGGTGTCCAGCCGTGCGTCCTTGACCTGGACGTACTCCAGGTAGGGCCGCAGCTTCTGGTACGCGTCCGTGTACGGCTGGAACCCACACTGCACGAAGTTGGCGGCATCCCATGCCAGTCGCAGTCTCGGTGAACCGACACTTTCCACAATGTCCAGACAGCGTTCGGGCGAGTCGCCGTAGATACCTTTCTCGTTCTCGTGCAGCAGGGTGACGTCGTGGCCCGAGACGCGGTCGGCGAGAAGCGCCATCCGCCGTAGCACCTCATCTCGGTGCTTGCCGGGATCGGTCCCGTCTGGGATGAGGAAGGAGAATAGCCGGATGTAAGGCGCCGCGAGAATCTCGGAGACACGCAGCGCTTGGTCGAAGCGGCGCAGGTGCTGGTCGAAGTCGGCTTCGATCGCGACCTTCCCGATCGGTGAGCCGATCGACGAGACCGACAAGCCCGCTTGGCGCAGCATGCTCGCCACGGTCCGTAGCTGGTCGTCTTCCAGGTCGAGCACGTTGACGTTCCAGGCGCTGCGAAACTCCAGATGCGTCAGCCCCAGCTCGGTGAGCGTGCGGCATTGCACATCCAGGTCAGCGGAGATCTCGTCAGCGAACCCGGAGAGTACCCACATCGCGCCCTCCATCGAGACGTTCCGGCGAGTGAACGGATGATTTTGTGTGCGGCAGTGCGGCGGCGAGCAGCGTGCGGGTGTATGGGTGTGCTGGAGCCGCCGCGATCTGGTCCGTCGACCCCTCTTCCACCAGCCTGCCCTTCAGGAGGACCGCGACGCGATGGGCCATGTGCCGGATGACTTCGATGTCGTGGGAGATGAACAGGTAGGCCAGACCGAGGTCGTGCTGGAGTTCGAGGAGAAGGTTCAGGATCTGCGCCTGCACGGAAAGGTCGAGTGCGCTGGTCGGCTCGTCGCAGATGACGAGTTCGGGTTCGAGGACGAGTGCACGGGCGATCGCGATTCGCTGGCGTTGCCCGCCGGAGAATTGGGCAGGGTACTTGTCTACGGCCTGATTGGACAGACCAACACGGTCGAGGACGTCGACGACACGGGCCACTGCCTCTGCGCGAGACAGCTCTCGGTGCAC
The DNA here is from genome assembly GCF_042433955.1 of Phytohabitans kaempferiae. NCBI lineage: Bacteria > Bacillati > Actinomycetota > Actinomycetes > Micromonosporales > Micromonosporaceae > Phytohabitans > Phytohabitans kaempferiae. The sequence goes on along the minus strand of NZ_JBHLUH010000105.1, from coordinate 30,373 downwards.
TCGCAGCGGCTCGGCCAGGGTGTGGCCGATGGTGCGGGAGGGGTTCAGTGAGCTGTACGGATCCTGGAAGACGACCTGCATTCGGGTGGCCAAGCGGCGACGCGCCCGTCTCGGTGTGTGGGAGATGTCGTCGCCGTCGAACATGATGCGGCCAGCGGTGGGCCGCACGAGCCCGAGGATGGCGTTGCCGAGGGTGGATTTGCCCGAACCGGACTCGCCGACGACGCCGAGCGTCTCCCCCGCTGCCAGATGGATGCTCACCTCTTCCAGTGCCTGCACGGCGCGTTGCCGGCGCCGGGCCGGATAGCACACGGTCAGGTCACGGACGTTGAGGAGCGGCGGCTCGGCCATGTGCACCTTCCTTCGTCACCTGTGTGTGATGGACGCAGCGTGTGTCATGAGTGCTGGTGGCGTCGATGAGTGGGATGGGGCTGTGGGTGCATTCCGGCCCGGCCAAGGGGCATCGGGGGTGGAAGTGGCATCCTGTCGGCCATGCGCCCGGCGCTGGCACCGCGCCGGAGATCGTCGCCAAAGGGGTTCTCGGCTGTGCGCGGCCTGGGCTGCAGGCCAGTAGAGCCGCGGTGTAGGGGTGCCGAGGCTGGTCCACGAGGTCCGCGACCGGCGCGGATTCGACGATGTGCCCGGCGTACATCACGTAGGCCCGTGTGCAGATGCCACGTATCACGCCCCAGTCGTGGCTGATGAGCAGGACTGCCATGTCGTTTTCCCGTTGGAGGGCGCGAATCAGGTCGAGGATCTCGGACTGGACGGTGACGTCGAGCGCGGTGGTTGGTTCGTCGGCGATGAGCAACTTCGGGTTTCCGGCGAGCGCGATGGCGATGGCTACCCGCTGTGCCATTCCTCCCGAGAGCTGGTGGGGGTAGCGTCGCGCCACGGCCTCGGGGTCGGACAGGCGCACCTGCCGCAGCAGGTCCAAGGTGCGTTCGCGCACTGCTCTCCTGCTGCCGCCGTTATGGCGGCGGACGAGCTCGGCGACCTGCTGGCCGACGGTGAATGTTGGATCGAGACTGCTCAGCGGTTCTTGTGAGATGAGCGCTATCCCCGTCCCGCGGTTCTTGCGCCATGCGGCGCGGGTGAGGGTGGTCAGCTCCTTGCCGTCGAAGTGGATGTGTCCGGAGACGATGCGTCCGCCAGGCGGTAGGAGGCCAAGCACCGCGCGCCCGGTAAGGGACTTGCCGCAGCCGGATTCACCGACGAGGCCCACGGTTTCACCCTTGTTGACGTGCAGGGTGGCGGACTCGATGACGGTGGCGGGGCCTGCGTTCGAGGTGATGGCGAAGGTCAGGTCGCGCAGCGACAGGATCGATCCCGGTTCGGGCTCGCTGTGGTCGTCTACCGTCTCCTGCCCGACCGCAGGTCCCTTCGCCGACCGCACGGCCGCCGGGGAGCGGGCGATACGCTCGGCGGTGATGTCGCGGATGGCGTCTCCCAGCAGGCCGAACGCCAGGATCGCCAGTCCGATCACGACGCCCGGCGGTACGAGCAGCCAAGGCTGCCGGTCGATGACGGCGGAGCCCTCGGCGACCATGCCGCCCCAGGTCGGTGTGGGGGGCTGTGCGATGAGTCCGAGATAGCTCAGCCCGGCCTGGGCCAGCAGAGCGCCGCCGGCATGGATGGCGGCCTGCACCAGGATAGGACCAGTCAGTCTCGGCAGGACCTGGCCGTGGATGATGCGCCATGTGGGAAGGCCGGCGACGCGGGCGGCGGTGACGTACAACTCGGCGCGGACGGACAAGGTCGCGGCCCGGACGACGCGAGCGACCTGGGGTGCGCCGAGGACGCCAAGTGCGACCATGGCGATGGTGTCGCTGGTTCCGAACACGGCCAGCACGACGAGCAGAATGACGAAGCCTGGAAGGGCGAGCATGATGTCGATCGCCCAGGAGGACAAACGGTCGACCCAGCCGCCGACGTACCCGGCCACCACGCCGACGCAGACGCCGAGTATCAGGAGGGTGGCCACGGCTTCGGCCACACCGATCAGGCTGATCCTCCCGCCGTACATCAGCCGCGTCAGCACGTCACGGCCGAGGTCGTCAGTGCCGAGCAGGTGATCGGCTGTCGGTCCGGTCAGGACGTTGACCAGATCGGTCGCGGCGGGATCGTATGGCGCGAGCAGTGGTGCCGCAGCGGATGCCGCAGCCACCAGGCCTAGGTAGACCAGTGATGCGAGAGCCACCGGACGCCGAAGTAGTCCACTCCAGAGGATCCGTGCCAATCCCCTCGTCGAGGTCGCCCCGCCAGGGCTGTCTGACGCGAGAGATCCCTGAACTATTGCCGTCATGATGTGCGGACCTTTGGATTGAGCCAGCCGTACGTGAGGTCGACAAGCAGGTTGACCAGGACGACCATCACGGTGAAGGTCACCGCGACGCCCTGGATCACTGGCACGTCGTGCTGCAGCGTGGCGTCCACTGCCAGCCCGCCCAGTCCCGGCATCGCGAATACCGCCTCGATGAGCACCACGCCGCCAAGCAGGTTCACAACGAGCAGGCCGATCACCGTGACCACTGGGATCGCCGCGTTCCGAAGTGCGTGCCGGAACACGACAGATACCTCCGAGGCGCCGTTCGCGCGCAGGCTGAACACGAAGTCCCGACTGAGCGTCTCCAGCATCCCGTCCCGGGTTTGCTTGGCGATAACCGCGACCGCGTGCACAGCCAACGCCACAACCGGCAGGATCAAACTTCTGGCCCATCCCGACGCCGAGGCGCTGATAGGAACGTAGCCGGTAGCCGGCAGCAGCCTCAGATGCACCGCGAACACGGTGACCAGCACGAGCGCGAACCAGAAGTTCGGGAGGGCGAACCCGGTGAGCGAGAGAACATCCACGAACCTGCCGATCGCTCCCCCGCGGACCGCGCTCATCACCCCCAGCGCGACACCGAAAACTGTCGCCAAAGCCGTGGTCACGATCGCGAGCGACAGTGTCGTGCCCATCCGGGACACGATCTGGTCGCTGACGTTCAGCCCGCTGATGGGCGATATGCCGAGATCTCCGCGGACCGCCCCTGCGAGCCAGTCTCCGTACTGCGCTATCAGCGGCCGGTCGAGGCCCAGTTGGTGTCGAAGCTGCGCATACCCCTCGGGCGTGTAGCTCTCGCCAAGGATCGTCCGTGCCGTGTCGCCCGGCGTGAGCGCAGTCAGCACGAATGTCAACAACGAGACGACGCCTAACAAGGGAACCGACATTAATAGGCGCCGAACGATCAAACGCCACATCGTAGATCGCCAACCTTTCGTTCGCGGACCGCCCTGGCGAAGACGCCCCTAGGGCTGCGGCCGCCATTCATTCGGGCAGGGCGTGGGCAGGTTCGGCGTTGACTGGACACCGGCCACGGTCGGCCGGGCGAAAAAGAACACGGGAACGAACGAAACGGGAACGAACCACGCCTGGTCGCGGAGTCTGGCGACGATCTTCTTGTCGATTTCGACTCTTGTACTCGCGTCAGCCGTGGCGGACTCGTCGTAGAGCCTCGAGATCTCCCCGTCCGAGCTCCGGAACGGGTTGAACTGCGCCCCCTCGGGCAGGAACAGCAGCGGACCCTTCAGGTACATCGTCTCGGACCCGTTGTTGATGGCGTACGCGGGGAATTTCTTGCTGGCGATGTCGGTGAAGTAGTTGTTGGCGTTGTCGCTGTTCTTGATCTCCATCCGCACGCCGACAGCGGCCAGGTCGTCTGCGATAGCCTGCGCGATCTTGACGTTGACGGAGGTGGTCGGCACCGGAAGCGTGAAGCCTGCTGGGTACCCGGCGTCCGCGAGGAGCTGCTTGGCCTTCTGCGGATCGTACGGATACACCGTCGCGTCGTTGTATCCGTCGACACCGGGAAGGACGATCTGTTCGGTCGGCAGCCCGTACTCTCCGAAGAGCCCTTTTGTGATCTTCACTCGGTCGACCGCGTAGTTCAGTGCTTGCCGGACGCGTACGTCCCCGAGTGGCCGGAGCACCTCGCCGCCTCGATCGGCGAGGGCGAGCCCCTGGAAGACCTGCGGAGAGTAGACGACCTGAAAACCCGCCGACTTGGCCGCCGCCGCGGTGTCGATGACTCCCTGGAGTATGTCGATCTGCCCGGTCTTCATCGCGCTCAGCGCCGTGTTCTGGTTGGGCAGGACTTTGATCACTACCTTGTCGTAGTGGATGTTCGCCTCGTCCCAGTATCGAGGGTTGGGCTTGTAGGTGTAGTGGTCGTTGGCCACAGTCGCGGAAGGATCAAGGACGTATGCCCCAGCGCCGGCTGTCATGGTGGCGAGCTGCTCCGGATTCTTCAACGCCTCACCGCTGATCACGCTTCCAGCCAGGTAGTGCTGTGTGAGAATCCTCGGCAGCTCCGGGTTGGGCTTCGACAGGTTGAGCCGGACGGTCGACGGGTCCACCACCTCGACGGAGGCAACCGCCGCCAGGAAGGGTGAGGTAACGGTGCCCGCGGCGCGGAAATGGTCGATGTTCGCCTTGACCGTGTCCGCGGTCAGCGTCGATCCGTCGCTGAAGGTGACGTTCGGCCGGAGCTTCATCTCGAATATCCGGTTGTCCGACCCGGCATAGTTCCACGACGTCGCCAGCCGCGGCTGAAGACTGCCGTCAGGCGCCCAGTAGATGAGCGAATCGTAGGCCAGGTTGACGTACCATGCGTACGCCCTGTTGATCTTCGCGGGATCCAGGCTGTTCGGTTGGAACTGAAAGCCGATGTTGAGGGTGGGAGCCGATCCGCTTTCCTCGTTGGTCCCATCGAGCGTGCACGCGGTGGTCAGAAGTACCGCGGCGGACATACCGACGGCCATGACGCGTCCTACGAGGGTCCTGACCGACGAGGATGTGTCTGCTCTGCTGTCGGCTCTGTTATCAGCTCTCATTTGCAGGCCTTTCTGTCAGGTAGACGGGGCGTGCCAAGTGGTCAAGGAGCTCACCTCACTCGCCCGGCGCTTCAGGGGTTGGGCCGGGAACCGCCAGGTCCCACCGGCGGGAGAAGACCGTCAGGCCGTCGACGTGGATTTCGGCGTCGGCGGACAGAGCCGCGCCGGTGATCTGCAGGGACGCGCGAACGTCGACGGTCTCGCCGCTGGTCAGCCGAGCGATGGCCGAGGCAGTGCCGCGAGCGACCGCGGCCGACGGGTTTCGACGGTTGACGCTGGCCGTCATGTCCTTGTAGATCTCGAGCAGATGCCTGCTCTCGGGCGTCGGGGCGACCATCTCATGGGCGACGCTCACCTTGACCGTGTCGTTGACGTGGTCCCGCGTCAGCGTCCACGACGGGCGTTGCAACGCCACACCGCTGCTCTCGGGAGCGGCCTGTTCGGGCGCCGGCAGGCTCACCTCCACGCTGACCGGGTCGGACACGACAGGCAGGTTGAGTTCGGCCGCAGCCACGCGCAGCCGGTGCCCGCCTTCGGCGGCGCCGGATACCGGCCAGAGCCTGGGAAAGTCCGCATCGCTCACGACGACACGCAGGCGGTTTCCCGCGGCGACCTCGTGGTAGGTCGGTGTCAGCGTCACGGTGCAGGCAGTCCCGGGATGCGCGACCTCGCCCGCCCCGATGAGGTTCGAGGACCCGCGGGGATCGACCTCGGCGAGCCGTATCGCCACTCGCGCTGGGGAGCGGCCTTTCTCCAGACGCAACGCGACTCGTGGACGGCCAGCGATCACCAGCGCGTCGGTGAGGGCCTCACTGGTGCAGGTGAGGCTGCGCATATCGTCGTCGTGCTGGTCGAGGGCACGTCCCGAACCCCCGCCTGGCGCCGTCGACAGTCCACTCAGGATCCCGACGGTGGGGTCCATGGGAGCTTCACCAATGATCCCACTCGGATCGCCCCCCGTCTCGTTGTCCGCCAATCTGACAAGGGCGGTGTTGCCAGCGGTTGCCAGCCGGACTTCGTCCTGGGTTGGCGGCCAGCTCGGAAACTGGTGCCATCTCGGCTTGTCGCCCTGCAGGTACAAGGTGACGGCCGGTTCGTCCATGACACCGTTGTCGACTCCGTTGAGCCAGTAGTCCCACCACCGCAGGCTCAGCTGGCGGAAGTTGACGGGTTCGACCGGCTGAGCATCGGGCAGGTCGTGCATCCACGGTCCGACAAGCAGCTTCTTCGGGGCGTCGATCTGTTCGTAGGCCCGAAACGTCCCCTCGAGGAAGAAGTCACGCCAGCCGCCGATGCAGAAGGCGGGAACGGTGACGTTCGAGGCCTCAATGGCGCGGAGCCGCCATTCCGGATCGCCTGGTCCTCGTCGCACGAGGTCCAGAACCCAGGGCTCCGCCGCGTGCATGCGGCTCAGCCACCGCTGCTGCTCGACTGCGGAGTGGTATTCCCGCAGCGGTGGCAGGAGCTGATACAGCAGTTGCTGCGACCCCCAGGAGGCGATGGACCCCATGCCTCGCATGCCGGATGGGTGGACGAAATCGCGTTCTGGATCGGTCATGCCGACGATCGGCATGATGGCTTTGAGCGATGGCGGTTGCCGGCTCGCGGTGCGCAACGATGTCACGGCGCCGTACGAGGGACCCCACATGCCGACATTTCCGCTGCACCACGGCTGCTTCGCCGCCCATTCGACGGCGGCCACGCCGTCGAAGGCCTCACCTGAGTCGAAGGGAGGGCGTTGCAGGCCGTCTGACGAACCACAGCCTCGGAAGTCGACCACGACGCTGGCGTAGCCGTGCCTGGCATACCAGCGGAACGTCGCGGTGTCGCGGATGCCCCACACGGCGTCCTTGCGATAGGGCAGCAGCATGACCAACGCGGGCACCGCCGCCGCGCCGACCGGTAGGAACAGGTCGGCCGAGAGCGTGACCGCCGGATCTTCGGTCGGGATGCGGACGTCTCGAAGCACGGACACGCCGTAGGGGGCGCGTCCGGACGATGCCGATACAGCTTCATGGACAGCGGACATGCTTCCTCCGTTGACTCGGCTCATCTGGCCGTACCTATCGCGCAGGGACTGCGGTACCGGTGAGGCGGTGTCGCGGCCGACAAGTCATCATTCGCCTCGTTCCGATTCGTTTGCGGGCCGTGTCATCGCAGCGAAGACCCGATTGATACGCCGCCGTCGACATCGAGGACGACACCGGTGATGTAGCCGGCCGCCGGGGAGCAGAGAAATGTCGCCGCCTCCGCGATGTCGCCAGGTTGACCGGTACGGCCCATGGGAACCTTGCCGACGAGCTTGTCCCTGGCTCGATCGTTCATGGAAGCCAGCATCGGCGTCTCGATGAGGCCAGGAGCGATGGCGTTGGAGGTGATGCCGTCCCTTGCTCCCTCCAGGGCCACGGCACGCGTGAGGCCGACGATCCCAGCTTTGGCGGCGACGTAGTTCGCTTGCCCGAAATTGCCGCGCCACGACATGGACGAGAAGAACAGGATCCTCCCGTACTGCCGAGATCGCATGACCGGGAGCACGGCCCGTACGCAATGGAAGGCGCCGGTCAGGTTGACGTCGAGCACTCGGCGCCAGTCGTCGTCGGTGATGTTTTCGACTCGGTTGTCGCGAATCACGCCCGCGTTGTTGACCATGACGTCGATGCGGCCGTACTCCTGGCACAGGTCGCGAATCCATCGATTGACATCGGTGGGCGAAGCCACGTCGAGCTGATCCGCTCGGCAGGTCGTGCCCCGACGGCGAAGATCGTCGCCAACCCTGGCTACGGACTCTGGGTTGAGGTCGGCGAGGGCGACGACAGCGCCTTCGGCAGCGAACCGCTGTGCCATCGCTCGACCGAGTCCTTGTCCTGCGCCGGTAATGGCGATGACGTGTCCGTTGAAAACGCTCATGAGGCATCAACCTCTGCTGGACCGGCATGACGGAACGCGTTGAGGTTGGACGCCATGTCCGTGGTGGCCCAGTGAGAAGCGAACGCCGCGAGTTCGGCGTCCAGGAGGGCGTCGTCGTGGCGGCGCGCCTGATGGAGCAGTGTCTTGACGACACGTTGGGCTCCGGCGTGAACGCCCGCCAGGCGTGCCGCCACGTCATCGACTCCCTCGTCAAACCCCTCGTGTGGTATGACCGCGTGCACGAGGCCGCTCGGCAGCAACTGCTCGGCGGGGACGAGTTCTCCCGTCAGGAGCAGCCAGCGTGCCAGCGGCTCCCCGACAAGTCGCGGCAACCGGAGGCTGGAACCGCCGCCAGGCACCAGTCCGTTGCGCACGTGCCCGTCGCCGATCAGAGTTCCGGTTTGAGCGACTACGACATCGCAGACCAGGGCCAGTTCGAGGCCCCCGGCTACGGCGTGACCGTGGACGGCGGCGACGACCGGTTTGGGGCTGTGCGCGATGGCCGTGAAGATGTCGCTGACCGTCCGCAGAAATGTCAGCGGGTCACGGCCCAATCGAGCACAGTCGTGCAGGTAGCCGAGGTCAGCACCGGCGCAGAAGGAAGGTCCGTTACCGGCGATGACGATGACCCTGACCCGCTCGTCGTCGACAGCGTCCCGCACCGCAGCACCGAGTGCGCCGACGAGTGCCGGGTTGAGCGCGTTGCGCTTGGCCGGCCGGTTGAGCCGCAGCCACGCCCGGTTCGATCGCCGCTCGACAGTCAGCGGCGGGCCTCCCCTGTCGACCGTGGTCATCCGTTCACCTCGGCGAGTTCGGCACGGCGCTGGTCCCGTAGGACGTTGCGGCGAAGCTTTCCGCTGAGCGTCTTGGGTAGGTCGGGTACGAAGTGGACTGTGCGTGGATGTGCATGAGCCCCGTAGCCGTCCTTCACCCACTGTTGAAGCTCAGTGGCAAGGTCCGGGCTCGGATCCGTGCCGCCGGCGAGGACGACATACGCTTCGATGACCTCGCCGCGCATTCGGTCGGGTGCGGCGATCACGGCGCATTCGGCGACAGCTGAGTGGCTGGACAGCACCGACTCGACGTCGAACGGGCCGATGCGGTAGCCGGCCATGATGATGACGTCGTCGTCGCGGGCGTGGAAGCGGAAGTAGCCGTCGTCGTCGCAGCTTCCTGTGTCGCCGGTAAGGTACCAGCGGCCGTCCGCGGTGAACTTCTCCGCTGTCTTGTCGGGTTCGTCCAGGTAGCCGGTAAACCACGCCATCGGGCTGTCGGCGAGGTTGAAGGCGATGCGACCGACCGTTCCAGGTGGGGCTGGCTGGTCCCGGTCCTCGTACAGAACCGCGGCGGACCAGCCGGGCGCCGGATGACCCATCGATCCAGGCCGCAGCGGCCTAGCGAGGTCCGCATGGTGGTGGTTACACAGCAGCATCCCGGCCTCGGTCTGTCCGAAGTGGTCATGAACCGGGACGCCGATCGCGTCAGGTGCCCACTGGTTGACCTCCGGCGTAAGCGGTTCGCCGGCGCTCGACGCCCGCCGCAACGCCAGCCGAGGCCGCTCCGGGATGGTGGGCAGGCCGCGCAGGGCCCGGTAGATCGTTGGAGCGGCGGCGAAGTTGGTGATCCCAAACCTCGCCAGGACGGACCAGGTGGTGGCGGGGTTGAACTGCGGCCGGACAACCAACGAGCGACGCCCTGCGGCCAGCGGGCCGGCCAGCGCGACGTAGAGGCCGTAGGTCCAGCCCGGGTCGGCGGCGCACCAGAACACGTCATCGTCCGTGACGTCGAGCCCGTACTCCAGATATGTCTGCCAGGTCGCCAGCGCCTTGACTGGTATCGCGACCGCTTTGGGACGGCCGGTCGTGCCCGAGGTGTAGATCTGCACCATCGGCGCGTCCCCGCCGACCGCCGCGGTCGGATCCGCGGAGTTGGCGAACGTAGCGAGCTCAGCGAAGTCCAGGTCCGCAGGGTCCAAGGCGTCGTCCGCGTCCCGGATGACGACGACGTGGGACGGGTAGGCACCAGTGATGCCGCGTCCCTGTGTGAGCTTCGGTCGTTGCCTGGTGTCGCACACCACCACCTTCGCGCGGCTGGCCGCCAACCGCTCCGCGATGGCCGCCGGCGCGAACGCTGTGAACAGCGGCACGTGCACGGCCCCGAGGCGCCAGATCGCCATCACCGTAACCAGGTACGGTCGGCTTTTCCCTGCCAGCGTCGCCACCCGGTCACCGGGCCCGACCCCGAGTCGGGCGAGGCTGCCCGCCACCGCCGTCGACTCGGCCCGCAGCTGCCCGTAGGTGAGATCTTCGCTGGTCAGGTCATCATTGATTACCGTGAAAGCCCGGGCGGTGGGATCGTGCCGATCACACAGGATCTGCGCGGCGCAGGCGCCGGCGGCCTGATAGTCGGCGAGCAGATCAAGCGATCGCCGCAGCGGCGTGGACACCGTCGACCTCCTGAGGGCTAGCGCTGCCATCTCTTGATGGCCGTGTTGGTGGCGGGTCGCAGAATGCGAACCCGAGGTGGGAACGAAGCCGTCGTCGACGGCAATCACGGCGTTGTCTGGTACATCGCCGGTCCTGCACGCGTGACCGCGTCTGCCCGCAGCCGTCGCCAGGTCCTACCTGGGCAAGGTCGCTCGCCCCCTGTGCCTCGGATCGCCCGTCGGGGACGCCGCCGGCGGCTGCCGTCGCACGTCCGGTGCTTCAACCGGTCGCGGGCACGTTCCAGGCGCCGCTGGTCGACGCCACCGGTTCGTGCTGTCTCTGAAGGTTTGAGCGTCAAGGGCCACGGCCACCGCGTGCGGGCCACGCGACGGCACGTCTTCGACAATCTCGCCAAGAGCCACGATCGCCTCCACTGTGCGCCAGTCGTCAGTCCCTCCGCGTTCGGCGTGGGACGGGTCAGGGGCGCCTGTCTTACCTGCTCCCGCCCTCGTCACGGCGAGTTAGCTCACAGGAAACACCGACGACACACACTTGTCAACCCCTCCTATCGGAGCAGTTTGATTACAAGCCGCAACCACGACGGCACGCGGGAGCGTGGTGTCAGCGCAAGCGAATGAACCCGGCCTCGCCGGGTCCACCATCCTGGTCACGTTGTCGCACGGCGACTATAGAACGTTGGCCCACGAAGCAAGCTCTGGCGATGTCTGACGAAGAGACACCAGAATTGACCCACTTGCGATTACGTAGAGTAGTCGCCGAGCGCGAAGAGGGTTCCGGGCGCCGTGCTACGCGCTTGACCGCACGACCAGCGACAGTCGCAAGGTCGTCTGGTGAACGCTTCGCCCCGGCGTGGCGAGTTGGCCAAGCAAAATCTGCGCGGCCAGCTCACCGGACTCCTCCAGCGGCTGCCGAACGGTCGTCAATCCCAGTGGCTCGGCGACATCGGCGTCGTCGAACCCGACGACCGCGAGTTCCTCCGGCACTCGAAGTCCTCGGTCGCGTGCGGCCATCAGGACCCCCGAGGCCAGGATGTCGTCATGCGCGAAGATCGCCGTCGGCCGGACGGGCAGGTTGAGCAGCTCGTGCGCCGCGCGGCGCCCGCCTTCGACCATGTACGACACATGCCGCACATGGCTGTCGGGAAGGTCGAGCCCGGCGCCGGCCAACGTCTTCCGAAACGCCTCCAACCGCGCTTCCGGTCGTAGATGGCCACGCTGCCCCCGCTTCTCCTCACTGACGAACGCGAACCGCTCATGGCCGCGTTCGAGAAGGTACTCCGCGACAAGCCGGCCGCCTTCACCGTCGTCAATGGCCACGCTGCTGAACAGCGAGTGCTGGGTATCAACCAGAACGGTAGGCAGCTGCTGCGTGACCAGCCGCTGGGCGACCACGTCATCCACCGGCAAAGACATGATGATCAGGCCATCGAGCCGACGCGTCAACGGGATCATGGCCAGCGTAGGCGAGGTTACCGCGGCCGACTCCTGGTCGTAGACGACGATCTCCCACGAGCTGTCCCGCGTAGCGCGAAGAACGCCGTTCAGCCGACGCCCAAAAGAGGGATACGACGTCAGCGGGGCCATCACGCCAAGCCGTCCAACGCCACGACGAGCGCGCGTCACGGCCTCGGTCTTCGGCACGAACCCGATCTCGTCGGCGACCTGCAGAATGCGCTGCAACGTGCTCGGCTTGACTCGGCCCGGATTGTTGAGCGCGAGCGACACGGTCGAGGGACTGACCTCCGCGAGTTTCGCGACGTCATAGATCGTTGCCACCAAGCCACCCGTTCGATCGGAGGAGTTCGACGCTCTCTCGACTATACGACCGTCGCTGCCCGACCCGACATGGCCAGCGCCACGCCCACGTTCTATACCACACCGAGCGCACCCCGGCGGTCAGGCGACTCGGAAGGTGCCGGCGGCCACCTCAGCCTGGAGGCACATCGAAACGCGCGACCGCGTAAGGCGCGAAGGCCACTTTCACGCCAGTCGAACCCCGGGCATCGCCAAACTCCACCCTCGAGCCACCATCTGCGTCAGGCGAACGGCAGACCCTGAAGGTCGACCGGTTGGCGGGTGCGCGCCGACTGGTAGATGGCGCTGATCACGCCGACACTGCGAATGCTGTCCGCGACCGTGACCAAGGGCTCACGGCGGTCCCGCACCGCAGCCACGAAGTCCCGGTACTGGGCGGCGTGCGCAGCGGCTTCCAGCGCGGCTGGATCCGCCGCTGTGGACCGTGCCGGTGTGGGATCGAGGGACGGCGGGCCAGGCTGGTTCCCGTTCAGGTAGAGGTAGCTCAGCTCATTGTTGTCGATGGCGGCGGAGCCGCGGTCGCCGTGGATCTGGAGCCTCGCGGTAAGGCCCGGGTGAGCGGCGGTGGTGCAGTGGATGGTACCGAGGGCTCCGCTGGCGAACCGGATGGCGGCGGCGGCCGTATCCTCGACCTCGATTCGCTCGTGGGCGAGCAAGTCAACGTACGCGAACAGTTCGACCGGTGTGCCGAGCATCCACAGCAGCAGGTCGATGGTGTGGATGCCCTGATTCATCACGGCGCCGCCGCCGTCGAGCGCCCAGGTGCCCCGCCAGCCGGCGGAGTCGTAGTAGGACTGGTCGCGCCACCAGGCGACGCTGGCGACACCTGAGGTGAGCCGCCCGAGCCGTCCACCGCGAATGGCCTCGTGGACGGCCTGGCTGGCGGGATCGAAGCGGTGCTGGCTGATGACGGTCAGCGTCCGTCCGGTCTGCCGCTGTACGGCGGCTACTCGCCGGGCCGCATCGACGGTGACGTCCAGCGGCTTTTCCACCACGGCGTGCTTGCCTGACCGCATCGCCACAATGGCCAGGTCGGCGTGAGTGCCGCTGGGCGTGCAGACGGCGACGGCGTCGATGTCGTCGCGGTTGAGCGCGTCGGCGACAGAGTCGGTGGCCTTCACGTCGTACCGCTGTGCGAGGGCCTCGGCGTGGCGGAGGTCCTCGTCTACGGCCAGGACGAACCGCGCGTGCGGGGCGAGCGACGCGATGGCGGCAGCGTGGACCCGGCCGATGACCCCGCATCCGACGACGGCGAAGCGTAGCGCTGGCATGCTCTCCCCTACCGGTACGCGATCGCTTGCTCGTGGAGGATGTCCACGAGCGCTCGGTGGGCGGTGGCGAACAGCTCCGGCCCGCTGAACCCGCCGAGGTCGTGGCCTTCGGCCAGGTGCGGCTCCAGGGAGAAGAACCCGTCGAACCCATCGGCGTGCAGAGCCGCGAGCGTGTCGCGCAGCTCGCCGTCCCCGGCCCCCGCCGGGACCACCGCTCCGCTCGTCAGCAACGCGTCCTTGACCTGCACGTACTCAAGGTACGGGCGGAGCTGGCGGTAGCCGTCGGTGTACGGGCGAAAGCCGCACTGGACGTAGTTGGCCGGATCCCAGGCGAGCCGCAGCCGCGGTGAGCCGACGCTCTCGACGAGGTCGCGGCAGCGTTCTGGCGAGTCGCCGTAGACGCCCTTCTCGTTCTCGTGGAGCAGAACGACATCGTGGCCGTCGGCGCGTGCGGCGAGTGCGGTCATCCGCCGCAGTACCTCGTCGCGGTGGTCACGGGCCGTGGAACCGGCCGGCATGAGGAAGGAGAAGACGCGGATGTACGGCGCCGCCAGCACCTTGGCGACGTACAGTGCCCGGTCGAACCGCCGCAGGTGCTCATCGAGGTCGGCGTCGATGGGGACTTTGCCGATGGGCGAGCCGATTGACGATACGGCGAGCCCGTACCGCGGCAACATCGCGGCCACGAGGTCGAGTTGGTCGTCGTCGAGGTCCAGCACGTTGACGTCCCAGGCGCTGCGGAACTCGAGGTGCGTCAGCCCGAGGCTCGCCAGCGTGCGGCATTGCGTTTGCAGGTCTGCCGAGATTTCGTCCGAGAACCCTGAAAGCGTCCACATCGGATAGACACTCCTCACGCGATCGTCGCGGACCCGGTATGGGTGACCCTGCCGTGCCCGCGCAGGTCCGGGCAGATCCAGCGCCGTCGCGGGATGCCTTCGGTGGCCGTTCGTAGCCAGTACTCCCGGGTGCAGCGGCCTCCGTGCAGGGCCACGACCGGTGTGCCGGTGGGGTTGCCGTATTCGGTCGTGGACAGGATTGCGTCGCTCACATACGTCCTTCCGCGCTGGCGCCGGTGGTTGGCGCTGGCGTATCGGCAGTGGTGTGGTCTGGGTACAGGTGGCAGGCGGCCTGCGTAGCCCCGGCCGATCGGGGGGCGGGTCGCTGGCTCGCGCAGATGGCCATGACGGAGGGACAACGGCTGGCGAAGGGGCAGCCGGTGTGCTGGTCGGGCGTGGTGGACGGCCGTGTGCCCAGACGGCCGCGGGCGGCGCGGCGAGCCGCCTGGTGACGCGGGTCGGCTACCGGCGTCGCGGCCAGGAGCGTGCGGGTGTAGGGGTGGGCGGGATGGTCGGCGACAGCGTCGACTGCTCCGTACTCGACCAGGTGGCCGTGCAGGAGAACGGCGACGTTGTGGGACAGGTGGCGGATGACTCCGATGTCGTGGGAGATGAACAGGTACCCGACGTTGAGCTTGTCCTGCAGGTCCTGCAGGAGGTTGAGGACCTGAGCCTGGACGGACAGGTCGAGGCTGCTGGTGGGCTCGTCGCAGATGATCAGTTCTGGCTCCAGGACCAGGGCCCGGGCGATGGCGATGCGCTGGCGCTGACCACCGGAAAACTGGCCCGGGTAGCGGCCGGCGGCGTCGGCGTTGAGGCCGACGCGTTCGAGCAGGTCACCGACGCGCGCGGCGGCCTCGGCGCGGCTGGTGCCGCCGTGCGCGCGCAGCGGGTCGGTGAGGGTCTGGCCGATCGTGCGGGACGGATTGAGCGAGCTGTACGGGTCCTGGAAGACCACCTGTAGGTGCCGGCTGAGGTCGCGCCGTCGTGCGGCGGTGGCGTGAGCGATGTCCTGCCCCCGGAAGAGGATCTGTCCACTGGTGACGGCGGTGAGGCCGAGCACCGCGTTGCCGATGGTGGACTTGCCGGAGCCGGATTCGCCGACCAGGCCGAGCGTCTGGCCGGCCGCCAGGGTCAGGCTCACCTGGTCCACCGCGCGCAGCGCGCGTCGCCTGCGGCCGGTGCCGGCGCGGTAGTCGACGGTGAGGTCAAGCAGTTCCAGCAGCGGTTGCGGTGCGGTCACGGTCACCTCCCTTGTTGACCTGCTCGTGATGCAGGCAGCGGGTCAGATGGCCCTGCTGCGGTTCGGCGAACGCCACCGGGGCGGCGGTGCATTCGGCGGTCGCGTACGGGCAGCGGGGAGCGAACCGGCAGCCGTCCGGCCACCGGCCAGGGCTGGGCACGGTGCCGGGGATCGCCGGCAGCCGGTGTCCCCTGTGGTCCGGCTGTGGTGTGGAGTCGAGAAGGCCGGCGGTGTAGGGGTGTTTGGGGTGGTCGAACATGCGCTCCGTGGTGGTGGCCTCGACCGCCTGGCCGGCGTACATGACGTAGGTGCGCCGGCAGATGTCCGCGACCACACCCCAGTCGTGGGTGACCAGCAGGATCGCCATGCCAGTCTCCCGCTGGAGGCGGCGGAGCAGGTCCAGGATCTCCGCCTGTACGGTCACGTCCAGCGCGGTGGTCGGCTCGTCGGCGATGAGCAGCCGGGGCCGTCCGGCGAGGGCCGCCGCGATGGCGACCCGCTGCGCCATTCCTCCGGACAACTCGTGCGGGTACCGCCGCGCCACCTGCTCTGGATTGGGCAGGTTGACGGTGGCGAGCAGTTCGTGGACCCGTTTCCGTACGGCGGCTCGGGGTAGCCGGCGGTCGTAGCAGCGGACAAGTTCGGCCAGTTGCCGGCCCACCGGGTAGACGGGGTCGAGGCTGGCGATCGGCTCCTGCGACACCAGAGCGATCTGGCGCCCGCGCAGCCGCCGCAATGCCCGCCTGCCCAGGGTGGTCAGGTCGATGTCGTCGAAGACCACTCGACCGGTGCTCAACCGGCCGCCTTCCGGCAGCAGCCCCAGGATCGCGCGGCCGGTCATCGACTTTCCGCATCCCGACTCACCAACCAGGCCGACCGTCTCGCCAGGGGCGATGTCCAGGTCGAGGCCCTGCACAACGATGGCCGGGCCGTCGGCGGTGGGCAGCTCCACCGACACCCCGCGAAGCGACAGCAGGGCGGACCGGGACGCCTCGGCCCCGCCGTCGCTGACCGCTGGTGCCACCCGACGCGGACGGCGGACGGCTGGCCGCAGCGACCGGTCCGCGGTGGCATCCCGGACCGCGTCGCCGACCAGCCCGAAGGCGAGGATGGCAAGCCCGATCACCACACCGGGCGGCACCAGCAACCACGGCTGCTGGTCGATGACGACGGACGCCTCGGCGACCATCCCGCCCCATGTGGGGGTGGGGGGCTGCACCCCGAGTCCGAGGTAGCTCAGCCCACTCTGGGCCAGCAGCGCACCCCCGGCGAACAGCGACGTGCGCACGATGATCGGGCCGGCCACCCGCGGGAGGATGTGCTTGACGATGATCTGCCGGGGCGGCAGCCCCGCGACGCGGGCGGCCGCCACGTACAGCTCGTGCCGCACGGCGAGGGTGGCTCCCCGGACCACGCGGGCGAATCCGGGCGAGGCGAGCACACCGAGCGTGATCATGGCGGCGGCCTGGTTGCTGCCGAAGATGGCAAGTACGACCAGCAGCATCACCAGTGTGGGGATGGCCAGCGCGATGTCGACGATCGAGCTGATCAGCCGGTCCAACCATCCGCCGAGGAAGCCGGACAGGAGCCCGAGCGGCACCCCGATGGCCAGCACGGTCACCACGGCCTGCGCGACGCCGAGCAGGCTCACCTGCCCCCCGTACATCAACCGGCTCAGCACGTCTCTGCCGAGCGTGTCGGTGCCCAGCAGATGGCCGGCGCTCGGCCCGGCGAGCACATGGTTGAGGTCGGTGGCGGTCGGATCGTACGGCGCGAACAGCGGTGCCGCCACGGCCGCGGCGAGCGCGACGACAAGGTAGCCGAGCGAGGCGACCGCCACCGGTCGACGCAGCACCGTCTGCCACGGTCGCCGCGGCCGCCGGCCGACCGGCCCAGTTCCCGAAGTCGTGGTCATGCGACACGCACCCTGGGGTTGAGCCAACCGTAGGCGAGATCCACCACGAGGTTCACGACGACGACGAAGAGCGTGTACGTCAGAGCCACACCTTGCAGCGTCAACAGGTCGTGCTGGGTCGTTGCCTGGATCGCCAGTCCACCAAGCCCGGGCATGGCGAACACGGCCTCGATCAGCACCGTGCCCTCCAACAGGCCGACGAACAGCAGCCCGGCGACGGTCAGGATCGGGATCGAGGCATTCCGCAACCCGTGCCGGAAGATGATCGACGTCTCCGAGACGCCCCGAGCGCGCAGCGCGTGCACGAACTCGCGAGACATGACCTCACGCATCGCGTCCCGCGTCTGCTTGGCGAGCGAGGCGACGATACCGCTGGTCAACGCGACCACCGGCAGCACCAGGCTGCGCGCCCACGCCTCGGGCGACTGCTGGATCGGTACATACCCGGTGGCGGGCAGCAGCCGGATCGCGACCGCGAACAGGGTGACGAGTACCAGCCCGAGCCAGAAGCTCGGCAGGGCGTGCCCGAGCAGCGACACGACATCCACCAGCCGGCCGAGGAAGCCGCCGCGGATCGCGCTGACCACGCCCAGGCCGACACCGATCAGTACCGCCACCAGCGAGGTCGCCACCGCCAGGGAGACGGTGACCCCGAGCCGGTTCGCCACCTCCGAGCTCACCTCCAGCCCGCTGATCGGCGAGGTGCCCAGGTCGCCGCGCACTGCACCGGTCAGCCAGTCCCAGTACTGCACCAGCACCGGACGGTCCAGGCCCAACTGGTGACGCAACTGCTCGTACGCCTCGGGTGTGTAGTTCTCGCCCAGGATCGTCCGGGCCGTATCGCCCGGTGCCGCCGCCTGAAGCAGGAACGTCAACAAGGTGACGACCAGAATTAGAGGTATTGACACCAGTAGCCGGCGAATGACAAGTCGCGCCACGTGAGTTCCTCGCTCTCCTCGGGCCCGGCTAGGCCGTCGCGGGCTTCCACTCGAGCGGGTACAGCGAAGGGCGCTGCGCCGTGATCTGCACGTCCGACACGGTGGACCGGGAGTAGACCGACGCCGAGGTGTAGGTGACCGGGGCGAACCACGCCTGCTCGGCGAGGCGTGCCACGATCTTCTTCGTCAGCTCGCCCCGGGCCGCGTCGTCGACCGCGAGCGCCTGCTGATACCAGGCCTCGATCTGCCGGTCGGAGCTCTTGCGCGGGTTGAACTGCACCGACTTTGGCAGGAAGAGGTTCGGGCCCATCAGCACGACCTGGTTCATGCCATAGCCGATGACGTACGCGGCGAACTTCCCGGTCGCCATCTCCTTGAGGTAGTTCGCCGCCTCCGCCTGGTTGGAAATCCTCACCCGGACGCCGATCTGCCTGAGCTCGTCCGCGATCGCCTGCCCCATCAGGTTGGTGTTGGCGCTGGTCAGCACCGGCAGGTCGAAGCCGTCCGCGTAGCCCGCCTCGGCCATCAGCTGCCGCGCCCTGGCCACGTCGTAGTTGTAGAAGGTGGTGTCGTTGTAGCCGTCCATGCCCGGCGCGACGATCTGCTGTGCCGGGGCACCGTACTCACCGAACAGGCCCTTCGTGATCTTCTCCCGGTCCAGTGCGTGGTTGATGGCCTGCCGGACCCGTACGTCGCCAAGGGCCGGGACGAGATCGCCGGTACGGTCGGCGAACGCCAGGCCGGAGAAGGAGACCGGCGCGTGCCGCACGTCCAGGCCGGCGGCCTTGGCGGCTTCGATCGTGGTGGGGCTGCCGGGCATGACGTCGACCTGGCCGGTCTTGAGCGCCGCCAATGCGGTGTTCGGGTTCGGCAGGATCTTGACGACGACCTTCTCGTAGCGCACCGACGCCGTGTCCCAGTAGTGCGGGTTGGGCACGTACGCGTAGTGGTCGTTGGCGACGGTCGCCGCGGGGTCCAGCATGTACGGCCCCGCTCCGAACGACTCCGTGGCCAGCTTCTCGGGCCGCCGTAGCGCCTCGCCGCTGATCGGGCGGCCAGAGCCGCGGCTCTGCGTGAAGAGCGTGGGCAGCAGCGGGAACGGCTCGGACAGCGACAGCCCTACGGTGAGCTCGTCCACGGCCTCGACGGACGCGATCGGTGCCAGCAGCGGGACGATCTCGCCGCCGGCCTGTTTGGCGTACTCGATGTTCGCCTTGACGACCTCCGCGTTCAGTGGTGAACCGTCGCTGAACTTGACGCCGGGCCGCAGCGTCATCTCGAACCGCGTGTTGCCCGTGCCGACGTACTTCCACGATGTCGCCAACCGCGGCTGGAGGCTGCCGTCCGGCGCCCAGTACACCAGCGGTTCGTAGGCGGGCCACACGTACATCTGCAACGCGCCGTTGGTCTTCGCCGGGTCGAGGCTGTTAGGGCCGTATGTCTGTCCAATGGTGAGCGTCGTGGCCGGCCCGGACGGCGAGGTGCCGCCGCTGTCGCCGGAGCAGGCGCCGGCGAATACGGTCGCCGCGGCCGCCGCGCCGGTCGTCTTGAGCAAGGCGCGCCGGCTGACGCGGAACGGTCCGGGAACGGGGGTGCCTTTTCGTATCGGTGACATATGCGCTCCAAAGTGGAAGATTGCGGATCGCGGCCGGGCCGCGTCGCCCACGCCGCTCAGCTGAGCGGGACGAGCGGCACGTCCCATGCCTTCTCGTAGGTGGTGAGCCCGTCGATGGTCAGGGTCGCGCGCGCGTGCAGCGCAGTCTGCGTGCAGCGCAGCGTGACGTGGCCGGCGATCGTCTCGCCGGCATCGGTACGGACCGTGCCCGTGTGCATGGCCGTGACGACGGATTCCTCAGGGTGGTCGCGGCGCACCCGCGCCCGGACGTCCGAGTTTGTGGTGAGGCGGTGCCCGTCCGGCGTGAGCACCGGGCCGGTCTCACTGCCGACGCTGATCTCGACGCTGTCTGCGACCGGGGCACGGGTGAGCGCCCACCCGGCTTGCCGGTCGCGCCGGTCGGTCGGGGCGGTGCCGAGCGGCGGCACGTCCACCGGGCTGCCGGCGTCGTCGGCCACCGTGGCGAGAACCACGGCCACGGCGGTGACCTGGAAGGCCGCCGGCTCCGGCAGCGGGGTCAGCCGCGGGAAGTCGGCATCGCCGACCACGAGGCGAAGCCGGTGGCCCGCCCGTAGCCGGTACGCGGCGGCGCCGAGCGTCACCCGATGTTCGGCCGCCGGCGCGCCGGGACGGTGGATCCCGTCGGTCACGAACGTCGACCGGCCGTCGGGGTCCACGTCGGTCAGCCGTACGACCAGCCGCTGCGGCAGTGCACCAGTACCGGCGACCCGGACCGAGACCTCGGGACGGCCGCAGAGCAACACGTCGGCGGGCAACGGCTCGCTGGTGAAATGGAGGGCACGCATGTCGTCGGTGTGCTGGTCGAGCGGGCGGGCGGGGGCGGCGACGCCGCGCAGGCCGCTGAGCGCTCCGGCGGTCGGATCCGGGTCGTAGGCGGCGATCGGCGCGGGCGCGGTTTCCGCGCGGGGTGTGGTGCACAGGACCGTGCTGGCCCCGGTCCCCAGCACCAGTTGGTCCTTGCCGGGCGGCCACGCCTCGAACGCTCGCCACCCGGCGTTGTGGCCCCGCACATGGAGGACGACTTCGGGTTCGTCCATGAACCCGTCGTCGATACCGCGCAGCCAGCGGTTCCACCATCGCAGCGCGATGGCGAGAAAGTCGATGGGATCAGAGGGCGACTCGTGCGGTAACACGTGACCCCACGGGCCCATGATGAGCTTCTTGGGGACGGTCAGCTGTTCGTACGCGCGTGGCACCGCGTCTGCGTACGGGTCGTACCAGCCGCCCACGCACATCGTCGGCACGGTCACGGCGGTCGGGTCGACGGCGCGCTCGCGCCACCGGGGATCACCCGGCCCCATACTCGCCAACTCGACGAGGTAGGGCTCGACCTCGTGCAGCCGCCGGCGCCACCGGCGCTGCTCGGCCAGGGATGTGTGATTCCGAAGTGGCGGCAGGATCTGCTGGAGAAGCATCCGCCCGCCCCACGAGGCCAGTCGCAGGAAGTCGCCACGCTCGCCGGCCGGGTGCATGATGTCGTGCTCGACGTCCAGGGCGTTCTCCATCGCGATGATCGCCTTCAGCGCGGGCAGGCCCCGGCCGGCCGCGGCCATGGAGGTGAAGCCGCCGTGGGAGGTGCCCCACATGCCGACGTCGCCGGTACACCACGGCTGTGCCGCGGCCCACCGGATCGCCGCGACGGCGTCGTCGGTCTCGCCGGGCCCCCACGGCTGGTGCGGCAGGCCGTCGGACGACCCGACGCCCGCCTGGTTCACCAGCACGCAGGCGTATCCGTGCCGTGCAAGCCAGCGGTACGACGCATCGTGCGCGCCGCCGAGATCCGTGCGGTACGGAAGGACGGTGACCAGCGCCGGGACCGGTGTACCCCCGGCGGGCAGGAACAGATCGGCGGAGAGCGTGTAGCCGGGGTACGGTCCGGGCACGCGGGCGTCCCGGACGATCTGGATCTCGACAGTCGGTTCAGCGGTCGGCATCGTCGCGGCCCTCGCCTTCCTGACTCGCGGGCGGGCGGCTGCCCGCGACGGCGCCCTGCCCGTGCATGGCTTGGATCTCCGCGTCGCTGTATCCGAGTCCACTGAGGATCGATGTCGTGTCGGCGCCGATGTGGCTGTTTCCGCTCCAGCGCACCGATCCGGGCCGGCCGTCGACGACCGGGAAGACGCCCTGCATCTGGAGCATGCCGAGATCGTCGTCCGCGACCTGGACGATGCTGCCGCGGTCGCGAAAATGCGAATCGGCGAGGATGTGGGTCGCGTCGTAGATGGGGGCGATGGCGACGTCCCCCTGCCGCAGGGCGGTGACGACTTCCTGCTGGGTGCGCTCGCCTATCCACTTGCCCAGGATCGAGTCGATCTCGTCTCGGTGCCGCAGGCGGGCGGCGTTGGTGGCGAACCGGGAGTCCTCGACCATGTCAGGTCGGCCGACAATGGCGAAGAGCCGGGCGGTGACCGCCTGGGCGGCGCCGGACAGGGCCACCCACTGGTTGTCGCTCGTACGGTAGGCGTTGCGCGGCACTATCTGCGGCACCTTGTTGCCCATCCGCTCCTGGACGATACCGAGCTGGTCGTACTCGACGAGGTGGCTGCCGACGATCCACATCAACGGTTCGTACAGCGCGGTGTCGATACGGACCCCGACGCCGCTACGCTCCCGTGCCCACAGAGCACCGGCGACGGCGAACGCGGTGGTGACGCCGGCGATCCCGTCGGCGAGCCCGAACGGCGGCAGCAACGGCGGTCCGTCCTGCTCACCGCTGACCGCGGCGAACCCGCTCATTGACTCGGCGAGGGTGCCGAACCCGGGCAGTCCGCTGTACGGGCCGCGCTGCCCAAAGCCCGTGACCTCGGCCAGGATCAGCCGCGGGTTCAGCTCGTGCAGCACGGACCAGCCCAGGCCCCACGCGTCGAGCCGGCCCGGACGGAAGTTGGAGATGAGCACGTCCGCGGTACCGGCGAGCCGCCGCACCACCTCCTGCCCGGCAGGGTGGTGCAGGTCGATCGCGAGGTTGCGCTTGTTGCGGTTGACGACCTTCCACCACAGGGCGTGGCCGTCCTTGCGCGGCCCCCAGTGGCGTAGGTCGTCGCCACGCGGATGCTCGATCTTGATGACGTCGGCGCCGTGGTCGGCCAGTAGCGTCGCGGCCAGCGGCGCGGCGAACAGCGTCGACATGTCCAGGACGGTGCAACCGTCCAGCATCCCGCCGCGGCTCACGCCGGCGCTCCCTGCGGCACGGCCTGCAATGTCTTCTCCCAGCCCAAGTACCGGCCACTGGACGCGCCCAGCGACTCCGACAATGACCGGGCGGCCGCCAGCACCACCGGCGCGGCCTGGGCCCGCAGCGCCGGCACCCACCGGTGCACCGGCCCGGCCACGGTCAGCGCGCCGAAGACCCCGGTCTGGTCGAACACGGGCACGGAGAGGCCGGCGACCTCGGGGGCGTGGTCGCCATCGGTCGACACCACACCGGTCCGGACCGCCGCGTCGAGGTACGCGCGCACCTGGTCCGCCTCTGTCCCCGCCGCCTGCAGCACCTGCTCGCGTTGCGCCGGATCGACGAAGGCCAGGATCGCCTTGCCCGTCGGTCCGATGTGTAAAGCGAACGCCTCACCGATCGGCAACGCGCGCCGGATAACCCGCTCGCTCTCCACCCCGGCGACGCAGACCCGGCGGTCACCGATGAGCCGGTGGAAGCTGACCGTCTCCTCCGTGTGGTCGCGCAACCGGGTCAGCAACGGCAGCAGGATCACCCGCAACGAGGTGCTCGCCGCCGCGGCGCTCGCACCGAGCCGCACCATCGTCGGTCCCACGCTGTACAGGCGGGTCCGGTCGTCGCGCACCAGCCAGCCCCGCTCGGTCAGCATCGCGAGCAGGCGCGAGCCGGTGGACTTGTCCAGCCCCAACTCCCCGGCGACCGCCATGGCACTGACCGGTTCCCTGGCCGAGGTCACATGCTCCAACACCATCAACGCCTTCTCCGCCGCTTGACTCACTGCAGCCCTCTCATGTGGTGAGAATAAGTTTTGCCAGATGAGTAAGGGCACGTTAAGGCGGTGTTGCCGCGAACGCAAGAGCGAACCGATCGCCGCCTGTGGACTCATCGACACACGGGCTTCACAGTGATGAAACCTCTGAGCTTTTGGGGTACGTTAACGTCGGGTCGACGGTCCGTCAAGAAAGCTGGCGGGGCTGCCGGCCTCGAGCGCTCTTCGTGATCAAAATCAGGGTGGGGACGATGCCTGGCCGGAGTGGATCAGTGGCGACCGCGTACGACCGGCTCGCGGAGGCGATCCGCGACCAGATCCTCGCCGGAGAACTGCGTCCCGGGGATCGGCTTCCGACCGAGCCGGAGATGTCCAGCCGCTTCAAGGTCAGTCGCAGCACCGCCCGGGAGGCGCTCCGCGCCCTCGCGAGCCAGGGCTTCGTCACGATCCGGCGCGGCGTGGCCGGCGGAGTCTTCGTGGCGCCCCCCGATCCCGAACAGGTCAGCGAGACCTTGCAGAACTCCCTGGTGCGATTGACCGCCGGTACCCACGTGTCGATCGCGGCCCTGCTGGAGATGAGGGAGCTGCTCGAGGTGCCAGCGGCCGAGATGGCGGCCCTGCGCCACACCACGCAGGAGATCTCAGCGATCCGCCAGGCCCTGTTCGATCCCGACCAGGTCGATCCGGCGACGGTGTTCACCTCGAACCGCGACTTCCACATCGCAGTGCTGCGGGCCGCGCACAACCCGATGATCGAGATGGTCGTGGAGCCCATCTTCGCGGTGATCAAGGAGCGCCTCCTGCGCGACCGCGCGCCAGAGCGGTTCTGGCATCAGGTCGACGCCGACCATCGCGAGATCCTCGGCCACCTCGAGGCCCGCGACCAGGCGGGCGCGCGCGAGGCGGCCAGGGCTCACCTGAGGTACCTCACACGGACGTACAAGCGCATCGACCGCGAGCTGAATCCCGGCGATTGACCACCTAAACCTCAGAGGTTTATGCTCCCGGGCGACGCGACTCCGTCTGTTGATCATCGTCGCGTCGCGATGACGGGAGGGAACCGCAGTGACGATCAAGCCAGGCTGGCAGGGCCGCTTCTTCGAAGACTTCGAGATCGACGACGTCTACCAGCACCCCCTGGGCCGGACGATCACCGAGACGGACAACACCTGGTTCACGCTGCTGACCATGAACACGGCCGAGACGCACTTCAACGCCGAGACCGGCCGCTCCTCCGAGTTCGGCCGGTCGCTGGTGGTCTCGACCCTGACGCTCGCCATCACCGTCGGGCAGAGCGTCATCGACACGACGTTCAACGCGTTCGCCAACCTCGGCTTCGACAACGTGGTCCTCTCCCGGCCGGTGTTCGCCGGGGACACCTTGTGGTCCGAATCCATGGTGGTGGCGGTGCGAGAGTCCGCCAGTCGGCCACAGGCCGGTATCGTCACGATCAAGACGCGGGCGCTCAACCAGCACGGCGACGAGGTCCTGTCGTTTCTGCGCACCTTCTATGTGTACAAGCGCGGCGCGGAGGGCGCACGCCGCAGCTTCCCGACCGCCACGACACCGTTCACCGCGACGGCCGAGGAGCGGCCATGATGCCGCTGGCCGACATCCGCGTCATCGCCCTGGAACAGTACGGGGCCGGCCCGTTCGGCTCGGTGCACCTCGCCGACCTCGGCGCCGACGTGATCAAGATTGAGGACCCGGAGGCCGGCGGTGACGTCGGCCGGTACGTCCCCCCGTACGCCGACGGCGAGGACTCGCTGTTCTTCGAGACATTCAACCGAAACAAGCGCAGCATCGGCCTGGACATCCGCCATCCGCAGGGGCGCGCGGTCTTCGAAGACCTGGTCCGCAACGCCGACGCCGTGTACTCCAACCTCCGCGGCGACGTGCCGGCCAAGCTGCACATCCGGTACGACGACCTCAAGGAGGTCAACCCCCGCATCGTCTGCTGCTCGCTCTCCGGATTCGGAATGACCGGGCCGCGATCGGCGGAGCCCGGCTACGACTACGTGTTGCAGGGGCTCGCCGGATGGATGACGCTCACCGGCGAACCCGACGGGCCGCCAGCCAAGACCGGACCATCCCTTGTGGATTACAGCGGTGGCCTCGTAGCGGCCATTTCGCTGCTGGCAGGGGTCCACGCCGCCCGCCGCGACGGCGTAGGAATGGACTGCGATCTCAGCCTTTACGACACCGCGATGGGCATGCTGACCTACCTAGCGACATGGCACCTCAACGCCGGGTACGAACCAGGGCGCACACGCCGCTCGGCGCACCCGTCTCTGGTACCGTTCCAGGTCTTTTCCGCCAAGGACGGCTGGCTTGTCCTCGGGTGCGCGAAGGAAAAGTTCTGGCATCGTCTGGTCAAGGCGCTCGACCGGCCCGAGCTCGCCGGCGACCCACGGTTCGCCACCTTCAAGGACCGGGCCGTACACCAAGCCGAACTCCAGGACATCCTCGACGGTGTCCTGGCCACCCGGACCGTCGCACAGTGGCTGGACCTGTTACGCGCCGCCGCCGTACCCTGCGCGCCGGTCAACGACGTCTCCCAGGCCCTTGACGAGGAACAAACCGCCGCGCGGCGGCTCGTCGTAACTGCCGACCACCCGGTCTTCGGCCAGGTGAGGATGGTCCGATCGCCGGTGCGGGTCGGGATTGACCGTAGGCGGCACCATCGTGCGCCACGCCGCGGCGAGCACACCGAGGAGATCCTTACCGGCCTGCTCGGCTACGACCAGACCGTCGTCGAGCGGCTCCGGGCGGCGCACGTCTTCGGCGCGGAGCCGCCGGCCAGACCGGCTCCCTCCACAGCTGTGAGCGAACGGTGAACCCCGGATCCGGCGTCGACAACAGCCCTCCGGCGATTTTCGACGACCGTCCCCGGCGGTCGTGGCTCTTCGTACCCGCCAGCGACGAAGGCAAGCTACGCAAGGCGTGCGGACTCCGGTCCGACGTAGTGGTCATGGACCTGGAGGACGCGGTCGCCAGCGAGAGGAAGGCGGCCGCGCGGGCTGCCGCCCAAGACTGGCTGCCGGCATACCGCGGGCGAGCCGTGGCGGTACGTGTCAACGGCACCGGCTCCGGCCTGCTCGCCGACGACCTCACCGCCGTCGTCGCCGCGGGCCCTGGCGCGGTGATCCTGCCCAAGGTCCAGGATCCCAGCGAACTGGCGGAAGCCGACGCCCTCATCACCGGTGTCGAACAGGCCGCAGGCCTACCGACCGGCGCGGTCCGCCTCCTTCCACTGATCGAGACCGCCGCCGGCGTCGCCCGCTGCGACGACATCCTGGCCGGCGCACCACCGCGAGTCCTCACCGCGCTACTCGGGTCCGGCGACCTCACCGCCGACCTCGGCGTGGATCTCACGCCGGAGGCGGCGGAGCTTCAATATGCCCGCTCGAGGCTCGTGATCGCGGCCCGTGCCGCAGCCCTGACCGCACCGATCGACGGTCCCTGGACCTGGCTGGATGACCTCGAAGGCTTGGCCGGCGACTGCCGGCGGTCCCGGCGGCTCGGGTTCCAGGGCCGCATCACACTGCATCCCCGTCAGAACGAAACGGTCGACCTGGCGTACGCCGAGACGAGCCAGGAGGACGTACAGCGAGCACGCCGCATCGTGGCCGCCTTCGAGGAGGCTCGGGCACACGGTCAGGCCGCCGTGCGGGTCGACGGAAAGTTCGTCGACCACCCGATCTACCTACGCGCCCTCGAAAGCCTGCGCCACCACTCATAGCCATCACCGGAGACGCCAATGCCCGACAAGGCATCCATCGAGGTGCTCCGTGGCGTACGCGTCCCCACCTCGGAACCCGACGTCACGTTGTCCGCCGATCTGCACCGTCCCTCGTCAACCATGCAGTGCCGGCACTGCTGACCCTGCTGCCCTACCGCAAAGACCTGGCATCCGGCGTCGCCCACGACGCCTCGGCGCGCTGGTTCGCCGACCACGGCAAACGCCAGCCTGCTCGTCGACCTCGCCGGCACCGGCTCATCCGACGGCTCGCCCACCCGCGAGGTCTACCTGGACAACGTCCGGATACCCGCGTCCCGGATGATCGGGACACCCGGCACCGGCTTCGCCACCGCCTTGCGCACCCTGGACCACACCCGGGTGACGATCGCCGCGGGGGCAGTCGGCATCGGCCAAGCCGCCCATGACTACGCCCTCAGGTACCTCAAGCAACGCCGTCAGTTCGGCCGGCCGATCGCCGACTTCCAAGGCATACAGTTCATGCTCGCCGACATGAACGCCAGCCTCGCCGCGGCCAGGCAGCTGACCTACACGGCCGCAGCCAAGTCCGAACGCGACGAGCCGGACCTGACGTTCTTCGGCGCCGCAGCCAAGTGCTTCGCCTCCGACACGGCCATAGCTATTACCACCGACGCGGCCCAGTTGCTAAGCGGCTACGGCTACACCCGCGACTTCCCCTTGGAGCGGATGATGCGGGACGCGAAGATCACCCAGATCTACGAGGGCACCAACCAGATCCAACGCATCGTCATGGCCCGACGGCTACTCAAAGACACTCGCTAGCGCGCCGGCCACGAGTGCCTGCCGGACTGGTGCCCCCGCGGGGAGCACACGCGGTGATTGGTCGGCAGGTCACGGGTGGCTTAGAGTGATCACTCGGTTTGCCGCTGCGGGAGCACTGAGATGTCCCAGCCCCACCAATCGCCAGTCAAGCGCACCACGATCTATGACGTCGCCCGCGAAGCCGGCGTCGCGCCCTCGACAGTGTCGAGGGCATTCTCCAAGCCGAGCCGCGTCAACTCGAACACAGCCGCACGGGTTCGGCAGGTCGCCGAGCGACTCGGGTATCGGACGAATCCACTGGCTCGGGCACTCACCACGGCGCGCACCCATCTGATCGCTCTTGTCGTCGCCGACTTCACCAACCCGGTGTTCGCGCAGTTGGTCCAAGGGGTGCAGCAAGCCGCCGCTGATGCAGCGTCGACAACGGTGTTGATCGACGCACAGGAGTCGGACCGTTTGGAACGCGCCGCGCTGGAGCGGGCGCTGCCGATCGTCGACGGCGTCGTCCTGGCCAGCAGCCGCCTGTCGGACGCCGCCATCCGGATGATCTCCAAGCAGCGGCCGATCGTGGTCCTAAACCGGGATATTCCGGACATCCCCTGTGTGGTGACCGACAATCCGCATGGTGCCCGCCGGGCGGCCGAACACCTCAGAGAGTTGGGGCATGACCACATCACCTACGCCGCCGGGCCAGAGCCGTCGTGGGCGAACGGGATCCGCTGGCGATCCGTGCTCGAAGCGGCCACGGCACTCGACATCAAGATCCGCCGGATCGGACCGTTCAGTCCCACTATTGATGGCGGGAGGGCGGCGGCCGACGAGTTGCGCCGACGGCCCACGACGGCCGTGATCACCTACAACGACCAGATGGCAATAGGGCTCATCCGTGGTCTGAGCCAACTGGGAATCGACGTTCCAGGCGACGTCAGCGTGGTCGGCTTCGACGACATCGTCGCCGCCGACCTGGTCACTCCCCGACTGACGACCATCGCGGCGCCACTGTTCGCCCAAGGGGCGGCCGCCACGAAGCATCTGCTCACCATGATCGATGGCGCGACCGGACACACCGGGCAGCCGATGGTGCTGCCGGTCCGCCTGATCATCCGGGACTCGACCGCTCGGCGCTGTCCGGGGCGTCGGCCGAACCCGACGAAGACAACTCGTGGCAACCGGTTGCCACGCTAGTCCACGCCGTGCCGAAATGATCCGGTCGCGAGTTCACGAAGCTGTACAGCCGGAAGGTGACAAGCATGCATATCGCGTCCGCGGAAGTCCTCGTCACGAGCCCTGGACGAAATTTCGTCACGCTGCGCATCACCACATCGGACGGGCACGTCGGACTGGGCGACGCGACGCTGAACGGCCGCGAACTCGCCGTGGCCAGCTACCTGGCCGACCACGTCGTCCCGCTGCTGATCGGACGGGACGCGCACCGCATCGAGGACACCTGGCAGTACCTCTACCGTGGCGCGTACTGGCGGCGCGGACCGGTGACCATGGCGGCCATCGCCGCAGTGGACACCGCCCTGTGGGACATCAAAGCGAAGTCCGCCGGCCTTCCGCTGTACCAACTCCTGGGCGGTAGGTGCCGGACCGGTTGCCTTACCTACGGACACGCGAGTGGGAGGGACCTGCCCGAACTGTTCGACTCGATCCGGGCGCATCTGGGGCTGGGCTACCAAGCTGTGCGGGTGCAGACCGGCGTGCCGGGCATGGCGACGGTATACGGTGTGGCCTCGTCGGCGACCCCGGACGGTGGGGGACGCTACGACTACGATCCCGCCCGTCGAGCGCCCCGCCCGGTCGAGGAGACCTGGGACACCGCCGCGTACCTACGCCACATTCCGTCGGTGTTCGAGGCCGTCCGCGCCGAGTTCGGCCCTGAGCTGCCCCTGCTGCACGACGCACACCACCGCCTGACCCCCATCCAAGCGGCCAAGCTCGGCAAGCGACTAGCGGTGGTTTGTTAACTTCAGGGTGGAATGTACAGGTTTAGTGGGTGTCCAT
>NZ_JBHLUH010000104.1:0-55084 GCF_042433955.1 Phytohabitans kaempferiae | reverse complement strand
AGCCTGATCGCCTTCGACCACTGAACCAGCCGATAACTCCCCGCATCACTCGTCTAGTCACCGGCGGCGCGGGCGTGGGGCGCATCCCCGGCGCCTGACCGCGACGACCGCCCGGCCCGTGTCTCCCACGGCGCGGGCCGGCGCGGTCACGGCGCGAGCGGTCGGGAGTATCGCTCGGCGACCGCCGCGAACGCCTCCTTGCGGGCCCACCCCTCGGGCGCCTCGGAAGAGGGCTTCACCAAGGCGAAGCCGGCCATGTCCAGGTCACGCCGCGGATCGGGATCGTGCGGGAAGTCGGGCATGCGGAAGGTGAACACGAAGCAGCCGTGCACGCCCGCCTCGGTGTAGAGGTCGATCAGCTCAGTCAGGTAGCTCGCCTGTACGGACTCGTCGCGCACGTGCCCCGGCCGCACCTGTGGCGGCACGGTGAACCAGTTGACGATGAAGAACGAGCCGGGCCCGCGACGATCCGCCCCGACGTGTGCCCCGCAGCCGAACTCCGTGATCACGACCGGCTTGGCCGAGGTGTGGACGAGCGAGCGCACATGGCGGGCGTAGGCGTCCGGGTCGTCGCCCATGCGGTAGAGGTTGACTCCCACCACGTCCATGGCGGACCAGTCGACCCGCTCCCAGTAGGCCGCGGCGTACGTGACCGGCCCGGCGAACTCGCGGCGGGCCACCGAAAGCAGCTCGGCCAGCAGTGCGTTGACCCGGCGGTCGATCCGCCGCCGGAGCACCGCTCTCAGGCGCAGGATCGCCTTGAGCCGCAGAAACTCGGAGCCCACGGGCACGGCCACGCGTGAGGTGAGCGACAACTCGCTCCCGAGGAGCAGGGTCACGCGATCCGGATGCTGTCGCCGTGCCCGCTCGGCGCCGGCCGCCACCTCCCGGAAGTGCTCCACGAACTGCCGCGGGCGGGCACCGGCGGGGTGCGGCCGCACGTACACGTCCAGCCCGGCTTCGAGGGCGTGCCCGACCGCGTCGAGCAACCGCCGTGTATCCGAGCCGATCACCATGACCGCGGTGCAGCGCAGCTCCTCACGGATGACCCGCAGGTCGTCGCGGACCGACTCCGGTGCGACCGCGTCCACCAGATAGGAGACACCTCTGTCGACAAGATCGCCCATCGCCTCAGCCTATCGGCCGGTCAGCTCCTCCCCCGTCAGGCCAGCGGCGTGTGCTCCGCCGGCACGGTCTCCGCCTCGCTGAGCGGGCCGGGCTCGCAGCCGGCGCCGTACGGGCGACCGCCCAGCTCCTCGCGGCCGTGCGGGGCGAGCCAGCCGGACAGGTCGGGGCCGGCGGGCACGATGCCGGTCGGGTTGATGTCGCGGTGCACCTCGTAGTAGTGGCGCTTGATGTCGACGAAGTCGACGGTGTCCCCGAAGCCGGGCGTCTGGAAGAGGTCTCGCGCGTACGCCCAGAGCACCGGCATCTCGGTCAGCTTCTGGCGGTTGCACTTGAAGTGGCCGTGGTACACCGCGTCGAAGCGCACCAGCGTCGTGAAGAGCCGCACGTCCGCCTCGGTGATCGTGTCGCCGACGAGGTAGCGCCGCCTGGCCAGGCGGTCGGAGAGCCAGTCGAGCCGGGCGAAGAGCCGCCGGTACGCCTCCTCGTACGCCTCCTGGCCGCCGGCGAAGCCACACTGGTACACGCCGTTGTTGACGTCGGCGAAGACCACCTTGTTGACCTGGTCGATCTCGGCACGCGCCGCTTCGGGGTAGAGGTCGGGCGCGCCGGGCCGGTGGTACGCCCGCCACTCGGTCGACAGGTCGAGCGTCATCTGCGCGTAGTCGTTGGTCACCACCTGCCCGGTGCGCACGTCGACGATGGCCGGCACGGTGATGCCCCGGTCGTAGTCGGGGAAGCGGGCGAAGTACGCCTCCTGGAGCCGCTCGATGCCGAGCACCGGGTCACGCCCGCCGGGGTCGAGGTCGAAGGTCCAGCTCCGCGCGTCGTGCGTCGGCCCGGCGACGCCCATCGACAGCACCGGCTCCAGCCCGAGCAGGCGGCGCACGATGACCGCCCGGCCAGCCCAGGGGCAGGCGCGGCTGGCGACGAGGCGGTAGCGCCCCGCCTCCACCGGATAGCCGTCCTCCCCGTCGGCGGTGATCCGGCTGGCGATGTAGCGCTGGTCGCGGGTGAACTCCCCGGCGGTGCTCACGTAGGACATGCCCACCATCCTTTCCCAACCGCGCCGGGAAGCATGCGCGCCGGGCCGGTCGGCGTACCCGGCGCCCGTCGCTTGTGGACATCGGCCCTATCCCTTCCGAGGGCGCGGATGCCGGCGGCCGGCCGCTCGCCGGCATAGTGTGGAGACCGCCGCACAGGCCAGCCGGATACCCCTCGACCGAGAAGACCCACGACCGAGAAGACCCCGCGACCGAGAAGAGATGCCCCCGATGCAAGCGACCGAATACGACCTCATCGTGCTGGGCGCCGGCGCGGTCGGCGAAAACGTGGCCGACCGCGCGGTGCGGGGCGGACTGACCGCCGTGCTGGTCGAGCACGAGCTCGTCGGCGGCGAGTGCTCGTACTGGGCCTGCATGCCGTCCAAGGCCCTGCTTCGCCCCGCCCAGGCGCTGCGCGGCGCCCGGCAGGTCGACGGTGCGAAGGAGGCGGTCACCGGCGACCTCGACGTGGCCGCCGTGCTCGCGCGCCGCGACTCGTTCACGCACAACTGGAACGACGACAGCCAGGTCGAGTGGGCCGAGGGCGCGGGCATCTCGGTCCTGCGCGGCCACGGCCGGCTGACCGGGGAGAAGGAGGTCACCGTCGCGAAGGCGGACGGCGGCGAGGCCGTGCTGCGGGCCCGCCACGCGGTGACCGTCGCCACCGGCTCCGAGCCGCTCATCCCCGACATCGACGGGCTGCGCGAGGCCAGGCCGTGGACCAGCCGCGAGGCGACGAGCGCGAAGGCGGCGCCGGAGAGCCTCGCCATCATCGGCGGCGGCGTGGTCGCGACCGAGATGGCCACCGCGTACGCCGCCCTCGGCACCACCGTAACGCTGATCTCCCGGGGCGGGCTGCTCGCCAGCATGGAGCCGTTCGCCGGCGAGCAGGTCGCCGCCGCGCTCCGCGAGCTGGGCGTGACCGTGCTCCCGCACACCGAGACGACCCGGGTCCGCCGCACCGGCGACTGCGTGACCGTGGAGACCGGCGACGGCCACACCGTCACCGCCCGTGAGGTGCTGGTCGCGACCGGCCGCGTGCCGCGTACCCGGGACATCGGCCTCGAAGCGGTCGGCCTGACGCCGGGCGACTGGCTTGCCACCGACGACACGATGCGGGTCGAGGGCTTCGACTGGCTGTACGCGACCGGCGACGTGAATCACCGCGCGCTCCTCACGCACCAGGGCAAGTACCAGGCGCGGGCGGCCGGCGACGTGATCGCCGCGCGGGCGAAGGGCGCGCCGGTCTCCGACCAGCCGTGGGGCACGCACGCGGCGACCGCCGACCACGAGGCGGTGCCGCAGGTGACGTTCACCGATCCGGAGGTGGCGTCGGTCGGCCTCACGCTCAAGGCGGCCACCGACGCCGGCTACCGGGTCCGCGCGGTCGACTACGAGATCGGAAACGTCGCCGGGGCGAGCGTCCACGCCGACGGCTACAAGGGCACCGCGCGCATGGTCGTCGACGAGGACCGCGAGGTGGTGCTCGGCGTGACCTTCGTCGGCCCGGACGTGAGCGAGCTGCTCCAGGCCGCCACGATCGCGGTCGTCGGACAGGTCCCGCTCGACCGGCTGTGGCACGCGGTGCCGGCCTACCCGACCATCAACGAGGTCTGGCTGCGCCTGCTGGAGACGTACGGCCGGCCGAGCTGACCGCGCCTGCCCGGCACCGGGCGCCGGGCGATGTGCGGTGCCTCGGCGCGGCCGGGCGAGCGGGCACTCAGGCGGCCCGGCGCTCGGGCGCGAGCGTGGTCAGCACGCCGGCCACGTCGAGCACGCGGGCGACAACGCCGCGCGGGTTTTCCAGCCGGAAGCTCAGATCGGCCGCTGCCGCCTGACGGAAGCCGCCGACCAGCGCACCGATCCCCGTCGAGTCGAGGAACGTCACCCGGTCGACGTCGACGACGATGCCCCGGAGCCCTCTGGACGCCGCCATGGCCAACGCCTCGCCCTGCGCCCGCAGGAGCACGTCGACGCTGGACAGGTCGATCTCGCCGACCAGGCCCAGCCGGACCTGGGGGCCGCCGACGCGGATGGTGGTCGTCAAGCGTGTCATGACCAGACCTCCAGCCCCCACCCTTTCACATCCGGCGCCGTACCGGCACCACCGAGGGAATCCGGATCGCACACGCGGCAGGCGTGACATGTCGCGGCTCGGGGTAGTAGCGGGCGATGACCAGCGCTGGCCGGCCCGCCCGGGAGCGGGCGAGGCCTGCGCGGATCGTGGTTCCGGAGGTGGTCGCGGTGGACCACCGGTTCGACGAGGACGGGCTGTACGCGTTGCGCGCCGCCCTGGCCGCGCACGGTGACCACCTGGGCGCCTCGCCGGAGCAGGTCGAGCGGCTGCTGATCGTCGGCGGGGAGCTGGCCACCAACGCGATCCGCCACGGCGGGGGCTGGGGGCGGCTGCTGCTCTGGCGCGACGGGCCGCTGCTCCGCTGCCAGGTCGTCGACCACGGGCCGGGCCTGCCCGACCCCACCGCCGGCACGCGCCGGCCGGAGCCGACCGCGCTCGGCGGGCGCGGGCTGTGGATCGCCCGGCGGCTCTGCCCGGACCTGGTCGTCGACACGGGTCCCAAGGGCACCACGGTGACGGCCGCCTTCCCCATCGACGGCCCGGGCACCTGACGGCGGCGGTACCGGCGGCCCGGTCTCCGGCCGGGTCAGACCGCGGCTCTGGCGGTGGCTCCGGCGGGCGCGAACTCCACCACCGGCAGCCCCTCCCGGGCGTCGACCCGGATCGTCGCGCCGTCCGGCAGGTCGCCGGCGAGCAGCGCCCGGCCGACCCGGGTCTCGATCTCACGGGCGATGTAGCGGCGCAGCGGGCGGGCACCGTACACCGGGTCGAAGCCGTGCTCCGCGATCAGCCGCCGGGCCGGCTCGGTCAGCTCGACGCCGAGGCGCCGCTCCGCCAGCCGCTGGCGCAGCTCGTCGAACTGGAGGTCGACGATCCGTTCGATCTGCGCCAGCGCGAGCCGCTGGAAGAGCACGATGTCGTCGACCCGGTTGAGGAACTCGGGCCGGAAGTGCCCGCGCAGCTCGGCGAGCACGCGGTCCCGGGCGCCCTCGTCGAGCTCGGTGCCGTCGCCGAGCATGTGCACCGCCCCGATGTTCGAGGTCATGATGATCACGGTGTTGCGGAAGTCGACCGTACGCCCCTGCGAGTCGGTGATCCGCCCGTCGTCGAGCACCTGGAGCAGCATGCTGAAGACGTCCGCGTGCGCCTTCTCGATCTCGTCGAAGAGCACGACCGCGTACGGCCTGCGCCGCACCGCCTCGGTGAGCTGGCCGCCCTCCTCGTACCCGGCGTAGCCAGGCGGCGCGCCGACCAGCCGGCTGACCGTCTGCCGCTCCTGGTACTCGCTCATGTCCAGCCGCACCATGTTCTCCTCGGTGTCGAAGAGCGCGGCGGCCAGCGCCCTGGCCAGCTCGGTCTTCCCGACGCCGGTGGGGCCGAGGAAGACGAACGACCCGACCGGGCGGCGCGGGTCCTTGATGCCCGAGCGGGCCCGGATGATCGCGTCGGCGACCAGGCGCACCGCCTCGTCCTGGCCGACCACGCGCTCCTGAAGGATCTGGTCGAGGCGGAGCAGCTTCTCCCGCTCCCCCTCGCGCAGGCGGCGTACGGGGATGCCGGTCCAGGCCGCCACTATCTCCGCGATCTCGTCCTCGGTGACCACTTCGCGCAGCAGCCGCCGGTCCCCCTGCTTGGCGGCGAGCTGATCCTCCTCGGCGCCGAGCCGGCGTTCCAGCTCGGGCAGCCGGCCGTGGCACAGCTCGGCGGCGCGGTTGAGGTCGTGTGCCCGCTCCGCCTCCTCGGCCTCGTGCCGTACCCGCTCGACCTCGCCGCGCAGGCCCTGTATCCGGCGGATCGCCCGCCGCTCGCTCTCCCACTGCGCCCGCTTGGCGTCCGCCTCGGCGCGCAGGTCGGCCAGCTCGCGGCGGAGCTGGTCGAGGCGGGCGCCGCTGGCCGGGTCGGTCTCCTTGGCGAGCGCCGCGTCCTCGATCTCCAGCCGGGTCACGCGGCGGGTCACCTCGTCCAGCTCGGCGGGCATCGAGTCGATCTCGGTACGCAGCCGCGCGCACGCCTCGTCCACGAGGTCGATCGCCTTGTCCGGCAGGAACCGGTCGGCGATGTACCGGTGGCTCAGCGTCGCCGCGGCGACCAGCGCGGCGTCCTGGACCTTCACGCCGTGGAAGACCTCCAGCCGCTCCCGCAGCCCGCGCAGGATCGAGATCGTGTCCGGCACGCTCGGCTCGTCGACGAGCACCGTCTGGAACCGCCGGGCGAGCGCGGCGTCCTTCTCCACGCGCTGCCGGTACTCCTGGAGCGTGGTGGCGCCGATCATGTGCAGCTCGCCGCGGGCCAGCACGGGCTTGAGCAGGTTGCCGGCGTCGATCGCGCCCTCCCCCGCGCCGGCGCCGACCACCGTGTGCAGCTCGTCGACGAAGAGCAGGATCCGCCCGTCGCCGGCGCGTACCTCGCTGAGCACCGCGCGCAGCCGTTCCTCGAACTCGCCGCGGTACCTCGCGCCGGCCACCAGCGCCCCCATGTCGAGGGCGAACACGACCTTGTCGCGCAGCCCTTCGGGTACGTCGCCGTGCACGATCCGCTGCGCCAGCCCTTCCACGACCGCGGTCTTGCCGACGCCGGGGTCACCGACGAGCACCGGGTTGTTCTTGGACTTGCGGGAGAGGATCTGCACCACGCGCCGGATCTCCGCGTCCCGCCCGATGACCGGGTCGAGCCGCCCCGCGCGGGCGTCGGCGACGAGGTCGCGGCCGTACCTCTCGAGCGCGTCGTACGTGCCCTCGGGCGTCGTCGAGGTGACCCGATGGCTCCCCCGGACCGAGGTGAGCGCGGAGAGCAGTCGCTCCCGGGTCGCGCTCTGGTCGCGCAGTATCCGGCCGGCGGCGGTCGCCGAGCCCTCGTCGGCGAGCGCGAGCAGCAGGTGCTCGACCGAGACGTACTCGTCCCGGAGCCGCTTCGCCTCCCGCTCGGCGGCCTCCAGGACCCGGTTGAGCCGCTGGGTGATGAAAGCCTCTCCGGGCTCGGCGGCCGGTCGGCCCGTCCGTGGCCGCCGGCCCAGCTCGGCCACGGAGTCCCGCCGGATGGCCGCGGCGTCCGCGCCGGCTCCTTCCAGCAGCCGGGGTGCGAGGCCGTCCGCCTGGTCGAGCAGGGCGAGCAGCAGGTGCTCACCGTCCACTTCGGTGTGTCCCTGGCGCAGCGCCGCAGTCTGGGCGTCCCGCAGCGCCGCCTGGGACTTCTCGGTCAGCCGGTTGACGTCCACGGTCGTCCGCCCCTCCACAGCGTCGTTCGCGGCTCGTAGTGGTCCGGTGGCATCGAGCCGCTACTCCGGCGGTTCGGTGGACGGCTCGGCGGCGACCACCACGGCCGCGGGCCGGAGCTGCCGGGCCCCGTCGCCGTACCCGGGGCGGAGCACCTCCAGCACGGTTCCGGGCGGTACGTGGTCGTCCCCCCGGGCGACGATCGCCTCGTGCCGCTCCGGGTCGAACGGGACGCCGGTCTCGTCGTGCCGCCGGTACCCGAGTGCGGCGAGCACGTCGATGCCCTGGTCCCGTACGGCGAGCAGCCCCTGGGTGAGGCTCCCGGTGTCGTGGCTGAGGTCCCGCAGCGCGTGGTCCAGCGCCAGCTCCAGGTTGTCCAGCACGGGCAGCCACGCCAGGGCCACGCGGCCCCGCTCGGCCAGCCGTTCCCGCTCGGTCTCGCGGGCGTGCCGCTTGCGCATGTTGTCGAGGTCGGCGAGGGCGCGCCGCCAGCGGTCCTCCAGCTCGGCGACGCTCCGATCGGTCTCCACGACGGACTCCCCGACCGGCGGTGCGTCCACGGTGGATCCGGAGTCGACGGGGACCGCGCGGTTGTCGTTCGGCTGCTCGGTCACGGGCCGCTCAGCTCGGCGTGAAGTGGGCGTCGTGCACGTCCGCCGCGCTCCTCTCGGTACCACTCCGCCTCGGCGATCATCCGTTCCACGTCGGACCGGTCCAGGTTGCCGGTGCCGGTGATCGTGATGGTCTGCCGGACGCCGGTCTCCCCGTCCCGCGTCGAGAGGTTGAGGATGCCGTTGGCGTCGACGTCGAACGTGACCTCGATTTGCGGCTCGCCGCGCGGCGCCGGCCGGATGTCCTCCAGCCGGAAGCGGCCCAGCACGCGGTTGTCCGCCGCGCGTTCCCGCTCGCCCTGGAGCACCACCACGTCGACGGCGCACTGGTTGTCGTCGGCGGTGGAGAAGACCTCGGCGCGCCGCAGCGGGATGGTCGTGTTCCGGTCGACGGTCCGGATCATCACGCCGCCCAGCGTCTCCAGCCCCAGTGACAGCGGGATCACGTCGAGCAGCAGCACGTCCGGGCCCTGGCCGGTGAGCACGGCCGCCTGGACCGCCGCGCCCATCGCGACCACCTCGTCCGGGTTCACCGTCATGTTCGGCTCCTTGCCGGTCAGCCGCCGGACCAGGTCCCGCACCGCGGGCATCCGGGTCGAGCCGCCGACCAGGAGCACCTCGTCCAGGTCGCGGTCGGTGATCCTGGCGTCCGACATCGCCTGCCGCACCGGGCTCTGGCACCGCTCGACGAGGTCCGCGGTGATCTGCTCGAACGTCGAGCGGGTCACCGTCGCGTTCAGGTGCTTGGGCCCGCCGGCGCCGGCGGCGACGAACGGCAGGCTCACCTGCGTCTGGTCGACCGCGCTCAGCTCGACCTTGGCCTTCTCCGCCGCCTCGAAGAGCCGTTGCAGCGCCTGCGGGTCGTCACGCGGGTCGATGCCCTCCTCACGCAGGAACTCCCCGGCCAGGTGGTCGACCAGCCGGCGGTCGAAGTCGTCGCCGCCCAGGTGCGTGTCGCCGGCGGTGGCCCGTACCTCCACGACGCCCTCGCCGACGTCCAGGATGCTCACGTCGAACGTGCCGCCGCCGAGGTCGAAGACGAGCACCGTCTCGTGCTGGCGCTTGTCCAGGCCGTACGCCAGCGCGGCCGCGGTCGGCTCGTTGATGATCCGCAGCACCTCCAGGCCGGCGATCCGGCCCGCGTCCCTCGTCGCGGTGCGCTGCGCGTCGTTGAAGTACGCCGGCACGGTGATGACCGCCTGGTCGACCCTCTCGCCCAGGAACCTGCCCGCGTCGTCGGCCAGCTTGCGCAGGATCATCGCGCTGATCTCCTCGGGCGGATGGAGCCGGCCCCGCACACGGAGGCGGGCCGCGCCGTCCGTACCGGGCGCCACGTCGAAGGTGACCGCCCGCGCCTCCTGGCTCACCTCCGCCGAGCGGCGCCCGACGAAGCGCTTCGCCGAGTAGACCGTCCCCTGGGGATTCAGGATCGCCTGGCGCCGGGCCGACTGCCCGACCAGCCGCTCGCCCTCCTCGGTGAACCCGACCGCCGAGGGAGTGGTGCGCGAGCCCTCGGCGTTCGGTACCACCTGCGCCTGGCCGCCGTCCAGCGTGGCGATCACGGAGTTGGTCGTGCCGAGGTCGATCCCCACTGCCTTGGCCATGGTCGGGCGTCCTTCGATCTCAAGGCGGCCCGGGCGGCCGGCGTTCGATCAGATGTCACGACCTTCGGCGAGGTACGGGTGAGGCCGGATCGTCCGGCGGAGGTGATTGGGGCGCGGGAAACCGGTCCGGTGGAGCGTGAATGCCCGGCGATCCGCCGGGTACCCGGTTCCGAGACCCGAAGGAGGCGACCCGAAGGAGGCGAGACGTCTTGACTGACACGTTGGAGCGCGTGGTCGGCGACTGGCCACCGGAGGCGCGCGAGGCCGCGGCCCGGACCGCCGAGCGGTACGGGCCGCCGGACGAGGCGATGCCCAGCCGCCTGGTGTGGAACCGCGCCCTGCCCTGGAAGCGCGTGGTGGTCAACCGAGACCCCGTCGAGCACCGCTTCCCCCAGCCGCACAACGACCGCATCGAGGGCTGGATCGACCTCTCGGTGCCGGCGGAGGCCACCGCCGACCTGGCCGCCTTCAACGGCAGCATCCGGGTCGAGCGCACTCGCGGCGAGGTCGCGATCGGCTGCGACGTGGAGCCGATCAACTTCCTCGCCCTCAACCTCGCCCACGACCTGATCCGGGGGCGGGTCGGCGTGGAGGAGGCGCGCCGCGAGTACACCGAGATGGTCGCCGGTCACATGATGGGCATCGCCCAGCCGTACACGAGCGGGTTCGCGTTCGAGCTGGCTGACGCCGGCGCGGGTACGGCGGACGCGGACCGGCCGGTCGCGCGGCACAAGGCACCGACGGTGGCCCGCGGCCCGGCGAGGAGGCACGCGTGAAGCCGGAGCTGACCGAGGGCTGGCCGACGGCCGCGACAGCCGCGGCGCGGGCCGCGGACCAGAAGTACGGACCCCCGGACGAGGCGAGCGAGAACACGCTCATCTGGCACGACCGGACGCCGTGGAAGCGGGTCGTGGTTTCCCGCGCGATGGTGCCGCACCGCTTCCCCCACTCGCACGTCGACGTGGTGGAGCACGTCGTGGCGCACAGGGTTCCGCTGGAGCGGATCGGGGCGCTGGCCGCGTTCAGTGGCAGCGTGGTGTACGACCGCACGCGCGGCGAGCTGTCGTCGCACTGCGAGGACGAGGAGGGAAACATCCTCGCGCTCAACCTGGCCCACGACGTGGTGACGCGCGGGCTGGACGTGGAGGCCGCCCGGCGCCGCGGCCACACCGCGATCGAGAGCCGCGACAGCGCGGACCGTGACCCGTACCTGGACGCGCTGGTCTTCGAGCCCGGTGGCGGCGGTGACCCGGACGAGACGACCATCGACCACGAGTTGCAGGACCGGCTCCGCCAGGCGATGGGCGGCGCCGTTCACGTCACCTGACCCGCGGAGGGTCAGGTGGGCACGCGCGGCTCCGCACAAATCCCCGTGCCCGACGTTTGCTCACCGCGAAGGGGGTATCACGCAGGGTCGGGGGTGAATCGGGATGAGCCTGCTCAGAGGCGCCTTCATGGGCGCCGTCGGCGCGGCGAGCGCGGCCGTGGTCGGCAGCGTGCTGGCGGCCCGAAGCCGGGAACGGCGGGTCGAGGACGAGGTGCGCTGGCACGTACTGACCGTCT
Source organism: Phytohabitans kaempferiae (assembly GCF_042433955.1). Lineage (NCBI taxonomy): Bacteria > Bacillati > Actinomycetota > Actinomycetes > Micromonosporales > Micromonosporaceae > Phytohabitans > Phytohabitans kaempferiae. The sequence goes on along the minus strand of NZ_JBHLUH010000104.1, from coordinate 43,849 downwards.
ACAAGCCACTGGACGAGATGCGCGCGGCGCAGTTGCCCCAGCCGCTGGTCGAGCTGGGCGACGCCGTGGAGATCCGGTTGCGGCCGGCGGCGGGCAAGCGGGGCACCGAGATCGCCGTACGGCTCCGCGAGGGCGAACCGTCCGGCCTCTCGTCGATGGCCGCCACGCTCAGCGACCAGGACCCACGGCACGCGGTCCGCCGGGCGCTGCGCGAGGCCCGCAGCATCATCGAGACCGGCGAGGTGCTCAAGCCGGACCCGCGGCCCTCCAGCCGGCGCACGGTTCTCAACCGCCCGATCGAGTACGCCACCAGCCACGGCCGCGAAGAGGGGCGGCTGTGAGCGAGCGAGCTGGCGCGGCGGCGTCTGGACTGAGCGGTCCCGCCGACGAAGTCGGGGTCCGGGGTCCCCGCGTAAACGTGGAGCGCAGCGGAGCGTTTTCGTGGGGTGGTCTTTCGGGGCCGCGAGGGAAGACGTCGCCTTCAGCGCCGCGCGAGCGAGCGAACCAGGAGGCCCAGTGAGCGAGCGAGCGAACCGGGAGGCGCTGGCGTGCGGGCGCTGACCTGGGAGGGCGTCAACCAGGTCGCGGCGCGCGAGGTGCCCGACCCGCGGATCGAAAACCGGCAGGACATGATCGTCAAGGTGCGGCGGAGCGTCACTTGCGGCTCCGACCTGCACCTGCTCGGCGGATACATCCCGTTCATGCGGGCCGGCGACGTGCTCGGCCACGAGTTCATGGGCGAGGTCGTGGAGACCGGCATGGACGTGCGCAACCACACCATCGGCGACCGCGTCGTGGTCTCGTCGTTCATCGCCTGCGGCCGATGCTGGTACTGCGCCAACGACCTCTACTCGTCCTGCGACAACGGCAACACCAACCCGGCGATCACCGAGACGCTGTGGGGGCAGGCGCCGGGCGGCTGCTACGGGTACTCGCACGCGTTGGGCGGCTTCAAGGGCAGCCACGCCGAGTACATCCGCGTGCCGTTCGCCGACGTCGGCGCGTTCCGCGTGCCGGATGGGGTGAGCGACGAGCGCGCGCTCTTCGCCTCCGACGCGGCGCCGACCGGCTGGATGGGCGCGGACCTCGGCGGGGTCAAGCCCGGCGACGTGGTCGCGGTGTGGGGCGCCGGCGCGGTGGGCCAGCTGGCCGCGCGGGCGTCGATGCTGCTCGGCGCGGAACGCGTGATCGTGATCGACCGCTTCGACTACCGGCTGCGGATGACCGAGCGGTACATCGGCGCGGAGACCATCAACTACACGCGCACCGGCGTCGAGGCGGAGCTGCGCGAACGCACCGGCGGGCGGGGCCCCGACGTGTGCATCGAGGCGGTCGGCATGGAGGGGCACAGCACCGGCCCCGAATACCTGTACGACCAGGTGAAGCAGCAACTGCGCCTCCAGCAGGACCGGCCGCCGGCGGTACGCGAGGCGGTCCTCGCCTGCCGCAAGGGCGGCACCGTCTTCGTGCTCGGCGTCTTCGCCGGCATGGTCGACAAGTTTCCGCTCGGCGCGCTGATGAACAAGGGGCTCACGCTGCGCGGCGCGCAGGTGCACGGCCCGCGCTACATACCCATGCTCCTGGAACGCATGGAACGCGACGAGCTGGTGACCGAGCACCTCGCCACTCACGCGATGTCCCTGGACGACGGGGCCGACGGCTACCGGCTGTTCAAGGAGAAGCAGGACGACTGCGTCCGTTCGGTGTTCATGCCCTAGGCGATTTGCGCGCGCGGAGGTCTCGGATGGCAGTTGGCATAGAGCCGGGTACGGTCCCCCGTTATCCGGGACCGGTGCACCGGCCGGTGCGGGGCAGCGCGCTGGCGCGGCTGCTCCGCACCACGGACGCCAAGCAGATCGGCCTGCTGTACCTCACCACGTCGTTCGGCTTCTTCCTGGCCGCCGGCATCATGGCGATGCTGATGCGCGGTGAGCTGGCCCGGCCGGGGCTCCAGTTTCTCTCGCCGGAGCAGTACAACCAGCTCTTCACCATGCACGGCACCATCATGATGCTGCTCTTCGCGACGCCGCTGGTGTTCGCGTTCGGCAACTACCTGGTGCCGCTCCAGGTCGGCGCGCCGGACGTGGCGTTCCCCCGGCTCAACGCCCTGGCCTACTGGCTGTACCTCTTCGGCGGCCTTGTCGTGTTGGGCGGCTTCATCACGCCGGGCGGGTCGGCCGACTTCGGCTGGACCGCGTACACGCCGCTCAGCCACGCCCAGAACAGCCCGGGCATCGGCGGTGACATGTGGGTCGTGGGCCTGGTCGTCTCCGGCCTGGGCACGATCCTCGGCGCGGTCAACATGATCACGACGATCATCACGCTGCGGGCGCCCGGGATGACCATGTTCCGGATGCCGATCTTCACCTGGAACATGCTGGTCACCAGCCTGATGGTGGTCGCGGTCTTCCCGCTCCTCGCGGCGACCCTGCTGGTCCTGCTCGCCGACCGCAAGCTCGGGACCCACGTATACGACGCCGAGCACGGCGGGCCGCTCATCTACCAGCACCTCTTCTGGTTCTTCGGCCATCCGGAGGTCTACATCGTCGCGCTGCCGTTCTTCGGCATCGTCACCGAGGTCATCCCGGTCTTCTCCCGCAAGCCGCTCTTCGGCTACAAGGGCATGGTCGCCGCGACGGTCGTCATCTTCGTGTACTCGATGATCGTGTGGGCGCACCACATGTTCGCCACCGGTTTCGTGCTGCTGCCCTTCTTCTCCGCGGCCACGTTCATCATCGCCGTACCGACCGGCGTCAAGTTCTTCAACTGGATCGGCACCATGTGGCGGGGGCAGGTGACGTTCGAGACGCCGATGATATTCGCCATCGGCTTCCTGGTCACCTTCCTCCTCGGCGGGCTCTCCGGCGTGCTGCTGGCCAGCCCGCCCCTCGACTTCCAGACGACCGACAGCTACTTCGTCGTGGCCCACTTCCACTACGTCCTCTTTGGAACGATCGTCTTCGCGGCCTTCGCCGGCGTCTATTTCTGGTTTCCCAAGATGACCGGCCGCATGCTCGACGAGCGCCTGGGCAAAGTGCATTTCTGGACCATGTTCGTCGGCTTCCACATCACCTTCCTGGTGCAGCACTGGCTGGGCAACGAGGGCATGCCCCGCCGCTACGCCGACTACCACCAGAGCGACGGTTTCACGCCGCTCAACACCGTCTCCACGATCGGCTCCTTCGTGCTCGGCGCCTCCACGCTGTTCTTCATGTACAACGTCTGGAAGTCACTGCGGTACGGCGAGACGGTCGAGGTCGACGACCCCTGGGGCCACGGCAACTCGCTGGAGTGGGCCACCTCGTCACCGCCCCCGCTGCGCAACTTCGACAAGATGCCGCGCATCCGCTCCGAGCGCCCCGCCTTCGACCTGAAGTTCCCCCACCTGGCCGCCGGCGAGCAGTCCATCGTCGGCCCACCGGAAGGCGGCGCCGCGCCGCTCACGAGCGAGTCCCGCGGCGGCGCGACGTACCAGGAGGACACCGCGACCGAGTTGGACCACGAGGGCCACCACTACCACCTCCACGATCGCCACCGCCGCCACACCGAGGAGTGACACGTCCAAAACGTCACCGCCGCGCGGCGCGGGCTGCGGCCGCGGTCAGAGGCAGATCCAGCAGTACAGCCGAGCAGCGTAGCGGAACAGCCGGAAAGCACGCTTGCCAAGCGACATCGCTCGATCGATACTGCTATCGGTTCAGAGCCGGACATGGTCGTGGGCAGGGCAACCCTCGACCTCATTTCGCGACGCGTCATCCCTGCCGATGCGCCATGTCCCCGGAGCGTCTGACCGATGAGACCACACACCATCCGCCGCACGGCGTCCGCCGCGGCACTCCTTCTCGCCGGCGGCGTGCTCGCCGGCATCAGCCAGCCCGCCGCGCACGCGGCCACCACGCCGACCGCCGTCACCGTCAACGCGCGGGCCGGCCTCGCCACGATGCCCGCGACCGGACTGGGCATCAACGACGCGATCTGGGACCAGGAGCTCGGCACCAACGCCGTGGCCGACCTGCTCAAGTCGGCGGGCGTGACGATGCGTCGCTACCCCGGTGGCTCCTACGCGGACATCTACCACTGGGCCGACCACACCGCGCCCGGCGGCTACGTCGCGCCGAACACCGACTTCGACTCCTTCATGGCAGGCGTGCGCCGCACCGGCGCCACCCCGATGATCATCGCGAACTACGGCACCGGCACCGCCGCCGAGGCCGCCGGCTGGGTCCGCCACGCCAACATCACCAAGGGGTACGGCGTCAAGTACTGGACCGTCGGCAACGAAAACTACGGCAACGGCCACTACGGCTCGGCGTGGGAGGCCGACAACCGCCCCGACAAGAGCCCTCGGCAGTACGCGTCCGAGGTCGTCGCGTACGCCGACGCGATGAAGGCGGTCGACCCGAGCATCAAGGTGGGCGCGGTGCTCACCATCCCCGCCGGCTGGCCGGACGCGATCGTGGCCGAGGGCGACGCGGGCAGCTGGAACCAGGTGGTGCTCTCCATCGCCGGCTCGAAGATCGACTTCGTCGACCTGCACTGGTACCCCGGCGGGAACAGCGCCGCCGACGCGATGAGCAAGACCGAGCACCTCACCGACGCGCTCTACATCGTGCGCCAGCAGATCGCCCGGTACGCCGGAGCCGGCTCGGAGCGGATCGGCATCAGCCTCACCGAGACCAACGTCGGCGTCGGCCAGAACACGCAGCCGGGCGCGCTCTTCCTCGCCGACACGTACGCCTCGCTGCTCGCCAACGGCGTCTTCACGGTGCAGTGGTGGAACGTGCACAACGGCATCGGCAACGTGTCCACAGTGGCTGGTCAGACCGACTACGGCGACTTCGGCATCCTCTCCAGCGGCAACTGCACGGCCGACGGCGCGACCTGCCAGCCGGCGCTCAACACGCCGTTCGCGCCGTACCACGGGCTTGCCATGATGCACGCCTTCGCCCGCCCCGGCGACCAGTTCATCCGCGCCGCCACCGGCAACCCGCTGGTCACCGCCCACGCCGTCCGCAAGGCCGACGGGGACGTCAACGTCCTGCTGCTCAACAAGGACCCGGACAACGCGCACGACGTCACCATCGGCTACTCCGGCTTCGCACCGGCGGCGGGCGCGGTGACCGTCCACACGTACACCAACGGCGCCTCGGCCGTCAGCACCGCCCAGGCTGGCTCGGCGACCAGCCAGACCCTGCCGCCGTACTCGCTGACGGTCGTGCGGGCGCGCAACTCCCGGCCCGTGGCCGGACTGCCGGTCGCGCCCGGTCAGCCCACCGCGAGCGGCGTCACCGACCGCTCGGCGACGATCAGCTGGCCGGCCGCCACCGCCGGCGCGCACCCCATCGCCAAGTACGAGGTGCACCGCCAGCACGGCGCGGTCACCGAGCAGCTCGGCGAGACGCCCGGCACCTCGTTCACCGTGCACAACCTGCGCCCCGGCAGCCGGTACACGGTAAACGTGGTGGCCCGCGACACCGCCGGCAACGTCTCCTGGGCCTCGCCGCCGCTCTCCTTCACCACCGGCACGCCGGCGCAGAGCACCTGCACCGTCCGGTTCGGATACACCACCGACTGGTCGAGCGGCTACGTGGCCACAGTGGACATCACCAACACCGGTACGCGGGCGCTCACCGGCTGGACGCTCACGTACGAGTGGCCGACCGCCTGGCAGCAGATGAACGGCGGCTGGAACGCCAACTGGACGGAGACCGGCCGCACCGTGAAAATCACCAACCTGGAGAGCAACGCGACGCTCGCGGCCGCCGGCGGCACCGTCAACGTCGGCTTCGTCGGCGGATACAGCGGGCCCAACGTGACACCAACGGTGTTCACCCTCAACGGAACGGTGTGTACGACGCTATGAAGCGGAGCCTGATCTCCCTGCTCGTCGCGATGCTCGCCCTGGCCGCCGCGCTCGCGGTGGCCAGGACGCCCGTGGCCTCGGCCGCGGCGCCGGTCCGCATCATGCCGCTCGGCGACTCCATCACCGCCGGGCCGGGCTGTTGGCGCGCCCTGCTCTGGGACCGCCTCCAGCGCACCGGGTACACCGACATCGACTTCGTCGGCACGCAGACCGGCGGCGGCTGCTCGGTCGCGCACGACGGCGACCACGAGGGGCACGGCGGCTTCTCGGCCACCGGCATCGCCGACAACAACCAGCTACCGCCATGGCTGGCCGCCACCAACCCGAACGTCGTGCTCATGCACCTGGGCACGAACGACATGTGGGGCGGCCACATCCCCACCGACAACAAGATCGCGGCGCTCACCAAGCTGGTCGGCCAGATGCGGGCCAACAACCCGGCCATGAAGATCATCGTGGCGCAGATCATCCCGATGGGCGCCAACGCCTGCGCCACCTGCCCGGCCGACGTGATCGCGTTCAACAACCGGATACCGACCTGGGCGGCCGGCCTCACCACCGCCCAGTCACCGATCACGGTGGTGGACCAGTGGACGGGCTTCAACACCGCCACCGACACCGGCGACGGCGTCCACCCCAACGACGCCGGCTTCCAGAAGATGGCCGACCGCTGGTACCCGGCGGTGGCGCGCGTCCTCGGCGGCACCACACCGACGTCGTCGCCGACCACGGCGGCCCCGCCCACCACACCACCGGTCACGACCCCGCCACCAGCGGGCACCTGCACCGCGACCTACCGCGTGGTGAGCCAGTGGACCGGCGGCTTCCAGGGCGAGGTCACGGTCCGGAACGGCGGCACCACGGCCCGGTCGGCGTGGACCGCCACGTTCAGCTTCGGCGGCGGCCAGCAGATCACCCAGGCGTGGAACGCGACCGTCACCCAGACCGGCGCGGCGGTCACCGCGCGAAACCTGAGCTGGAACGGCAACCTGGCCGCCGGCGGGAGCGCGACCTTCGGGTTCCTCGCCAGTTGGACCGGCGGCAACCCGGCACCGGCGGTCACCTGCGCGGTCTCCTGACCGCGGGCCCGGCCGGCCGCCCCCGCACTGTGGCCGGCCGGGCCGTCACCCGCCCCGCGTTCCGGGCGGGGCGAGCCCCTACCGCGCCGGCGAGACGAACGGGGCGCCCGCCTTCAGCAGCGACCCGATCCGCTCGAGCGAGGCGGCCGTCGGCGTGACCAGCGGCGGCCGTACGTGTGCCGAGGCGATCAGTCCCATCTGGTGCAGGACCCACTTGCTCGGCCCCGGGTTGGTCTCCACGAAGAGCAGGTCGACCAGGGGATGGAGTCCGTAGTGGATGCGCTGGGCCTCGGCGTGGTCGCCGGCGAGCCAGGCGCGGTACAGGTCCGCGTGCGCGGCCGGCGCGAGGTTGGCGGTCGCGGAGATGAAGCCGGCGCCGCCGATCGCCAGCAGCGGCAGGCACAGCAGCTCGATGCCCGACCACACCAGCACGTCCGGCCCGCAGAGCTGGATCACCCGGGACGCGTGCTGGAAGTCGTGCGTCGTCTCCTTGATTCCCACGAAGTTGTCGATCTCGGTGTAGAGCCGCCGCACGGTCTCCGGCGCGATGTCGACCGCCGTGCGGGTCGGCACGTTGTACGCGACGATCGGCAGGTCCGGAAACTCCCGGGCGACCGTGCGGTACCACTCGTAGAGCGCCTCCTGCGTGGGGCGTACGTAGTAGGGCGTGATGACCAGCACCGCGTCCGCCCCCGCCTCGGCGGCCACGGCGGTCAGCTCCAGCGTCTCGTCCAGCTTCGCCGAGCCCGTACCCGGCATGAAGTAGGCGCGGTCGGCGACCGCCTGCCCGACGGCGCGGATGGCGGCGGCGCGCTCGGCGATCGACTGGGAGCTCGGCTCGCCGGTGGAGCCACCGATGGACACGCCGTGCGAGCCGTGGTCGAGTTGGTACCGCACCAGCCGGTCCAGGCTCGCCAGGTCCAGCTCGCCGCCGTCGGTAAACGGCGTGACGAGCGCCGCGACCGAGCCGCGCAACTCACCGGGACTGCTTCTCCACCGCATCTACAGTTCCTCCAAATCGGACAGTTCACGGCGCCAGGCGTCGTACCGCTCGCGCCAGGCCGGGTTCATCGGGTAAAGCCCGTCGATCTGCTCGCCCCGGGTGACCATCTCGCTGATGAACCGCTCCTCCAGCTCCTGCGCCAGCGCGGCGCGGGCCACCTCCTCGGCCAGGTGCGGCGGGATGACGAGTACGCCGTCGTCGTCACCGACGATCAGGTCGCCGGGCTGTACGGCCGCGCCGCCGCAGGCGATCGTCTCGTCGACGGCCCACGGCACGTGCCGGCGCCCGATCAGGGCGGGATGCGGCGCGGCGGAGAAGGTGGGGATGCCCACGGCGGCGACGGCGGTCGCGTCGCGTACGCAGCCGTCGGTGACGATGCCGGCCGCGCCGAGGTACGCCGCGCGGGCGGCCAGCACGTCGCCGAGCGTGCCGGCCCGCCGCTCGCCGCGCGCGTCGATGACGAGCACGTCGCCGGGGCGGAGCGAGTCGAAGGCCCGCTTCTGCGCGTTGTAGCCGCCGCCGTGCCGCTCGAAGAGGTCCGGCCGGTACGGGACCAGCCGCAGCGTACGGGCGACGCCGACCAGGCGCGCCCCGGGCACGTTGGTGGTGACGCCCTCGATGCTGGTGTCGCGGTAGCCGCGCCTGTGCAGTTGGGCGCTGAGGGTCGCGGTGGCGACCCGGCCGAGCAGCTCGGTGACCTCAGCCATCGGTCCCCCAGGCGAGCCGGGCCACCTCTGGGTCGGTCGCCGGCTGGGCCCCGATGCGGTATCCGCGGGCGCCCTCGGCGATCCGTGTGGTGAGCCGCCCGCTGGTCAGCGAGCCGGCGTCGACCTCCACCTCGACGAGGTCACCGGGCACCGCGACCGAGGCTCCCGCCGGCGTACCGGTCAGGATGATGTCGTCCGGCTCCAGCGTGAGCGTCTGGGAGAGGTCGGCGACCAGGTAGCCGAAGTCGAAGAGCAGGTCGGCGGTGGTCGCCTCCTGCGCGAGTGACCCGTTGAGCCAGGTGCGCAAACGCAGCCCGGCCGGGTCGACCTGGCGCGCGTCGATCAGCTCGGGCCCGATCGGCAGGAAGCCGTCGGCGCCCTTTGAGCGGACGTTGGAGCCGCCGTCGGCCGCCCGCATGTCGTACACGCCGAAGTCGTTGGCGGCGGTCACCGCGGCCACGTGCGACCAGCCGTCGGCGGGCTTGACGCCGGCCGCGCGCGTGCCGATGACGAGCGCGATCTCCCCCTCGAAGCCGAGCAGCGAGGTGCCCGCGGGCCGCGCCAGCACGCCGGGCGGGGCGAGCGCGCTCGGCGGCTTGAGGAAGTACGACGGGAAGTCCGGCACCTTGCCGCGCTGGGCGGCCCGCGACCGGTAGTTCAGATGGACGGCAACGATCTTCGATGGTCGCCGGACCGCTAGCTCCATTCGGACACCGCCCCTGATCGTATGTGAAACACCGGTCCAAGGACGTAAGTCAGGCTCGATGTTTCCTCGGTATTGCCGGATCATATCAGATCCGTGATACGATCTCGCACCACGAAGATCACACTGACTCAGGAGGCGCACGATGGCCGATGCCACGCTCGAGGCGATCACCGCGTTCGCTATGGACGTACGCAAGGCGTCCGTGCCGCAGGCGGCAGCCGACCGGGTGCGGGACGTCATCGTCGACACGATCGCCTGCGCGGTCGCCGGCCAGGACTGCCTCGCGGCCCGCGTGGCACGGGAGGTGAGCCCCGCCGGCGACGGTGTCCTCATCGGACGCTCCGAGCGGATCGCGGTGGAGCACGCCGCGTTCGCCAACACCTCCGCGATCCGGTACCTCGACTTCAACGACACGTACCCCGCGGGGCATCCGAGCGACCTCATCGGCGCGCTCGCCGCCGTCGCGGCGGCCACGGGCGCGAGTGGCGGCGCCTTCCACCGCGCGGTCGCCGCCTCCCACGAGGTGTACACGCGCTTCGCCGAGACCGTGCTGATCCGTCGCCCGCAGGTGATCGACCAGGGCTACGGCATCTCGATCGCGGCGACGGTCGGGCTGGCGCTCCTGTTCGGACTCGACGAGCACCAGACCCGCAACGCGATCGCGATCGCCGCGACGAACGGGGTACAGCTACGCGCCAGCCGCGCCGGGCAGCTCTCCGACTACAAGGGCGTCGCGACCGCGTTCAGCGCCCGCGACGCCGTCTTCACCGTCCAGCTCGCCGCCCGCGGCATGACCGGGCCGGCGGCGCCGTTCGAGGGGCGCCACGGCATGGTCGAGCTGCTCGACGGCAAGGCCGGCCCGCTGCCCATCGCGCCCTTCGGCGACGACTGGAAGCTGGTCGGCACCAGGCTGAAGTTCTGGCCGGTGGCGTACAACATCCAGCCGGCCATCTGGGCGGCGATCGACCTGCGCGAGCGGATCGGCGACTGGCGTGACGTCGAGGCGCTCACGTACCACACCGCGAAGTTCCTGGCCCACGAGTCCGGCAGCGAGCCGGAGAAGTGGGACCCGAAGACCCGGGAGACCGCCGACCACAGCCTCCCGTACGCCGTCTGGCGGGCGCTCGTCGCCGGACGGGTCGACGAGGACGCCTTCACCCCCGAGGCGATCGCCGACCCGGACGCCCGCGAGCTCATGCGCCGTATCACGGTCGTGGCCGACGACGAGATCGAGTCGCGCTGGCCGGGCGAGATCGGCGTGCGTCTCGTGGCGACGCTGCGCGACGGCACCACGCACACCATCGTCAGCGCGAACCCGCGCGGACACGAAGCCAACCCACTGAGCCGGGACGACCTGCGGGACAAGTTCCGCGGCCTCACCGGCCGGCAGCTCGGCGCCGAACGCGCCGAGCGCGCCTTCGACCTGGCCTGGTCCAGCGCCGACCTCGACTCGGTCCTGGACCTCTTCGCCGCGGTCACCCCCACGGATTGATCCCCCTCCACGCGCAAGGAGGCGCAATGAACCCACGAACCCGCTTGGTGGCCCTCGCCGCCACCGCCGTCGTCGCCCTGGCCGGCTGCCAGTCCGGCAACGGCGGCGGGCAGGAGGCCGAGTACCCCACGAAGCGCATCACCTTCCTGTCCGGCTTCGAGCCGGGCGGCGGCATCGACCTCGCGATCAACACCACGATGAAGGCGCTCCAGAGCGACCGCATCGTCACCGTGCCGATGGCCATCGACCACCTGCCCGGCGGCTCCGGGCTGGTCGCGGCCGCGAAGCTCGGGCGGTCGCCCAAGGACACCGACGACGTGCTCCAGCTGACCTCGATCTCCTCGCTCACCGCGTCGTTGCAGAAGCCCGGTGACTACCAGCTCACCGACCTGGCACCGGTCGCGCTGCTGTTCCAGGAGTACTCGACGATGTACGTCAAGGCCGACTCGGACCTCAAGACGGTCGCCGACGTGGCGGCGAAGCTGAAGGCCGACCCGGCGTCGCTGACGTTCGCCGGCGGCACGCTCGGCAGCCCGTCAAACCTCGCGCTCGCCCGGTTCACCACCGCGGCCGGCGTGCCGTTCGACAAGGTCTCCTACCTGCCGCTCTCCGGCGGTGAGACCGAGCTGGCACTGCTCGGCGGCAACGTGGACGTCATCTCCGGCGGCCTGGAGTCGATGGAGTTCGTCAAGGACGGCAAGTTCCGGGCGCTGGCGATTTCCAGCCCCGAGCGGCTGGACGCGGCGAAGGACGTGCCGACCTACACCGAGGCCGGCTTCGACGTCGTGCAGGGCAGCTGGCGCGGTGTCTTCGCGCCGCCGACGATGCCCGCGCACGCGCTGGAGTTCTGGTACGAGGCGCTCGGCGAGGCGGTGCGGACGACCGCGTTCCAGGACGCCGCCAAGCAGTACGGCTGGCAGGTCACCTTCAAGGCCGGGGACGAGTTCAAGACGTTCCTCGACGAGGAGTCGACCGACCTGCGCACCGTGCTCGACCAGGTGGGCCTCATCAAGTGAACGACGCACCACACCCCGACGCGCGGCGGTCCTATCTGCGGAAGCGGATCGCCGCGCTCGGCGGCGTCTGGGTGGTGGCGGCCCTGTTCCTGTGGCAGGCGGTCGCACTGCCGCCGGCGAGCCGCCCCACGCCGGTCTCCGCCGAGACGTTCCCGACGATCGTCGGCGTCGCGATGGTCATCGCGGCGACCGGCATGCTGGTCGAGGCGCTGTGGGAGTACCGCAAGGCGCAGCCGCCGCCGGAGCCGCCCGTGGCGGTGCCGGACGAGGAGGTCGTGACCAGCGGCCCGCACGGCGAGGAGATCGTCCACTCCTGGCCGCGCCTCGCCATCGCACTCGGCGCCACCGCCGCGTACGTCACGCTCTTCTTCCCGCTCGGCTACCTGTTGTCGACGGTCATCTTCCTCGGTGGCATGGGCGCCTACTTCTGGCGCCGTCCCGTGGGGGCCGTCGTGTTCGCGGTCGCGCTCACGGCGGGCGTCGGCTGGCTCTTCAGCCTGCTCGGTATCTACCTCCCCGCCGGGCTGGTCGCCCTGCCGTTCTAGGTGGTCCTACATGATCAACGACCTCGGTGAACTGCTCTCCGGACTGGGCGCCGCGATCCAGCCGGAGTACCTGCTCTACGCACTCGTCGGCGCCGCGCTCGGCACCGTCGTCGGTGTGCTGCCCGGTCTCGGGCCGACGATGACGATGGCGATGCTGCTGCCGATCACGTTCTCGCTCGGCGACCCGCTCGGCGCGATCATCCTCTTCGGCGGCATCTTCTACGGCTCGATGTACGCCGGCTCGATCACCAGCATCCTGCTCGGCATGCCCGGCGAGTCGTCCGGCATCGTGTCGGTCTTCGACGGCTACCAGATGACCCGAAGAGGCAGAGCCGGCGCCGCCCTGCTCAGCAACGGCGTCGGGTCGTTCATCGGCGGGCTGATCGCCACCGTCGCGATCGTCTTCGTGGCCCGGCCGATCGTCGACCTGGCCGTGGGGCTCAGCCCGGCCGACTACTTCGCGCTCATCGCGTTCGCCCTCGCCACGACCACGCTGATGGGCGACCGGCTCTGGCCCGGGCTCTTCTCGCTCACGGTCGGGCTCGCCATCGGCATGGTCGGCACGCACGCGATCAGCGGCGACGAGCGCTTCGTCTACGGGATCGCCGAACTCCAGTCCGGCATCGACCTCTCGCTCATCGCGATCGGCCTCTACGCGGTCAGCGAGGTCGCGCTCAACCTCGCCAACCTCGGCTCCGGCCCGGCGAAGCCGGCGGTCATCGGCAAGCTCTACATGACCCGGCAGGAGTGGCGGCGCTCGCTCCCGCCCTACCTGCGCGGGTCGGTGCTCGGCTTCGTCGTCGGCGTGCTGCCCGGCATGAGCGGCACGGTCGCGACGTTCCTCTCGTACAACCTGGAGCGCAAGCTCGCCAAGCGTCCCGAGGAGTTCGGCAAGGGCAGCATCGAGGGGCTCGCCGGCCCGTCCGCCGCCGACAACGCCGGCTCCGGCGGCTCGTTCGTCCCGCTGCTCACGCTCGGCATCCCGGGTACGGCCGCGACCGCGCTCATGCTCGGCGCGCTCCAGGGCTTCGGCGTGCAGACCGGACCGCTCATGCTCCAGAACAACCCCGACCTCGTCTGGGGCGTGATCGGTGGCCTGCTGGTCGCCAACGCGATGCTGCTCGTGCTCAACGTGCCGCTGGTGGGCATCTGGGTGAAGCTGCTGAAGGTGCCGGGCGCGCTGCTGTACCCGCTGATCATCGTGATCTCGATGGTCGGGGCGTACAGCATCGGGCGGACCTCCGTGCTGCTCTTCGTCGTGCTCGCGCTCGGCCTCGTCGGCCTGGGGCTGCGGCTGGTGGGCATCCCGCTCGCCCCCGCCGTGCTCGGCATCGTGCTCGGCCCGCTGCTGGAGGAGGAGTGGGCGCGGTCGCTGGTCATCTCCCGCGGCGACTACGGCGTCTTCCTCAGCACACCACTGTCGGTCATCGCGCTGTCACTGGCCGCCCTCGTGCTGCTGTGGCCGCTCGCCCGCCGGGTCATCCTCCGGGTGATCGAGCAGCGCCGCGCGGCGCTCGCCACGGCTGGAGACCGGTCGTGAGCGGCTCGGTCTCGGCGGCGCTGGGCCGGTACGCCGCCGCGCTGTCCTACGAGGACATCCCGGAGCCGGTCCGCGCGCACGTACGCCTGCTCGTGCTGGACACGCTGATGTGCGGCGCGCTCGGCGGCACGTCCAGCCCGGAGGTCGGGCTGCTCACCGCCACGCTCGCCCGGAGCGAGCCGGGCGGGCCGGCCACCGGCTGGGTCACCGGCGCGGCGCTGTCGCCGGCGAGCGCGGCGCTGGTCAACGCCACCGCGGTACACGCGTTCGAACTCGACGACATCGCGATCGGACAGCACTACGGCGCCTCGGTGCTGCCGCCGGCGCTCGCGGTCGCGCCCCTCGCCGGCGGGCTGAGCGGTCGCGACCTGGTCACCGCCATCGTCGCCGGCTGCGAGGTGGCCGCCCGGATCCAGCGCGCGGTCGGCCGTACGCCGCACGCCGAGGTCGGGTTCCACGGGCCCAGCCTGATCGCCACGTTCGCCGCCGCCGTCGCGGCCGGGCGGGCGCTGCGCCTGGACGCCGCCGGGCTCGCGCACGCGATCGGCCACGCCGCCCAGCAGGCCAGCGGCATCATGGCCACGCAGCACGGCGGCATGGGCAAGCGCCTGCTCGCCGGGATCGCCGCGCGCAACGGGACCTTCGCGGCGCTGCTCGCCGCGGAGGGCTTCACCAGCGGTACCGACATGCTGGAACGCCCGTACGGCGGCTTCTTCCCGGTGGTCTCCGGCGGCGCCGCCACCTGGGACGCCGCCCGGGCGCTCGACGTGCCGGAGGGCTGGTGGGCCACTGTGGAGACCCGGTTCAAGTTCTGGGCCTGCCGGTTCCCCATCCATCCGGCCTTGGAAGGGCTCCGCGACCTCCGCGACCGGGAAGGGCTCGACCCGGCCGACGTTGAGCGGGTCGAGGTGGAACTGGACCCGGCGGCGTACAAGGCGGTCGGCTTCCCCTGGCAGGCGACCTCCACCGCGTCGGCGCAGATGAACCTGCGGGTCTGCGTGGCAAGCTACCTTTTGGACGGTGATGTGTTCCTTCCCCAGTTCAGGCCGGACGCGCTGGCCCGCCCCGAGCTGCTCGACCTGGTCGGCCGGGTCGAGCCGGTCGAGTCGTCCGGCGGCGAGCTGTTCAAGCGCGAGTCCCCCGTACGCGTGCGACTGCGCTCGGGGCGCGAGCTGAGCGCCCTCGGCCGGGTCCGCGGTGGCGCCGACGACCCGCAGACGCCCGCGCTCGTGGTGGCGAAGGCGGAGCGTGTCGCCCGCGCCATCGGACGTGACAGGGATTTCGTCGAGACGTTAGGGTGGCGGCAGCTTGACGAGGTCGACGCCGAGGCCCTGTCGCGCGCGATGGCCTTGTCGCACGAGCTTGCTTCGTCGCACCGGACGGGCCCTACCGAGCGAGGCACACGATGAGCGTCGAGCAAGCCAGCCGATCCAAGGCGGAGATCGCCTACCACGCGATCCGTGAGCGCATCCTCGACGGCTCCTACATGCCCGGCCACCGCCTGGTGCTGAGCCGGCTCGCCGAAGACCTGCGGATCAGCTCACTGCCGGTGCGCGAGGCGCTGCGCCGGCTGGAGGCCGAAGGGCTGGTCGACTTCACGCGCAACGTGGGCGCGATCGTGGCCAGCATCGACCCCGGTGAGTACATCGAGACCGTCCAGGTGCTCGCGATCCTCGAAGGGGCGGCGACCGCCGAGTCGGCCCCCCACCTCACCGGCGAGCAGCTCGTCGAGGCGCGCGCGATCAACGACCGCATGCGGGAGAGCGTCCAGCAGGGCGACATGCGCAGCTTCACCGTGCTCAACCGCTCGTTCCACGAGCTGATCTGCAGCGCCTGCCCCAACGGCTACCTGCGCGAGACGGTCTCCTCCGAGTGGGTGCGGCTGGAGACGATCCGCCGCTCCACGTTCGGCCTGATGCCGGGGCGGCCGCGGCAGTCGGTCGACGAGCACGAGCGGATCGTCGCGCTCATCGAGGCGGGCGCCTCGCGCAACGAGATCGAGCAGGTCGCCCGCGAGCACAAGCTGCGCACGCTGCGCGCGTTCGAGTCGCGCCGGGGCGACGGCTGACGGCCGCTACTGGGTCGCGATCACGATGCAGCGGCGCAGCTCGCCGACCGCCTCCCGGGCCCCCTCGACGGTCACCGCGCCCGGGTCGCTCTCCCGGTTCCAGACCCAGCGCAGCACCGCCGTGGGCGGGCCGATGACGGTCACGTCCGCCCGGGGGTCGTCGCCGTCCTCGACGGTGAACTCCCCCGGGCCGCTCCGCGCCCGCCACGCCGCGCCCTCGGTCCGGATCGCGTACGACCGGCCCGGTGAGCCGGCCAGCACCTCGTCGAAGTAGTCGCCCCACTCGCCCACGCTGTACGCCACGAAGACCTTGAGCAGCTCGTCGATGCCGTCGACGGCGAGGTCGTCGGGCACCGGCGCGACGCGCTGGCTGGCGCCCAGCTCGGCGTCGATGCGGTGGATGACCGTCTCGTGCGCCATCCGCCGGATCCAGAAGCCGACCGACTGGTCGGGCTTGTACCAGGAGCCGGCCGGCTCGCCCGGGTCGCGCGCGTCGAACTCGGCGCGGAGGTCGGCGTAGGCCCGGTCGAGCAGCGCCAGCGGCTCCTCGTCGGGGAGGTCGGCCGGCGGCCACACCTCCGGCTCGGCGCCCTCCCGCATGGCCAGGGTCTTGTGCAGGTACACCATGCCCACGTGCCGGGCCAGGTCGGCGACGGTCCAGCCGGGACAGGTCGGCACCGCACCGGTCCGGTCGAGCTCGGCGACCTCGCGCAGGCGGGCGAAGTCTGCCGCGAGGCAGTCGAGCAGGCGGTCGTTCTCCATGCCGACAGTCGATCACACGTCGGGCGTGCCGGCGACCCGGACCGCCACACCGCGCGGCGGCAGCACCTCGCCGCCGAGCAGCGGCGTGCCGGGCAGGTCGCCCAGCTCGACCGGCTCGTCCGTCCGGTTGACCAGGAACCGGTACGCGCCCCGCGCCGCCAGCTCGACCCGCCCGCGCAGCGGCTCGGGCAGCTCGCTCCGTACGCCCGCCGCGCCGGCCAGCCGGGCGAGCACCGGCGCCAGCCCGTCCGGCCCGAGACGCGTGGAGACGTAGCTCGCCGACCCGGTGCCCACCGGTCGGCGGGTCAGCGCGGGGCGGCCCGCGTACTCGCCGGTCTTGTACGTGTCGAGCACCTCGACCGCCGGGTCGGTGACGTCGACCCGGTCGGTCCAGAGCGTGCCGGTCGCGCCGCTGTCCAGCACCACGCTCTCGCCGTCCGGCAGCGGGCCGAACTCCTCGATCCGGATGCCCAGCAGCTCGCGGAACGCGCCGGGGTAGCCGCCCAGCCACACGTGGTCGTTCTCGTCCACTATGCCGGAGAAGTACGTGGTGACCAGGTGGCCGCCGCCGGCCACGTACGCCCGCAGCCGCTCGGCTGTCGCCGCCGGCACCACGTGCAGGATCGGCGCGACCACCAGGTCGTAGCCGTCGAGCGGCAGGCCCACCGGCCGCACGTCGACCCGGATGCCGAGGGCGAGGAAGGCCGAGTACCAGTCGAGCGCCTCCTGCCGGTAGCGCAGCCGCGAGGTGGGATGCGAGTCAAGCTCGCTGGCCCACCACGACTCCCAGTCGAAGAGGATCGCGGCCCGCGCCGGCAGCCGCGGCGTGCCCGCCACCGCCCGGAGCCCGGCGAGCGTGCGGCCCAGCTCCGCGACCGCGCGGAACACCGCGCTCTCCGCGCCGGCGTGCGGCACCATCGCCGAGTGGTACTTCTCCGCGCCGGCCGCGGACTGCCGCCACTGGAAGAAGCAGACCGCGTCGGCGCCGTGCGCCACGTGGGTCAGCGAGTCGCGGGCCAGCTCCCCCTCGCGCTTGGCGAGGTTGACCGGCTGCCAGTTGACCGCGCTGGTGGAGTGCTCCATCAGGTACCACGGGCGGCCGCCAGCCAGGTTGCCGGTGAGGTTGGCGGAGAACGACAGCTCGTCCTGCCCCCGCGGGCCGGCCAGCAGGTAGTGGTCGTTGGCCACGAAGTCCACTTCGGACGCCCAGTCGGCGAAGTTCATGCCGGAGGTCTCCCCCATCACCATGAAGTTCGTCGTGACCGGTACGTCCGGCGTCAGCTCCCGCAGGATCGCCGTCTCGGCGCGCAGGTGGTCGCGGAGCGCGTCGGAGGAGAAGCGCTTGAAGTCGAGCTGCTGCGTGGGGTTGGGGTACGAGGCGGCCAGCCGGGGCGGCAGCACCTGCTCGAAGTCGCCGTACCGCTGGGCCCAGAAGGCGGTGCCCCACGCGGCGTTGAGCGCGTCCACGGTGCCGTAGCGGGCGCGCAGCCAGCTCCGGAAGGCGTGCGCGGCGTCGTCGGAGAAGTCGTACACGTTGTGGCAGCCCAGCTCGTTGTTGACGTGCCAGGCGGCGAGGGCGGGATGGCCGGCGTACCGCTCCGCCACCGCCCGGACCAGCCGCAGCGCGTGCGCCCGGAAGACGGGCGAGGTGGGGCGCCAGTGCTGCCGCCCGCCCGGCCAGAGCGTCGCGCCGGTGCGGTCGACCGGCAGGATCTCCGGATGCTTGGCGGTCAGCCACGGCGGCGGCGAGGCGGTGGCGGTGGCGAGGTCGACGGCGATCTCGTTGTCGTGCAACAAGTCCATGATCTGGTCCAGCCAGGCGAAGTCGTACTCCCCCTCGGCCGGTTCTATTCGGGCCCAGGAGAAGATGGCGAGCGAGACGATGTTGACCCCCGCGGCCCGCATCGCCCGTACGTCCTCGTCCCACACGTGCCGCGGCCACTGCTCGGGGTTGTAGTCGGCACCGTACGCGAGTCGCGGCCGGCCACGGTCGGGCCACCGCAACCAGCGGCCCGGCGCCGTGACGGCGCCGGGCTCGCTTTTCCAACGAACGAATGGACGAATAGGTTCACTTGACACTGAATCCCTGGTCCGTTCCGTACTTGGCGCAGGTCTGCCGCCAGCTGCTCAGTCCATCTTGGAGAGTGGTGCCGGAGACGTACGCCTTGCCCACGGTGTCGTTGAAGACGCTGTTGGCGTACACCTGGAACGGCAGGTACGACCAGCCGGTGACGACCTGCCGGGCCGACTCGGCGAAGATCTCGTTGGCCTTCTGGCCGCCGAAGTACGGAAACTCGGTGGCGAGGAACTCCGGCGACTGGAGGTCCGCCGTCGTCGCCGGAAACGCGCCGGCGTCCAGGCGGAGCTTCACGCCCTCGCCCGCGTTGGCGTACTTCATGAAGCCGTACGCGAGCGCCTTGTTTCCGCCCTTCGCCGGCATGGCGAGCGAGCTGCCGCCGTTCTCCGCGCTCGCGCTCTCCCCCGCCTTCCACTGCGGCATCGGGGCGACCCGCCACTTGCCGGACGCGCCGGCCACGCCGGTGACGAAGTTGGCCGGCATCCACGCGCCGGTCGCCAGCGTGGCGATGGTGCCGTTGGCGAGGCCCTGGTACCACTGGTCGCTCCACCCCGTGATCGGTGCGAGCAGCTTCTCGCTGATCAACTGCTGCCAGGTGGCGACGAACTCCTTGGAGCCCTCGTCGGAGAAGTCGATGGTCACATTGGTGCCGTCCACCTGGAACGGCTTGCCGCCGGCCTGCCAGATGAGGCTTGTGGTGAAGCCGGCGTCACCGGTGTCGCTGGTGATGTACGCCTTCGGGTCAGCCTGGTGCAGCTTGCGTGCCGCGTCGAGGTACTCCGCCCACGTGGTCGGCACCTGTATGCCGTGCTTGTCGAAGACCTCCTTGTTGTAGAAGAGCGCCATCGGCCCGGAGTCCATCGGCACGCCGTAGATGCCGCCGGCCTGGTTGACCGACGCCCACGGACCCGGTGTGAACGTGCCGTCGAGGCTCTGCGCCCCGTACGCCTTCAGGTCGTCGACCGACTTGGCGAGCGCGAACTGCGGCAGCGCGTAGTACTCGATCTGCGCCACGTCCGGCACGCCGCTGCCCGCCGCGATCGCGTTCTGGAGGGCGGTGTACTGGTCGTTGCCGGTGCCGGCGTTGACCAGGTCGACCTTCACGCCCGGGTACTTCTCCTGGAACTTGGCGACGACATCCTTGAGCGTCGGCTCCCAGGCCCAGACGGTCAGGTTGCCGCCCTTCTCCAGGGCTGCCTGCACATCCGCGTCGGAGACGGTGCCGCCGCCGGTGGTGGTGCCTTCGTCGTCACCGCCGCCGCAGGCGGTAAGAGCGAGCAGGGCGGCGGTGGCGAGAGCCGCGATGCGTAAGGGGGGTTTTCTTCTCATGGGGATCCCTTCGGGGCGTTATTGCTTGACGCTGCCGGCGGCCAGACCCGACTGCCAGTAGCGCTGAAGGAGCAGGAACGCGGCCAGCAGCGGGAGGATCGTGAGCAGTGAGCCGGTGATGACGAGGTTGAAGACCGGCTCGCCGCCGACGGTGGATGCCTGCGCGTTCCAGGCGTTGAGGCCGAGTGTGAGCGGGTACCAGTCGGGGTCCCTCAGCATGATCAGCGGGAGGAAGTAGTTGTTCCACGTGGCGACCATGCTGAACAGCAGCACGGTCACGATGCCGGGACCGAGCAGCGGCAGGCAGATCCGGAAGAACGTGCCGAACTCGCCGGCCCCGTCGACCCGGGCCGCCTCGATCAGCTCGTCCGGGATCGCCTCCGCCGCGAACGTCCACATGAGATAGAGGCCGAACGGCGTGACGAGCGACGGGATGACGACCGCCCACGGCGTGTTGGTGAGCCCGAGGCGGCTGAACATGAGGAACGTCGGCACGGCCAACGCGGTGCCGGGCACGGCGACCGCCCCGATCACCAGGGCGAAGACCGCGCGCTTGCCCGGGAAGTCGAACTTGGCCAGGCCGTAGCCGCCGAGCACCGCGAGGAACGTGGCTCCCCCGGCGCCGAGCAGCACGTACAGCAGCGTGTTGCCGAGCCAGCGCACGAAGATGCCGCCGTCGTACGCGAGCGTGTCGGCGATGTTGGCGAAGAGCGCGAAGTCGCCGTGGAACCAGAGCCCGAACGAGTCGAAGAGCCCCTGCTGCGACTTCGTCGAGTTGACGACGAGCCAGACCAGCGGCACCAGGCTGTACACGAGCACGATGCCGGTCAGGATCGTGAGGGTGAGGCTGCGGCGGCGGCGCATCAGCTTTCCTTCCGCATGCCGCGGAGCTGCACGACGTACGCGATCACCATCGTGACCACGGCCATCACGATCGCCACGGCGGCCGAGTAGTTGTACTGCTGGCCGGAGAAGCTGAGCGAGTACGCGTAGAGGTTGGGCGTGAAGTAGGTGGTGATCGCGTTCGGCGCGAGGTTCTGCAGGATGCTCGGCTCGTTGAAGAGCTGGAAGCTGCCGATCACCGAGAAGATCGTGGCGATCACGAGCGCCCCGCGCAGGGCCGGCAGCTTGATCGCGCGGATCACGCGGTACTGGCTGGCCCCGTCGATCTCGGCCGCCTCGTAGAGCGAGGCCGGGACCACGCGCAGGGCGGCGTAGAAGATCAGCATGTTGTAGCCGACGAACTCCCAGGTCACGATGTTGCCTATCGAGGCGAGCACCAGGTCCGGGGAGAGCGGGTCGGGCAGCGAGACGCCGAGCGCGTCGTTGACGTTGCCGATCAGCCCGAAGCGCGTGCCGTACATGAAGCCCCACATGAGCGTGGCGACCACGGCCGGCACCGCGTACGGCAGGAAGATCGTGACCCGGAAGAAGCTCTTCCCGTAGAGCCGGCCGCTGTCGATGGCGAGCGCGACGAGCAGGGCGAGGAACAGCATGATCGGCACCTGGACGGCGAGGAAGAGCGCGACCCGACCGAGCGCCGACCAGAACTGCGCGTCCTGGAGCGCCTGCGTGTAGTTGTCCAGCCCGACGAAGGAGTTTCCGCCGACGAGGCGGTTGCGGAAGAGGCTGAGGTAGATCGCGTAGCCGATCGGGGCGAGGAAGACCAGCGCGAAGACCGCCAGGAACGGGCCGACGAACCCCCAGCCCACCAAGCCCCGTCTGGTGGATCGCACGCGCGGTGGGCGAGGCCCGGGCGGTCGCCGCCGCGCCACCTCGCGCCCGGGAGCGCTCCTCGCCACTGCCATGCGAACCCCACATGTCCGGCATCTATGTTTGCGCAAACACAATGCTCGCAAGCGAAACAGGGTGGTGACGTGCGGGAGATGTTTACGCAAACATTGCAGGGTGATACTGTCACCGCCGTCAGCCGATCGTCAACCCCGACCCGGAGGCCCTCGGCCGTGACCGACCAGCAGCCACGGCCGCGCCAGCGACCCAGGCGCGGTGTGTCGATGGCCGACGTCGCGCGCCTGGCCGGCGTCTCCGCCCAGACCGTCTCCCGGGTCTCCACCGGCCACCCCGGCGTGGTCGGCGCGACCCGCGAGCAGGTGCTGGCCGCGATGAAGCAGCTCGGCTACCGGCCCAACAGCGCGGCGCGGGCACTCAAGCGCGGCGAGTTCCGCACGATCGGCGTCATCCTCTTCACGCTCGCCACGACCGGCAACAGCCGCACGGTCGAGGCGATCGCCAACCACGCCGCCGAGGAGGGCTACGCGATCACGCTGATCCCGGTCGCCTCCCCCACGCAGGACGGCCTGCTCGGCGCGTTCACCCGGATCGGCGAGCTGGCGGTCGACGGCGTCATCGTCATCATGGAGGTCCACCTCCTCGACACCGCGACCGTGGTCCTCCCGCCCGGCGCACAGGTCGTGGTCGTCGACTCGGACGCCGGCGACCGCTACACCGTGGTCGACACCGACCAGGCCGACGGCGCCCGGCAGGCGGTGCGCCACCTGCTCGACCTCGGGCACCGCACGGTCTGGCACCTGACCGGGCCGGCCGGCTCCTTCGCCAGCCAGCGCCGCGCCGACGCGTGGCGGGCGATCCTGACCGAGGCCGGGCGCCCCGTCCCCGAGGTTCGGCACGGCGACTGGTCGGCCGAGTCCGGCTACCGGGCCGGGCTCGACCTGGCCGCCGAGCCCGGCTGCACCGCGGTCTTCGCCGCCAACGACCAGATGGCGCTGGGCCTGCTGCGCGCCTTCCACGAGCGCGGGCGCCGCGTGCCGGACGAGATCAGCGTCGTGGGCTTCGACGACATCCCCGACGCCGCCTCGTTCATCCCGCCCCTGACCACCGTCCACCAGGACTTCACCGAGGTGGGCCGGCTCTGCGTGCAGGCCGTGCTCCGCCAGATCCGCCACGAGATCACCGAGCCGGGCACGTCGCTCGTGCCGACGAGGCTCGTGGTCCGCGCGAGCACGGCCGCACCTCCCGCCTGACGCACGCCGCCGCACCGGCCGGCGACGGTGGGCGGCTTGACGCGCGGGGCTACGTCAGCCCGATGAACGAGCCCGGCAACTCCTTCGACGGCAGCCCGTGCGGCCAGGAGGGCACGCGGCGACCCCGCCTGCGCCACGCGCGTCAACGCGGCATCCAGAGTGGACTGTGCCTGGACGTCTCCGGCGCGGCGACCGCCAACGGCAGCGCGGTGATCCTGGACCTGCACCGGTGCCGCCAACCAGCAGTGGCGGCGTTCGTAGCACCGACCTCGGGGCTGCCCGAACACCGGTTCGAGCAGCCTCCGATTAACTCTATACGGTGTATAATGATGGCATGAAGATCACCTCCTCGGCCGTCTCGCTCAACGTCGACGACGTCGCCGCGTCCAGCGGCTTCCTGATCAAGCACTTCGGCTTCCGGGAGGCGATGGCCGCCGACGGCTTCGCCTCACTCACTCGGGACGACGCGGGGATGAACGTCGTCTTCCTGCGGCGCGGCCTGGAGACCCTCCCCGCCGACCAGCGCGACGATCACGCGCGCGGGCTCATCCTCGCGTTCGTGGTCGATGACCTGGAGGGTGAGCTGGCCAGACTCCAGGCCGAGGGCGTGCCGATCACGATGCCGCTCACCGTCGAGGAGTGGGGCGAGCGGGCGTTCCAGGTCCGTGACCCCAACGGGGTGATCGTGCAGCTTGTCGACTGGAATGGTGCGGTCTGATCTCTCACACCGACGGCGGGTAAGCGTGCCCGGGGCCTGGTGGTTGCTCCAGACATGAAGATCGGAATCATCGGCTCCGGCAACATCGGCGGCACGCTCACCCGCCGCCTCCAGGCGCTCGGCCACGACGTCACGGTGGCCAACTCGCGCGGCCCGGAAACGCTCATGGAGCTCGTCCAGGAGACCGGCGCGACCGCCGGCACCGCCCGGCAGGCCGCCGAGGCCGGCGAGATCGTGGTGATCGCGGTCCCCGTGGCCGCGGTGCCCGACCTGCCGGCCGACGCTCTGCGCGGCAAGGTGGTCATCGACGTCGACAACTACTATCCGCAGCGCGACGGCCACATCGAGGCGATCGACGACAACGCGGTGACCTCCAGTCGCTGGACGGCGGACCACCTGCCCGGCGCCACGGTGGTCAAGGCGTTCAACACGATCCAGTCCGGCCACCTCTTCGCCAACGGGCGCCCGGCCGGCGAGCCGGGACGCATCGCGCTGCCCGTGGCGAGCGACGACGCGACGGCCAAGCGCACCGTGATGGGGCTCGTCGAGGAGCTCGGCTTCGACCCCATCGACGCGGGCACGCTCGACGAGAGTTGGCGGCAGCAGCCCGGCACTCCGGTCTACACCGCCGACCGCGACGCGGACGGCGTGCGCGAGGGCCTCTCCTTCGCCGGCCGCAGCCGCTAGCCCGGTCGACCGCCGTCGTCGGGCGACCGGGTCAGCTGTGGGCGAACTCCTCGCCCAGCAGTGCGCGGAGCCTGGTCAGCGCGCGGGCGCTCTGCGTCTTGACCACTGACGGGGAGACCTCGAGGATCTCGGCGACCGCCTCGACGCTCTGGTCCTCCCAGTAGCGGAGCACGACGATCGCCTGGTCGCGTACGGGGAGCGTGGCCAGTGCCGCCATCAGCGTGACGTGCAGCTCGGCGCTCGCGCCGGCCCCAGGTGCCAGGGACTCGGGCAGCTCGGCGAGTACCAGCTCCGTGCTGCTGTGCCGCTTGCGCTGGTCGAAGAGGGCGTTGACGAGCACTCGGCGGCTGTACGCCTCGATGTTGGCGGTGCGCCAGATCCGGGGCCACGAGGCGTACATGCGGGCGAACGTGGTCTGCGTCAGGTCCTGGGCGAGGTGCCAGTCGCCGCACATCAGGTACGCGACGCGCCGCAACCGGGGCGCCGAGGACCCGACGAACGCCGTGAACTCCTCGTCGCGCTCGGCTCGCTGGCGCCCGCGGGCCGTGCCCCAGCGGGCGATCGGACCGGGAGGCTGGGTCACTCGCCCTCCCCCGACGCCGGGTCGCTCGGGCAGGTGACGTGGACGACGGCTTCCACGCCGGGCAGGTCCTCGACGTCCTCCCGGAATTCCGGCCACCCCGCCGGCTCAGCCAGCGTCACCCGGAACGCATCCCGCAGTTGGTCGGGCTTCACGGCATCGACCAGGTCGGGCGCGTCCTGGTACATCTGCCGGAACCGCTCGTAGGCCGCCTCCGTGCTCTCGTACACCACCTCGCGCACGCGCGGGTCGGAGCGCATCATCCAGCCGAGAGCGGCGCGCTGCTCGTCGGTGACGTCGTGGCTCAGGAAGACGTTGAGGCCGCTCATCCACTCCCCCGCCCGGTCGCAGCCTGGTGTCGTGCCGATCGGCATCGCCGTGGGCGCCGGCGGGCCGCCCGCGACGTTGAGGGTCAGGAGGGTGGCGAGCACGGCGACCACGGCGGCCGCGCCGCCCGCGAGGAGGTGGCGCCGGCGGCGCAGGCGGCGCCCCTCGGCGATGGCCTCCCGCGCCACGCCTACCGCCGGTGGTGGCTCGTCGCGCAGTGCCCGGTCGAAGAGCATCCGCAGGTTCTGGTCCATGGCTCGCTCCTGGTCGGTGGTGGCTTCCCCCTCTATGACTGCGTGGGCCGGCCGATCGGTCACATCTCCGCTCGGCGTCGCGCGGAAAGGACCGGGCATCGGTGTCTCAGCCCCGCGTGGCCACGGCCTCCTCAGTGGACGGTGCCGCGCGACCCAGCACACGCGGCACCGTGAGCGCGATCGCCGCCGCCACCGCGAAGAGGGCGGCCGCGCCCACCAGCCCGGCCCGGTAGCCTCCGGCGAGCGCGGCCGGGGCACCGCCCGCACCGGCGAAGCCGGCCGCCACGAGTGCGAGCACCGCCAGCCCCACGGCGGCGCCGACCTCCTGCGCCGAGTTGATCAGGCCGGAGGCGGCGCCCTGGTCCCGCGCCGCGACGCCGGTGGAGGCCGCGATGTACGTGGGCGCGTACGCCAGCCCGCTCCCGAACGCCAGCAGCAGCATGCCGGGCAGCACGTCCGTCCAGTAGTCGCCGTCGCCGGGCAGCCGCGCGAGCAGCAGCGCGCCGGCGGCGAGCAGCGCCAGGCCGGTGGTGAGCAGCCGGCGTACGCCGAAGCGCGTGGTGAGCCTGGCCGCCCGTGGGGAGAGCAGCAGGATCAGCAACGTGATCGGCGCGAACGCGGCCCCCACCGCCAGCGGCGGATAGCCGAGCACCACCTGTAGGTAGAGCGTGAGGAAGAAGAGGGTCGCGCCGAGCGCGCCGGCGTTGAGCAGCAGCGTGAGGTTGGCCGCCCGTACCCCCGGCAAGCGCAGCAGCGCGAATCGCAGGACGGGCGCCGGCTGCCTCCGTTCCACCAGGGCGAAGGCCGTGAGCGCCGCGGCCGCCGCGGTGGCCGCGGCGAGCGACCAGCCGCGGGCGCCGTCCTCGGCAAGCCAGCTCAGCGCCAGGATGGCGCTGGCCAGACCGCCGGCGAGCAGGAGCGCGCCGGCCAGGTCCAGGCGGGGCCGGTCTTTTCCAGATCCATGTGGTACGAGCAGCGCGAGCACCGCCACGACAACCAGTCCAACGGGGACGTTGATGAAGAAGATCCATCGCCAGCCGAGAAACTGGGTCACGGCTCCGCCGACGAGCTGGCCCGCGATCGCGCCCGCCGAGCCGACGCCCGCCCACAGCCCGAGTGCCCAGTTGCGCTCCGGCCCCTCGGCGAGGCTGGCCGTGATGGCGGCGAGGGCGTTGGCGGAGACCATGGCCGCGCCCACGCCCTGAAGCCCCCGGGCGGCGAAGAGCTGCCAGTCGCTCTGCGCGGCGCCGGCGAGGATCGAGGCCGCGACGAAGACGGTGAGCCCGGCGAGCAGCATCCGGCGGCGGCCGAGGAGATCGCCGGCGCGGCCGGAAACGATGAGCAGGCTGCCGAAGGTGACCGTGTACGCCGCGGCGGTCAACTGGACGCGGCTGTCGCGCAGCCCCAGGTCCGCACGGATCGACGGGACGGCCACATTGATGATCACCACGTCGAGGATCAGCATGAACTGCGCCGCGCAGAGCGCGGTCACGGTCCACCTGGCGCGCGACCCCATGCGACCTCCCCCATTATCCCTACGCCGTAGGATTTAAACCCTACGCCGTAGAATCGCGGCATGGCAACCGCACCATCGCGCCGCCCGGGCCGCCCCCGCCCCGGCGAGCCGGCCCTGACCAGGGACGCGATCCTGGCCGCCGCCCTCGCGATCGTGGACGAGCAGGGCCTCGACGCGCTGAGCATGCGCAAGCTGGCCGCCCGCCTCCAGGTCGACCCGATGTCGATCTACCACCACGTCCCCAACAAGGCTGCGCTCGTCTCCGGCCTCGTGCGGGCCGTTTTCGCGGAGATGCCGGCGCTGGTCGACGAGGGTCCCTGGCCCGAGCGGGTACGCGAGTGGGCGCGCGCCTACCGCGACCTCGCCCTCGCCCACCCCCACCTGGTGCTCCAGATCGTCACGGACGCGGCCGCCGCCTCGGAGGCGGCGATCCTGATCAGCGAGCCGCTGTACGCGGCACTCGACAGCGCCGGCCTCGACCCCCGGGCGGTGACGCACGCGGCGGGGACGCTGGTCGACTTCGTCCACGGATACGCGCTGGGCGCCTCGTCCCCCGCCGTCTCCGGCGACCCGATGGGCGAGCGGCTGGCGGCGATGGAGCCCGCCCTGGTGCCCACGATGCGACGCGTTGTCGCCGCGGCCCACGCCGAGCCCGCCCCGCCCGGCGGCTTCGAGGCCGGCCTCGACATCATCGTCCGCGGCATCTCGCCGGCGGTGACCCGGTGACGCCGGACGAGATGGTCGGCGCCGCGCTCGCCGTCGCCGAGGCCGGGCTGGCCGCCGGCGAGCAGCCGATCGGCGCGGTGGTCGTACTGGGCGGCATCCGACGCGAGGAGAGCCGCGAACTGTTTCGCCGCTGGTGCGCGACGGTCCCGGATTCGGCCGCGCGCCGCTGGGCCCAGACCCTTGTCGACGGGGCATAGCGCGCCGACACACCGGATGTGTGGCGCTCCAGCCGTCCGGCCACGCGGCGCCGCCCCGGGCGATCTCGGGGCCTTCACGGTCGCGCGGCGCCGCCCGGGCGGCAGCGGGCAGGCGTTGATCACATCGAGTAGCATGCCCTTCGGAGCGGTCGCGCTCCGCAGCGGATACGAGCGGGCATAGGCGCCGCTGACGAAGGGCGGATAGTCGTGACGAAGCTCGGGCGGCTCGGCAAGCTCGCATTTCTGAGCGCCGTGACCAGCGGCGCGCTGCTCGCCAGCACCGCCGCGCCAGCCCACGCGGCCTGGTCGACGTTCGCCGGCCAGGCCGGCACCGCCGTCGTGATGGCGTGCAAGACGGCGGTCGACGGGGGCGGGTTCGGCCCGCTGTGGGAGATCACCCTGGTGGCGGCGACCACGCCCGGCCGCACCGCGGGAGCCCGCTTCGAGGTGCGGCGCGGCAGCAGTCTCGTGTCGCGCGTGGACCTGGCCGCCAGCAACGGCTCGTGGGACGTCAAGACGACCTGGGCGTCGCGGATCCTCGGTGACAGGTACACCGGGACGGCGGGCACGGGCCTCACCAGTGGCGAGGGCGCCGGCGGAGCAATCGGCGGATCGTTCTCGTCCATCGCCAACTGCTGATCGGGCGCAACGGACCTCGCTCGGTCGAGCCGAGACGGAGTCCAGGCGGCGTCCGGTGTCGCCGGTCGTCTGGGCCCGTCGCAGACCCTGGTGAGACCCTAGACGATCTATCCCAAGGGACAGGTTTGGGCTGCCGCGATGCTCGTGGCGGTCCGGACGGCTTCGCCCTGCTTCGGGTCGTTTCCGATGCGGAAGCAGGTCGATCCCAGCCCGACCCTGACGCGCTCCCGGCTCCGCCGCTGTGCGTCCGTGGCGATTTCTGACCCCATAGAGCCTGTTGCAAAATCGTCAGACTCGCGCGAACTGAGGGTCGCGCTAACCCTCGCTGGCCGCCGTTCGACGGCCAGCGACCGATACAGCCGTGTTCTTCTCGACACTCACTGTGATCGACACTCACTGTGATCGAGCAATTTTGCAACAGGCTCCATAGGGTCAACTCTTCGCCACGCACGGACCCGACCCCTCGGCCTGGAGGCCGCGGTCGACCGGCCCCGGGCATCGGCGACGCTCACGGGTCGTGACACGTCAGCCGCTGGAATAGGTCATTTAGGACCATGGAGACCACCAGTCGAGCCGGCCTGGCCGCAGCGGTCCGGTCACAGCTCGCTCAGGGCCCGCTCGAACAGGCGGCTGCGCAGGCGGGAGAACTCATCGTGCTCGGGCCGCACGCCCTTGTCGTCCTGAAGTACGAGGTCCTGGAAGCCGCCCATGCCCTGTTGGTACATGGTCAGGATGAGCCGCAGCACCAGCCTCCGCTCCGCCGGGTCGTCGCCAGCGCGATCGAGATCAGCGGCCAGCTTTCCGAGACTTTGGGACAGACGCAGACCCTCACCGGCCGAGAGGACCAGCTCAGCCATCTCCCGGAGTATCCGCTGAACGCCGTCCCCGCCCTCATGGCCTGCCACGACAAAGTGCCCCGATCCAGGATTCGACTCCGCAAGGCACAGTACCGTCCGGGAGGACGATGCGCCGACTGGCGAGCGCTTGGCGTCGAGGTGCCCGGCCGCGCCGCGGTGCGGCGGGCTCATCTTTGGAGAGGCTGTCGAGCTGGGCGCACCGACGCAGTTCCGGGATGACCATGGCCTCAGCGCGGGCCCGAACCGGTGGCGTGGGCCGAGCGAGCGGAAGCCGGGCCGTCGCTCAGCGGTCAAAGCCCCAGGCCCGCAAGAGGTCCAGCGGTGGCACGGCGCCCGCGGTGGCCCGCTGGAGGCGCCCGGCGGAGGACGGTGGAGTAAGAGGGTTGCCCAGACAAACAGGCGTCACCGTCCTCCGCAGAGCACACCGGAAAGCACGGGGAAAGCGCTTTCCAGGCGTGGACGCTACGCGAGGCGACCGGGCGTGTCAATCGACGAGCGCGACGATCGCGATGAGTGCGAGCGTCGGGCGGAGCACGGCGTCACGCGCGGCCCGGTCGCCCCGGATGTCCTTGGTGGCCACGGCGACCACCTGGAGCAGTTGGGCGCTCGCCGCCGCGTCCCTGCCGGCGACGCCGTGCCGCTCGGCGCGCAGGAGGCGGTCCCGCAGCGCCGCCCCGGTGCGGGCGTCGATCCGGCCGGCTGCCGCGTACTCCGCCACCAGCTCACGGATGTCGGAGTACCAGGCGGGGTCGCGGGTCACGTCGCGCGGGACGTACCCGGCGCGCACGCTGGCCCGCGCCGCCGAGGTCGCCTTGTCCACGTAGGACAGCACGTTCGGGTACAACGCCGCCAGTTGCGCGTCGGTCAGCGGCTGCGAGCTGCCGTCCAGGAAGCAGAAGCCCGGTCCGGTGTTGGTGCCGCTGTTGACCCGCAACGCCGCCGCGTGCTGCGCGAGCCGGACGCCGCCGAGCGCGAGGCCCAGCTCGTCCCGCGCGATCACACCGTCGGTCATCTGGATTCTCGGAGCGGTGGGCGGCTGCTTGCCGTACGCGACCCAGTTGACCGTGTGGTCGTACACCGCGTTCTGCGCCATGTGCTGCGGCACGCGGGACAGCGACGGCAGCGCGCACGTCTGCGGCTCGCCCGGATAGCCGCCGGGGTAGGTGCCGATGTCCCGCTTGCGCAGCGGCCCGTAGTCGGTGATGAGCTTCCAGTCGCCGTGCGACGCGCCGTGCCACTCGTGTCACGCCCGGGCACCGAGGCTATCAACGAATGTGGACGCCCGCCAGATCGCGCGGACCTCGACGTCCACCCGGATGCGGTACGTCCCTCGGGCGCCTTACGCCTGCCTGACGGTCGCGTCGACCGCCACTAGCGGTCTACAGTGGACGCGCTGGCTCCACCTCGGACGCTGGCGGGGCGGTGGCGGAGACTCCACCACCGGCTCCTCGTCCAGGTGGCCGAGCAGCTCCTCGGTGCGGGTCAGCCGGCGCCGGCCGGTGTCACCGCCAGCCTGCTCCGGTGGCCATTTATGCTGGCCGCCGGTACGGTGCGGAGGTTGAACCCCCGGTAACGAAGGTGCGTCCCCCCACGTCATGACGGCAACGATCGATCCGCAGCTCGTCGCCCGCGCCGGCCGGCACGACTCCGCAGCCACGTCCGCGTTGCTCGCTCAGCTCCGTCCAGGGCTCGTCCGGTACTGCCGGGCGCGGCTGGGGCGCATCGGCGGCGCGTACACGACCGCGGACGACGTGGCGCAGGAGGTGTGCCTCGGCGTGCTGCGGGCGCTGCCGCGCTACCGCGACCAGGGGCGACCCTTCTCCGCCTTCGTGTACGCGATAGCCGCCAACAAGGTCGCCGACGCCCAGCGCGCGGCGATCCGCGCCTCGTCGGCCGTCACGGCGAGCGACGACGTACTCGACCGGCCGGACGTCGCGCCCGGCCCCGAGCAGCAGGCCGTCTCCACCGACCTGGCCCGCCGGCTCTCCACCCTCCTCGACCGCCTCCCGCAGGCGCAGCGGGAGATCATCCTGTTGCGCGTCGCGGTGGGCCTCCCCGCCGAGGAGGTCGGCGAGGTGATGGGCATGTCCGCGGCGGCGGTGCGGGTCGCGCAGTCCCGCGGGCTGGCCCGCCTGCGCACGCTGGCCGGGAGCGCGTTGGACGAGGTGAGCGCCGCATGAGCGAGCGCATCATCAGGCACAGACCGCCTGGAGCCCCATGCCCGCCCGCAGCGAGGACGAGCATGAGCGAGCGCATCATCAGGCACAGACCGCTTGAAGCCTCATGCCCGCCCGCGGCGAAGCGAGGACGGGCATGAGCGGCTCGGGCAAGGAGCAGCAGCCGGTCGGGCTGGCACGGATCGCCGCCGACGACGAGCTGCTCGACGCCCTCGGCCGTGGCGAGACCCCCGACGGCGACCTCACGACCGAGCTGCTCGCCGCCTGGCGCGCCGACCTGGCGGACGAGGCGCCCTCGCCGGTCGCCACCGACCCGCCTCCGCCGGTCGCCACCGGCCCGGCTGCCGCCGCTGGTGAGCCGCCGGCTCCGTCGGTGCGGGTCGCCGCGGGCGACCCGGCCCGGAAGCGGCGGCTGGTCCAGGCCCTCCTCGGCGCCGCCGCGGCCGCGGTCGTCGCGGTCGGGTTCGCCGTCTCCACACACCAGGCCCAGCCCGGCAGTCCACTGTGGCCGGTGTCCAAAGTGGTCTACCCGCAGCGCGCCGAAGCGCTCGCCGCGGAGAAGGCCATCGCCGACGCCCGCACCGCCGCGGCGGCCGGCCGCGTGGCGGACGCCCGAGCCCTGCTGGCAACGGCATCTGCCCACATCGCCCGCATCGACGACCCCGCCACGGCCAAGCGGCTCCGCGCGGACGTCGACGCCCTCATGGGCATCTTGACCGCCGCCGCCCCGCAGCCGCCCACCACCACCGCACCACCGGCGCCCCCACCGTCCACAGCGCCCGCGCCCGGCACCGGCCCCTCGGCCCCGTCGACCTCGAAGTCTCCGCCCCCACCGAGCGGCGGCGCACCGGCGCCGGAGTCCTCCCCGTCCCCGCCGGGCGGCGGGCTGCTCCCCGACCTGCCGCTGCCCACTCCGCTCCTGCCGCTCCCCGACCTCCCCCTGCCCTCGCTCCTCCCGATCCTGCCCGGCTGACCATCCGCCGCTCCTGCCGCACACCTCGCCGGTCCTGCCCGCGCGGCACGCCGTCCGCTCGCGCGCCGCGCCCCGGCACATCCACGCACACCACCGTCACGTCCACCGCCGCCGCGACCGCGCCCCGGCTGACCACACGACCGGGCGAGACGGCCGCGAGCGCACCAAGCCAGCGGCGGGATGGCGTGTCCTACCGACCGCCAAAGGCGTTTTGTAACCGTGGAGTCCGAGCGCACGCCCACACCTTTCCCGGCGCCGGCCGGCAGCCTGTTCCTGCGGCACTACGACCGGCTCGCGCGGATCGCCTACCTGGTCGGGCCGCCCGGACGGGGGCCGCAGGGGCGGCTGGTCCGGGCCCACCGTGACGTGCAGCGGTCACTGCCATGGCGGTCGGGGGCGGAGCTGACGTACCCGGAAATGCGCCTGCGCGTGCTGCGGGCCGCGACCCGCCCGCGGTGGCCGCGCCTGCCGGTGCTCATCACCTGGGCCTGGCACACGACGGTGAGCGGCGGGATCGCCTACCGCACGGTCACCGACGGCCTGGCGCGGCTCGGCGCGCGGGGGCGCGCGGCCTACGTACTCGTGGTGGTCGAAGGGCTGACCCGCGCGGACAGTCTCGCCGTGATGCGCGAGCTGGGCTGGTCGGACGCGGAGGAGGCGATGACCGCGGCGGCCGCCCTGGTGGCGCGGCTGCGGGACGAGCACGGGCTGAGCGGTGGGCAGCAGCGGGCCTTGCTGGCCGAGTCGCCGGCCGACCCGACCGTGGTGCGCCTGCGCGCGCCCGACCCGCTGGGCGTGCGGCTGCTCCGGGCCGGGCGGATCGCGGCGGTCGCCGTCGTGGTGCTCGCCGCCGCGCTGGTCGCCGGGCTGCGGTCCGGACCGTCCAATCAGGACCAAGCCGGGGTACGCGGCGCGGCGCCCGCCGAGCCGACCGTGGCCCGCGTGCCGGCCGACGTGTGGACGGGGACGAGCGAGTTCACGCTCGCCGCGTGGCCGACCCGGGGGTCGCGGGCCGGGGACGAGGCGCTGGTGCAGGCCGCCTCGTCGGCGTGGCAGGTGGGCGGCGCCGGCGACCGCGCGGTGACCGTTACCGCGTCGGCCGGTGCCGCGCAGGATCCGCCGGTGGGCGCGCCGCGGCTCCTCTTCGCCGGACCGGTCGACGGTGTGCCGGTCGTGGTGCTGGCCGACGCCACGCGGGTCGCCACGTACGCGCAGCCGCCGAACGGTAAGCCCACGCTCACGATCGGGCCGGCGCCGGAGCACGACGAGTACGCCGCCAGCGCCCTCCGCGTCCCGGCCGGCGACGGCAAGGCGCGGTACCTGCTGGCGCCGTGGGCCACCGGGGCACAGGTACGCGCGCTCAACGGCTCGGGCTGGCGGGACGTCGCCGCGCGCGACGGGCTCACCGAGGCGGTCACCGTACCGGCCGCGGGCCGCTGCTGGAACGGGCCGCTGCTCCGCATTAAGTCCACATTGGTCGGACAGGGCCTGCCCTTCACGCTCGGCGACTTCGGCACGAGCGGGCTGGCCCACCTCATGTACATCCCGCCGGGCGCGCCGGGGCCGATCGCCCGCCCGCACGAGTTCGACGCGACGGGCGGGCCGGGTCTCTGGGGGCGGCTGGGCTGCGCGCTCACCGACACGCCCGGCCGCGGCGCCGGCTCGGTCACCGCGTGGGAGCTGTGGCGCGGGCGCCTGCCGCAGGGCACGGCGAGCCTGGTCTGCCTGCGTACGGCCGAGCCGGGCAGCGCCAACCTGGTCACCGCGGTGGTCGTCACCGGCAGCTCGACGGTGGTGGCGGCGGCGACCGGTACGCGCCTGTGCAGCCGCTACGCCCGGGACGTCGTGGTGAGCTGGTGGATCCGCAAGGCCGACGGCCAGTGGTACCACATCGCGGCCGGCAGCCACGCGGTGCGGCGGATCAGCGTGCGGACCTCGGCGGGCTCGCGGCAGGGGTCGACGCCGGTGGTCTCCGGTCCGTGGGCCCGGCGACCGGCCGGCGAGGTGACGGTCGAGGCGAAAAACGACCGGGGCCAGGCCGTGCCGGTCCTCCAGTGATCAGGCGGCGCCCTGCCTCAGCATCGGCGCCAGCGCCCACCGCCGCGCCAGGACGGCTCCCCCGGCGAGCGCGGCGCCCATGACCAGGACCTCGACGAGCAGGACCGGTGCCGCCGTGCTGTAGCCGGCCCTCGCCGCGAGCCACATCGTGACTGGTGTGGCCAGCGCGCCGGCGACCGGGATCGCTACCGCGATGGCGGCGACCGTGCGCCCGCGCACCGGATCTTCGCGCATCCCCCGATGGATGGCGACCAGGACACCTCCCAGAAAGACCACGATGCTGACCACGTAGCGGCCGACCCACTGCATCGGCCCATCGCCGAACGGGAGGGGGACCAGCCACCAATGCCAGATCATCAACCACGCCAGGACCAGGCCCGGCGCCGCCCCGCCGAGGCCGATGAGCAGCAGGCGGCGAAACTCGTAGGACACCTGGCGCACCCCCGCGCTCTGCGCGAGCTCCCGCGCGAAGAGCCCGATGTCGGGACCGATCAGCTCGTCCGGAGGCGTGCCATCGACGGCCGCCCCGACCAGCTCGCGCCGGAGGTCGACGCGGAGAGCGATCCGATCCTGCTCGACGACACGCATCCGCCGCCACTCACGGTCGGCGCGCTCGATCGCCCGCTCGATCGCGGCCTCGTCGACATCCATCGTCGACTCGTCGGCCCGGTCGTCATCTGGCTGATCCATGGCTCACCTCCCACCGGTC
Organism: Phytohabitans kaempferiae; assembly: GCF_042433955.1. NCBI lineage: Bacteria > Bacillati > Actinomycetota > Actinomycetes > Micromonosporales > Micromonosporaceae > Phytohabitans > Phytohabitans kaempferiae. The sequence goes on along the minus strand of NZ_JBHLUH010000104.1, from coordinate 8,242 downwards.
GACGGCAGGGCGTCGACCAGCGTCGTATTGATCATCTCGGTAAAGTCGGCCCACTGCCGCGCCCAGCCGTCGAGTGCCGCCCTCCCCTGCCCGGTCAGCCCGTAGACCTTGCGGGGCGGACCGGACGGGGAGGCGTGCACCTCGTCGGTCACCAGGCCGAGCCGGCGCATCCGGGTGAGCAGCGGGTAGACGGTGCCGTAGCCGACCCCGTCGAAGCCGGCCGCCTCCAGCCGGCGGACCAGCTCGTAGCCGTGGGCCGGCGCCTTCGCCAGCAGCGCGAGTAAGCACATGTCGAGCACGCCGCGCAGCAGCTGGGTGCGCCGTTCGGCGGCGTCCTCGGGACCGGCAGCAGCTATCATGCCTCGCATAATACCGCAGCTATTAGGCGCCGCCAAGTAGTCGGTCCGGCGGCCACCCTAGTCGGACTTCAGGGTCTTCATCGTGAAGTGGGAGTTGAGGCGACCCACGCCCGGCGCGGCGAGCAGGCGGGCGGTGAGCAGGCGCTCGTACGCCGCGAGGTCGGGCACTGCCACGTCGAGCACGTAGTCGGGCGAGCCGAACATCCGCCGCACCTGCACGATCTCGTCGACCGTGCCGACCCACTCCTCGAACCGCTCGACCGACCGCTGGTCCTGTACGGCCAGGTCGATGAAGACCACCACCTCGAAGCTGCGCCCCATCGCCGCCGGGTCGACGCGGGCGTGGTAGCCGGCGATCACGCCCGTCTCCTCCAGCCGCCGCACCCGCCGCAGGCACGGCGACGGCGTGAGCCCCACGCGGTCGGCCAGCTCGGTGTTCGTCAGCCGGGCGTCCCGCCGCAGCTGCGCGATGATTGCGCGGTCGATTCGATCCACGCCGCAATCGTGCAAGAGCGAACACCATCGGGCAACGAGTCGCAATCGCATTGCCGAGCATCATTGTTACGTTGAGCGGGTGACCCTCTCCGCAGCCGCACCCGCCGCGGACTTCTGGCGGGCGGCCGAGCGACACCTGATCCGATACGGCGGGCCCTTCACCCCCGCCGTCATCGAGCGGGCCGCCGGCTCGTACGTCTACGACAGCACCGGCCGCGCCATCCTCGACTTCACCTCCGGCCAGATGAGCGGGCTCCTGGGACACAGCCATCCGGCCATAGTGGACACGGTCCAGCACATGGTATCCACATTGGACCACCTCTTCAGCTGGATGCTGAGCCGCCCGGTGGTCGACCTCGCGACCGCGCTCGCCGAGTCGCTCCCAGACCCGCTCTCCAAGGTGCTCCTGCTGAGCACCGGCGGCGAGTCGAACGAGGCGGCCGTGCGGCTGGCGAAGCTCTACACCGGAGGGTACGAGGTCGTGGCGCTCAGCCAGTCGTACCACGGTGTCACGCACGCCTCGGCCGCCGCCTCGTACAGCGTGCCGCGCCGCGGGTACGGCCCGGTCATCCCCGGCAACATCGTCATCCCCGCGCCGGACGCCTACCGCCCGACGGTGATGCGGGACGGGCGGCTTGACTGGCGGGCCCAGCTCGACCAGGCGTTCGCGATGGTGGACGCGCAGTCGGTGGGGAGCCTCGCGGCCTGCATCGTCGAGCCGATCCTCAGCACCGGTGGCATCATCGAGCTGCCGCCCGGCTACCTGGCCGCGCTCAAGGCGAAATGCCACGAGCGGGGGATGCTGCTGATCCTGGACGAGGCGCAGACCGGGCTGTGCCGCACCGGCGACTGGTACGCGTTCCAGCGCGACGGAGTCACCCCGGACATCATCACGCTCTCCAAGACGCTCGGCGCCGGCCTCCCGCTCTCCGCCGTGGTCACCTCCCCCGAGATCGAGGAACGCTGCCACGAGCGCGGCTTCTACTTCGCCACCACGCACACCTCCGACCCGCTCCCGGCCGCGGTCGGCCTGGCGGTGCTGGAGACGCTGCGCCGCGAGGCGCTCGACGCGGCCGCCCGGCGGCTCGGTGACCGGCTCCGCGCCGGGCTACTCGACCTGCGCGGGCGGCACGAGGCGGTCGGCGACGTACGCGGGCGCGGCCTGCTCCAGGGCATCGAGCTGGTCACCGACCGCCAGACCCGCGCCCCGGCCAACGCGCTCGGCGCGGCGGTCACCCGGGCCTGCTTCGACCTCGGGCTGCACCTCAACATCGTGCAGCTGAGCGCGGTCAGCAGCGTGCTGCGCATCGCACCACCGCTCACCATGAGCGACGACGAGCTGGACCTCGGTCTGAGCATCCTGGACGAGGCGCTCGCCACAACGCGCGCAGCGGGCTGACCGGCTCCCCATCGGGTACAACCGCATGGTGGAAGCAGCCACCATCAAGCCGAGCTTCGGGTACGCCGCCATCCTCGTCCTCCTCGCGGCGACGGCGACCGCGCTGGTGACCGTGGGGCGCATCGGGCTGGGACGCCAGGTGCTCACGGCGAGCCTGCGCGCGGTGGTGCAGCTCGCCGCGGTCTCCGCCGTGATCGTGGTGGTGCTGCGGTCGTGGGGGCTGACCACCGCGTTCATCGCGGTCATGCTCTCCATCGCCGCGATGACGTCGGCGCGGCGCATAGGGCAAGGGCGCCAGGCCCTGCTCACCGGTGCGGCCATCGCGGCCGGCGCGCTCCCGGTCGTCGGGCTGCTGCTGGCGTCGGGAGTCGTGCCGCGGACGCCGATCGCGGTCGTACCGATCGCCGGCATCCTCATCGGCGGCGCGATGACCGCCACGTCGCTGGCCGGTCGCCGCGCGATGGACACGCTACGGACCCGGTTCGGCGAGGTGGAGGCGGCGATGGCGCTCGGCTTCCTCGACCGCGACGCCGCGCTGCTGGTGTGCCGCCCGACCGTGGCCGACGCGCTGGTGCCCGCCCTCGACCAGACCCGCACGGTCGGGCTGGTCACGCTGCCCGGCGCGTTCGTCGGCGTGCTGCTCGGCGGCGCCTCACCGGTCGAGGCGGGCGCCGCCCAACTGCTGGTGCTCGTCGGGCTCCTCGCGGTCGAGGCGACCGCCGTGCTCGCCACCGTCGAACTCATCGCCCGCGGCCTGATCCCCTGGCCGGCCCGCTGACCGCCCGCCACCGCCCATAGGGCCAGGAGACAGATCCGAGCTACCGCGATGCCCGTCGCGCTCCAGACCGCCGCTCCCGCAGCCTCACCCTCCGCGTCCCCACGCTCCGCGTCCACGCTCCGCGTCCGTGGCGACTGATTGACCCTCCAGGGTCAACTTTCGCCACGCACGGCCCGGGCCGTTCGCGAACAGCTCTGACCGACCACACTCGACGGTCGGCGCGGCGGGTCAGGTCGTCTACCGTGCCGCGGAAGACGAGCCGCCCCTTGGCGAGTACGGCCAGCTCCCGGCAGGTCTGCGCGATGTCGTCGACACACGCCGGCGGTTCACGCCTTCAAAGCGGCTTCTCAGCCACGGCCCGGGGCCTGGTCGGACGGCGGCGACGGCCATCGATGAAGCCGAGGTGAAGCAGCCCTCTGCTTAGATCATGACCATGACGGACGTGATCGCCCCGCGCCGGGCCAGGCTGACCGACCGCTGGCCCACCGGACTGGCGCTCGTCACCGTGGCGGGGGCGATCGGGCTGATGGCGCTGGTCGACAAGGAGGCGCTGTTCTTCGGCCCAAGCGTCACCGTGATGGCCGGGATCTACATGCTCGCGTACGTGCTCGGCCGGCCGTGGACCGCCTGGTTGGCGTTCGCGGTGATGAGCACCGTGATGGCGGGGCTGCACGTGCTCCACATCTTGGACGTGCCGGGGGCCGACCCGTTCGTCGGCATCGTGGTCGTGGTGGTGCTGCTGTGGCTCGTGGCGGTGGTGCTGCGCCGGTTCCGCGACGGTGACACGTTCTCCGTGCAGACCGGAGGCATGGTGCTCTTCGCGGCGGTCACGCTGGTCTGCGCGGCGGTCGCGCCCCGGCTGGGCACCGCGCTTGCCGGCGTGGGCTTCCTCGCGCACGGCGTGTGGGACGCGTACCACTTCAAGGTGGCCAAGGTCGTGCACCGCACCTGGTCGGAGTTCTGCGCGGTGATCGACATCCCGGTCGGGATCGCGCTGCTCGTCGTGGCACTGGTCTGACGGCCGGCGCGGCGGGTCAGCGGCGCGGCACGATGCGGAGTGAGCGCTCAGCCAGGCGGACCCGCAGGCGCTGACCCCAGCCCAGCTCCAGATGGTCGTCCTCGAGCCCGTCGGCGAAGGCGACCAGCCGCTCCGACTCGCTGGTCAGCTCCAGCCACTCCCCCGGCGCCAGGCGGCCCTCGGTGAGCGAGGTGCCGGTCGCGGGCGAGGGCCACGCCTCGCGGATGAACCAGCACAGCGCCGGCTCGGTGGGCGCGGGCAGCGCGGGCGCCCGCGGCAGCGAGCGGGCGATCGAGGCGCACCAGCCGGTGGCGCCGGTGCCCGTGCCGACGACGATGCCGGAGGAGGACTGCCGCTCCCGGGCACCCTCCGCCCTGCCCAGCACGTAGCGCGCCGACTGGTGGCTCGGATGTCCGATGTAGACCTCGTTGAGCCCGTGCAGCCGCTGGCCGTCGTCCAGCTCGGCGACCACCATCGCCCGCTCCTCGACCGGCAGCGGGCGGCGGAACAGCGCGGCGACGCCGGTGGGGGCGTGCTGCACGAGCACGCCCGGATTGCGCTCCGGCTCCGGGTTGACGCCGATGACCGGCTGGCCGTCGAGGTACTTGGCGACGTTGGCGACCAGCCCGTCCTGCCCCACCGCCAGCACGACGTCCTCCGGCCCGAAGAGGAAGCGCGGCAGGTCGTCGCGGTCGACGTGGCCGCGCCGCCAGTCGGCCGGCACGGCCGCGCCCACGGCGGTGAGCGCGGCCGCCAGGGCCTCGTGCCGCCGCCGCACCTCGGCGAGGTCGCGGCCGCGCTGGCGCAGGAAGTAGCCGGCCGCGCCGAGCGTGCCGTGCCGGGCCAGCAACTCGTCCAGCTCGCTGCGACGGGTCACCGTCACCAGCCGGGGCGGCAAACTCATCGCTCGCCGTCCTGGTGCCCGTTTTGCTGGGCGAGGCGGCCGACGAGCTTGGTCACCACGTCGGGGGTGATCGTCAGCTCACCGATCTGCGGGAGCTGGCCGGCGAGCTTCTCCAGCGCGAGCGCGTAGAGCACCGACTCGGGCATGTCGCGGTATGCCGCCAGCCGCGCCGCCTCCGCCTCCGCCGAGGCGAGCCCGACCGCGCGGACACCGTCGGCCCGGGCCTGCTCGCGCACCCGCTCGGACTCGGCGGCGAGCCGTGCCCGGTCGGTCTGGCCCTGGCTGGTCACCAGCTTCGCCGCGGAGTCCAGCTCGGCCGTGCGGCGGTCGTTGGCACCGCGCTGCTCGACGAGCTGCTGCTCGCGGCGGGCCAGCTCGATCTTGTTTTGCAGCTCGTTTTCGGCGATGGCCCGCTCCTGCTCGACCGCGACCGCCCGGCGCGCGTACGTCGCGCGGTCGGCCTCCTGCTGCACCGCCTCCCGGGTCGGGGTCTGCAACGCCCGCTCCACGTCGGGCTCGGGGCGGATCGCGACGACCCGGGACGAGACCACGCTCGCCCCGATCTCGGTGAGCCGGGGCTCGCCGGCGAGGGCGGTCGTCACCGCCTCGCGGATGGTCGCGATGCCGGCCAGCGCCTCGGTGAGCGGCACGCGCGCGAGCAGGTCGAGCGCGGGCTGCTGGGCCAGCTCGGCGAGGAGCGTGGCCACCTGGTCGAGCGGCTGGCCGCGCCAGCCGCCGCGCAGCGGGTCGATCGAGAAGTCGAGGCGCGTGGCGGCCACCGCCGGGTCGCTCATCCGGTAGGTCACCGTGGCCTGCACCGTCACGTCGGAGAAGTCGGCGGTGCGGGCGTGGAACAGCAGCGGCAGCTCGCGGTCGTCCACCGGCACCTCGGAGAGCACCGCGTTGAGCGGCCGGTACCAGAACGAGGTGCCGATGCCCTCGTGCCGCACCCGCCCGCGCACGACGTGGCGGACGTAGGCCGTCGGCGCCCCGCGCAGGTGGCGCAGGAACAGTCTCCTCGTGATGTCGGCCATCCCGACCCCTCCCTCTGTTATCGTCGCAATGACGATAACCGTCGAGGGCACTTATCGTCAAGGTGGTGATAACTCCGTGGGCCAGATCTCCGTCACGGTCGACCTCGTGGTGCTGACCATCCGGCAGGGCGAGCTGTGCGTGCTGTTGGTGGAACGCGGCATCCCGCCCTACCAGGGGCGCTGGGCGTTACCCGGCGGCTTCGTGCACGAGGACGAAGACCTGCTCGCCGCCGCCGGGCGGGAGCTGCGCGAGGAGACCGGGCTGGCCGCCGCCCCCGGCCACCTGGAGCAGCTCCGGACGTACGGCGAGCCGGGCCGCGACCCGCGCGGACGGGTCGTGAGCGTGGCTCACCTCGCGCTGCTCCCCGACCTCCCGGCGCCGGTCGCCGGCTCGGACGCGGCCGGCGCCTCGTGGCACCGCCTCGCCGCCATCGCCGGGCCGCTCGCCTTCGACCACGGACGGATCCTGCGCGACGGCGTCGAGCGGGCCCGGGCGAAGCTGGAGTACACGCCGCTGGCGACCGCCTTCTGCCCGGCCGAGTTCACCATCGCCGAGCTGCGCGGGGTCTACGAGGCGGTGTGGGGCACCACGCTCGACGCCCGCAACTTCCACCGCAAGGCCACCACCACCGCCGGCTTCGTCGTCTCCACCGGGCAGCGCACGCAACGCGTGGGTCGCCCCGCCGAGCTGTACCGCCGGGGCGACGCCGAGGTCCTGCACCCCCCGCTGCTGCGGGCGTGAGCGCGGACACCGCTGGCCGGGTCCCTCGGGGGGTGGGGCGGGGACCCGGCCAGCGGCTGCCTTATTCGGTTGTCACCGGATTCGGTGGTTACCGGCGTCAGCTGTTCCAGTGGTCAGCCACGAGATTCGCGGCGTGCGTCTCCCACTGCGCGTAGTGGAACGGGTACGCCGACACCTGCACCGCCTGCGCGGCCTCGGTCAGCGGCATGTCATGCCAACCGTCAACCCGCTTCAGTGCCGACAGGAACGCGGTCGTCGAATACTCCGGATCGGTGATCTGCTCCACCGAACCCCAACCCGACGACGGACGCTGCTGGAACAGGCCCTGCGAGTCATGGTCGTTGGCGTCACCCAGGTGACCCAGGTTCTCCAACTTGGACTCCTGCAGCGACGTGGCGATCGCCACCACCGCGGCACGCTCGTCCATACCGGCCTTCTTCGTCGCCGCGATAATCGCCTTCGTGTTCGCGACCTGCTCGTCGGTCATCTTGATGGCCGACTGCTTACCCTGCACACCGTGCGGGATCAGCTTGTCCATACCCGGCTTGTCGGCCACCACCTGGGCGACGGTGACAGATTCCGGGGCGGGCGCGGGCGAGGCCATCGCCGCGGACGCCGGGCCGATCAGTGCGCCACCGGCGAAGGTGAAACCGGCGACGGCCGTAATCGTCTTGCGCAGCAACGTGTTCATGCTCAATAGCTCCATTCCAGGGGGACGCGCGCGACCCCGCCGAACCGGAGACGCGCATGCGAGCACCATTGAGGCGCTACGAGAAAGGGGATACAGACGCCCACCGCCATTGGCGGGCTGGTGCGGTCTGCCGGGACATCCAACGACCGGGCCCGGCCCGTCATTCCGCACACGGGGCCCGTCACACACGCCCCGCGTGGGCTGCTCTCCGGGCCGCCATTGTCAACGACGCGGGCCCGCCCATCATTCCGCGGACCCGGCCCGACACGCGCCTCCGCGAGGCTGCTCCGTGGGCCGCCTGTACAACGACGCCGGCCCGCCAACCATTCCGCGAACGCGGCCCGACACGCGGCTCACGCCACGCGCCGCGTCGCAAACCGGACGCCGCGCGCAGGCGGCGCGTTCCCGGATCCGGGGCACGTTGGTGACCTCAAGAGAGCTTTCGCGGTCGGGGTTGGTGTCGCTTCGCGACGCGAATTCTCGTCGTGCCTGCGGCGCGCGCTTGGGCTGCGGGCCGGGCACGCAGGGCTGGGCCTGGTCGGTCGAAGGCGTATCCGCTTGTCCGCGAGGGCGGGGACGCTGGCGGTCATCAAGATCCAGGTCGTGCGTGGCGAAAAGTTCACCTTCGGTTCGGAGGGCAATTGGTCGCCACGGACGAACCATCTCGCTCAGCGGGCTCGCTCGTGCCCACACCGGCCCCTGTTGCCACGCTGCTGCCGGGCCTGGTCGCTTCGCAAAGGGACTATGTCAGGGACATACACCCTTTAGTGCTTTGTCACTTCTGGGTGACTGGTGATGATTTCCGGTCTGTGGCTTGGTTTC
>NZ_JBHLUH010000103.1:0-35766 GCF_042433955.1 Phytohabitans kaempferiae | reverse complement strand
AACGCCTCCTCAACCAAGATCAACAAGCTACGGCTTGACACAGGGCAACTCATGCGGCATCCTCCTGGGTCCAGGCGCCGGTCATCGCGCCGACGATCTGCGCCTCGTCGGTCTCCTTGGTGACCAGGCGGGCGACCCGGCGGCCGAGCCGGAGCACCTCGATCCGGTCGGCGACCGCCAGCACGTCGGGCAGGCTGTGGCTGATCAGCACGACCGACCGCCCGGAGTCGCGGACCCGGCGGATGAGGTCGAGCACCGCGCGGGTCTGCGGTACGCCGAGCGCCGCGGTCGGCTCGTCCATGATCACGAGCCGGTCGGCCCAGGTGACCGCCCGCGCGACGGCAACGCTCTGCTGCTGCCCGCCGGAGAGCGTGGCCACCGGCGCGGCCGGGTCCTTGATCGCGACGTTCAGGTCGGTGAGCACCTGCGTGGCGCGGGCCGCCATCCGCTTCTTCGCCAGCACGCCCAGGCGCCCCAGCAGGCCCGGCGCGAGCAGCTCCCGGCCGAGGAAGAGGTTGGCCGCCGTGTCCAGGTCGGGCGCGAGCGCCAGGTCCTGGTAGACGGTCTCGATGCCGAGGCTGTGGATGGCGCTCGGCGGCATGCCGGCGATCGAGCGGCCGGCGAACCGGATCTCGCCCTCGTCCGGGGCGTGCACCCCGCAGATCGTCTTGATCAGCGTGCTCTTGCCGGCGCCGTTGTCGCCCATCAGCGCGACGACCTCGCCCTCACCCACGGCGAAGCTCGCGCCGCGCAGCGCCTCGACCGCGCCGAACCGCTTCGTCACCCCGCGTGCCTCGAGCAGTGTTGTCACCGCTTCCACCTTCTCGTTCCGGAGCCGGGCCGGGTTGGAAACTCAAAATTCAGAAATCTGTCTACTGAACCGAGACTAGGAGCGTTGTTTCGGCGATGTCAAGGGTGGGAGTCCAGCAAGGTTTCGGCCGGAGCACAACTTGACAACTCAGTTTTTTGAAGATTGAGTGAGGTGAGACAGTGTGAGGGGAGCACGTCATGCCTGCTGTGGCCGACCGCCTGCGCGCCGCGCTCGGCGAAGCCGCCGTTTCCACGTCGGAGTCCGACCTCGACGCGCGCAGCCACGACACGTGGCCGGTCGCGACGCTCTGGGCGCGGCTCGGGCGTCACCCGTACCGGCCCGAGGTCGTGGTGCGGGCCAGAGGCGTCGCCGACGTGGTCACCACGCTGCGGATCGCCACCGAGGCGGGCGTACCGGTGACGGCCTGGGGCCTCGGCTCCTCGGTCACCGGGCAGCCGCTGCCGGTCAGCGGCGGGGTCGTGCTCGACCTCTCCGGCCACGTCTTCGAGCCGCGGCTGGACGAGGTCGACCGGACCGTACGGGTCGCCGCCGGCACGCGCGGCAGCGACCTGGAGGCGTGGCTCGCCGAGCGAGGGCTCACGCTCAACCACTCGCCGCAGTCGCTCGGCCGCTCCACAGTGGGCGGCTGGGTCGCCACGCGCGCCACCGGCCAGTTCTCCTCCCGGTACGGCGGCATCGAGGATCTCGTCGTCGGCTACCAGGTGGTGCTCGCCGACGGCACGGTCGCCGAGGTGGGCCAGCGGCCCCGGGCGGCGATGGGGCCCGACCTGAAGGAGATCTTCATCGGCTCCGAGGGGACACTCGGCGTCGTCACCGAGGTCACGCTCAAGGTGTACGCGGAGGCGCCGCACCGGATCGTCGAGGCGTTCGCCGTCCCCACTGTGGACGCCGGGCTCGACGCGATGCGCCAGATCACCCAGGCCGGCCTGCGTCCGTTCCTGGTGCGGTTCTACGACCGTGACGAGGCCGCGCACGCCGTGCCCGGCCGGGAGGTCCCGTCGCCGGTACTATTCCTGGGGCACGAGGGCCTGCCCGGCGTCGCGACCGCCGAGCACACCGCCGCGACCGCCATCGTCGAGGCGCTGGGAGGGACGAGCATGGGGGCGCCACCGGTGACCGCCTGGCTCGGCCGGCGCTACGACTTCTCCACGATCGAGCGGCGGCTGGCGGAGACCGGCGGCTACGCCGAGACGATCGAGGTGGCCCACTTCTGGAGCCGCATCGGCCCGATGTACCGCGACCTCAAGGACCAGCTCGCCCCGCTCGCCGACGAGGTGCTCGGCCACTTCTCACACGTGTACGAGCAGGGCTCCTCGCTCTACGTGATCCTGCTCGGCCGGGCCGACGACGACAAGACCGCGCTGGCCCGGCTGGAGGAGATCTGGGACCGGGCGATGAAGGTCGTGGTGGCCCACGAGGGCGAGGTCTCCCACCACCACGGCGGCGGGCTGGCCCGGCAGCCGTGGGTGCGGCAGTCACTCGGCAGCGGCTACCCGGTGCTCGAGCGCATCAAGGCCGGCCTCGACCCGGCCCACCTGCTCAACCCGGGCAAGCTCGGTTTCGGCCTGGCCCAGCCCCGCGACCCGGAGCCCCCGGCGGTATGAGCGAGCGAATCATCTGGCGCGGGGCGCCTGGAGCCTCCTGCCCGCCCGCGGCGAAGCGAGGACGGGCATGAGCGTCCGGAGCGCCAAGGAGGCGGGCTTCACCAAGCCGGACGTGCGCGCGCACGTCGCCCGCGTGCTGCTCACGCGCGAGGTGGGGCAGCGCATCCCGACCGTCCAGGAGTTCCAGACCGCCACCGGCTCGGGCACCGGCACGGTCGTCAAGGCGCTGCGCACGCTGGAGACCGGGGGAGCGGTGACCCTCACCGCCCGGGGCCACCAGGGCACGGTCGTGTCCGACCGTGACGTCGGCAAGCTGTGGAACGCGGCCGAGCTGGGCAACTTCCGCCTCGTCATGCCGGCCTCCGGGCCGCTGGAGCAGCAGGCGATCCTCGACGTCGTCCAGGGCACGCTGCGCGACCTCGGCGTCTCGGTCGTGGTCGACTACCGCCCCGGCGCGCACAACCGGCTGGAGGAGGTCTACCACGAGCGGGCGCACGCCACCGTCACCTCGGCCGGCGCGCTGGCCCAGCACCGGGAGAGCTTCCCCGGACTGACCGGCGTCCACCTCGGACCGTCCACGTTCTACTCCAGCGGCTCGCTCGTCGTGGTCGAGCACGCCTCCCGCCCGCCCCGGCAGCCGCTGCGGGTCGGCATCGACCACTCCTCGTACGACCACCAGAAGCTCAGCGAGGCCGAGTTCGCCGGCGCGCCGGTCGAGTACGTCGAGTGCCCGTTCGTCGTCGCGCCCGCGGCCGTGCTCGCCGGCGAGGTCGACGCGGCCGTGTGGCACTCGATGCCCACCGTCATCCCGCCCGAGCTGGCCGGCCTGCGCCTGCGGCCGGTCTCCAGCCCGCCCGCGCTCGACGTGGTGCGGGAGATCTCGCCGGCGGTCATCGTCACCCGCGCCATCGAGCCGGGCCCCAACGCGCTGCTGCGGCACGTGCGCGCGGCCGACGTCACCACCGCGCAGAGTCGCCTGCTGAAGATGGCCGCCACCGACGGCTTCATCGGCTCGCTGCGCCTGCGCTGACCCGTATCCCAGGCGTGGCGGGCCGGCGGCCATCCGCGCGTGGCCCGCGCGGCGGATCAGGAGGCGGAGGTCATCCGCACGCGGCGGCGGCTCAGAAGCGGCCGCCGCCGGTGCGCCGGGCCCGGCTGCGGCTGCCCCCGAAGCCGCCGCCGCGGAAGCCGCCACCACCGCGGCCGGCACGCGGGCGGCCGACACCGCCGCCGGAGAGGATGCCGCCGAGCAGCACGCCCATCAGCAGGTCGGCACCGCCACCGCCGGGCGGCGCCCAGTGGTCCACGTTGGACTGTGCCGCGCGTCCGGCCTGCGCGGCGAGCTGGCCGGCCCGCTGCGCCTCGGCCAGCGCGTTCGCCGGGTCGGCCGCGGCCATCGCCTCGGCCCGGGCCAGGTGCTGCTGGGCCTGCGCCAGCCAGGCCCGCGGCTCGCTGGAGACCGCGCCGCGCCGGGTCGCGATGAAGTCGCCGGCCGCCGATACCTCGGCCCGCGCCGACATCAACGCGTGGTCGAGCATCGCCCGGGCCCGCGCGGCCCGCTCACCCGCGTCGCGGTACTCCGCGATCGCCCGGTCCAGCGCCGCGTCCGCCTCCTCCAGCCGGGGTACGGCCGAGAGCGGGTCCATGGTCGGGCCGGCGGCCGCCGCCCGTACCTCGGTGAGGGTCTGCTCCGCCTGTGTGATCGCGGCGGCCAGCGGCGCCGCGGCCGCCTGCCCACCGCGGTCGGCCTGCGCGGCCCGCGCGGTGGCGAGGTCGGACTCCACCTCGGACACCAGCGCGCCGATCGCGGCCCGGGCGGCGTCGAGGTCGGTGCGAGCCCGCTCGATCGCGTCGAGCAGCGTCTCGGCCTGGCCGAGCGCCTCCTCCGCCGCGCGTACGGCCAGCGCGGCCCGCGGGCGCTCGCCGGCGGCCACCGCCTCGGCCGCCTCCTCCGCCTCCACGCCGGCGAACGCGAGCCGCTCCCGCGCCTGGTCGACGTTGGTGGCGACGCCGGTGGCGACCGGCCCCACGTACACCGCGCGCACCGCGTCGAGCGCCGCGACCGCCGGCGGGATCCGCGCCTCGATCGCGTCCCGCTGCCCGGCCAGCTCGGCCACCTCCGCCTCGACCCGCGCCTCGATGCCGCGCAGCGCGTCGAACGCCTCGGACTCCGCGTCCAGCGCGCTGTCCGCCGCCTCGCAGCGCCGGATGATCTCCTCCAGCGTGCCCCGGCGGGTCGCCTCGTCCGGCCCCGGCGTCTCGTCGAGCGTCATCCGCAGCCGGAACGCCTCGGCGACGTCCTGGCGCGCGGTCTCCAGCGCCGCCGTGTACGTGGCGGTCGCCTCGGCGCCGTACCGGCCGGTGGCCAGGGCCAGCTCCTGCTCGCTGGCGCGCAGGTCGTTGTCGAGCTCGACCAGCAGCGCGTTGGCCCGGTCGGTCAGCTCGGCGGTGCTCGGCCCGGCCGGCACGGCGGGCGGCGCGGCCCGGCGACGCCGCCACAGCCACACCACCAGGGCGATGGCGGCCACGACGACCGCGAGGCATACCGCCCCGCCGACCAGCCAGCCGGCGTTTCCGCCGCCGCCGCTGGGGTTGTCCTCGCCCGGCTTGATCTCGGGCGTGGGCACCGGCTGCCCGGCGAGGACCGCGCGGTAGCCGTTGGCGGCGGCGACCGCGGCGCCGGCCCAGTCGTTGGCGGACAGTGCCGGCTCGATCGCGACCGCGGCGACGTCGTCGAGCTGGGCGTCGGTGAGCGGGAAGGCGGGGTCGAAGGCGTACGCGTACGCCCGGTCGCCGGTCGCCACCGCCAGGATCGCGTCGCGGTTGCCCAGGTCGCTGCGGGTCGCCGTCTCGTCGGCCCAATCCTGCGCGGGCGTGCCGTCGAACGAGTGGACGTAGACCACGAAGAGCTGGAGCCGGCTCTCCGTGCGCAGCCGGTCGAGCGCGGACGTCACCTCGCCCCGGCGCCCGTCCAGCGCGCGCACCTCGTCGGTGATCTGCTCGTCCAGGCGCATCGGGCGGTCCGCGTGGGCCGCCACCGGCGCGGCGAGAACACCGGCCAGCACCGCCAGGACGATCGTGAGCGGCCACCGGGCCGGGCGTGACATCAACAACACCCGACCAGGCTACGGGGCCGGGCCCCGATCAGCGGGGACCGGCCGCCATCTCACCTCGGTCACCTCGCCGGGGCGACGCGGGCGAGCAGGAAGTCGGCGACCGCGGTGGGGAAGGCGCCGGTCGGCGCCGGGATGTGGCCGCCCTCCTCGATCGTCCACAGCTCGACCCGGCTCCCCGCGCCGCAGCCGGCCTGGTAGCCCAGGACCGTGGTCTCCGCGCCGGCCAGCCCGGAGTCGAGGTCGAGCGGTGCCGCGGACGTGTCCGGCTGGTCGGCGCAGCCGTCGAGGCGGCGCCAGAGGGCGACCGTGTCGGGGGCGGACGGGTAGCGGCCGGCGTGTCCGTCGAAGAGGATCGTCCGGTCGGCGGTGCCGTGGATCTGGAGCACGCTCACCGGCCGGGACGGCGCGCAGCCGGCCGCGTGGTCGGTCGCCGCGCCGGCCAGCGAGACGACCGCGGTGACCTTGCCGGCGTGGTCGCAGGCCATGCGGAGCGCCATGAAGCCGCCGTTGGAGTGGCCGACGAAGTAGACGCGCGCGGGGTCGACCGCGTACGCGGAGGCGACCCGGTCGATCAGCCGGCTCAGGTAGCCCGAGTCGTCGACCCCGGAGCCGTGGAAGTCGCAGCAGGCCGGCGTCGCGTTCCAGAACTGGTGCCCCTCGCGGTTTTCGGTGCCCTCGGGCATGGCGACGAGGAAGCCGCGGCGGTCGGCCTCGGCGGTGAGGCCGAAGTAGTCGGCCGCCTCCTCGGCGTGCGACGTGTAGCCGTGCAGCAGCACCACCAGCGGTGCCCTGGTGCCCGCGTCGTACGCCTCCGGGACGTGCAGCTGGAACGGCCGGTCGTCGAGGTCGAGCGTGACCAGCCCACTGGCGGGCTCGGGGCTGGCGGTGCAGGCGGCCAGCAGGGGGAGTGTCAGGGCGGCGATCAGCCTCCGCCGCCACCGGGTCGTATCCACATCGGACATCGTCTCACCCCGCGCCGGGTGGCATCAGCCCTGCTCGATACACGAGGACACCGGTCGCGGGCGCCGATCTTCGCGAGGGCGCGCTTCACGTGGTCCAAGCGCTATGTGTGGCGCCTCCCCTTCGTCACCGGGCTTCGCGCCGCGGCCCGTGCGGTGCGGTCGTTGCAAACCAACTCCCAGACATGCCCATCAGGGTCGCGGATGTATCCGGTGTATGAGCCGTCGTCCTCGATCGCGGCTCGCGCTGTCCCCCCGGCTTCGCCCGCGCGCGAGATGATCTCATCGACCTCGGTTTTCGTGGCGATCGCGCACGAGAGGATGCAGGCGCCTGCGGTTGCCGTGGAACGGGCGACGCCGGCGCGGTCGAGGTAGGTCTGATACTGACTGCTCTCGATCAGGAAGAGCGACAGGTTCGGCAGCTCGAAGGCGATCATGTATTCGTCGATGCCGGGCGTGGACAGGCCGAGTCCGTCGCGGTAGAAGCGCAGCGAACGATCCAGATCGTTGACCGGCAGGGAGACGACGGTGGCTGTGGGTCGCATGCCGGAACGATAGCATGACTTGCCGTTCATATGAATTATGAGTCATACTTGATGGATGGACGGCTTCACCGTGATCGCCGAGCCGACCCGGCGGTCGATCGTGGATCGGCTCCGCGTGGGGGAGCATGACGTGGGGGCGCTCGTGCGCGGTCTGGGCATATCGCAGTCCCTGGTGTCCAAGCACTTACGGGTTCTGCGCGAGGCCGGCGTGGTCGAGGCGCAAGTCGTAGGCAAGCGCCGGGTGTACCGGCTGACCGAGCAGCCTCTCCCGGATGTGATCGCATGGGTCCAGCCCTTCGTGGATCGGTGGGCCGCGAGCTTCGATCGACTGGCCCAGGCACTGGACGACGAGGGTCAGCGGCCATGACGGACAACCCACGCGACGAGGTCATCGCCGCGCAGATCCACTCGCCCATCGAGGTGCTGCTCCTGCACGACGAGCCGGACTGGACGCTCGTCATGCGCCGCCGATTTCCCCATCCGCCCGAGAGGCTGTGGCGGATGATCACCGAACCGGAGCGCCTCGCGCGCTGGTCACCCGTCGTCCCCGACCGCACGCTCAACGAGCCGGGGCCTGCGACCTGCCGGGAGCATCCCGACGACGACCCGCTCGATGCCGAAGTCCTCATCGCGGACGCGCCCCGGAAACTCGTGCACCGCTGGGGTCGCGAAATCCTGGACTGGACGATCACCCGGACCGAGGGCGGAGCCACCCTCGAACTGCGCCAGACGCTCGACGAGCACACTCGGGCAACCTTGTACGCGGCCGGCTGGCAGGTATGCCTCGGCCGCCTCGCAGCCGACGAAGACGGGGTCGATCGCGAACGGGTGGTCGGAGAGCGTGCCTGGGCCTACGGATGCCAGGAACTGATCGAGCGCTACCAGAACACGCTCACTGCCCCGCAAAGCCGGACCGGGATCTAACAAGACAAAGCCGTCCGACGGTGGTGCCGTCTCAGACCTCGGCCCAGCGGTCGGCGATCAGGCGGGGTGCGTCCCGGCCCTCGCCGGCGAAGAGGAGGCCGCCGCGGCCGGTGGCGTGGATGCGGTCGACGTACACGCCTCGGCCCTGGGCGGAGCCGTCGGTCCGGTACGCCCAGCGGACCGCGGTCGTGCCCTCGGGCAGGCGGGCGGTGACGTGCCACCAGGCGCGGGCGCCGTAGCCGGTGACCGTGCCCGGTGCCGACCAGGAGTGGCCGCCGCGGCGGAGGGTCAGGGGGAGCGGGGACCACGCGACACCGTCCACCGTGGATTCAACGTGGACGGTGTCGTAGCGAGGTTCGGTGTCGTACCAGAGCGTGAAGGAGAGTCGCCCGGCGGAGGCCGGCGCGCGCAGCGGCGCGGTGAGGGTGGCGGTGGCCGCGTCCGGAGGTGTGGCGCGCCAGGCGGCGCGCGACGGCGGGGGCACGGGCATCGCCTCGCCGAAGTCGCGGACCACGGCGCGGCGGGCGGGGTTGTTGCCGCCCCAGGCGCGGTCGGGGTGCACGCGGTTGCTGAGCAGGATCACGAACGAGTGGGAGAGCGGGTCGACCACGATCGAGGTGCCGGTGAAGCCGGTGTGCCCGAAGGTGACCGGCGAGGCGAGCGGCCCCATGTACCAGTGCTTGTCTAGCTCCAGGCCGAGGCCGCGGTCGCTCTCCGGGTAGGCGCTCTCTAGCGCGGCGTTCTGGTTGACCAGCATCTCCCGCACGGTGGCCTCGCGCAGGACGCGCCTGCCCCGGTACTGCCCGCCGTTGAGCAGCATCTGGCAGAAGATCGCCAGGTCGGCGGCGGTGGAGAAGAGACCCGCGTGGCCCGCGACGCCGCCGAGCGCCCAGGCGTTCTCGTCGTGCACCTCGCCCCAGACCATGCCGCGCCCGGCGTAGGGCTGGAACTCGGTCGCCGCGATCCGGCCGCGCTTCTCCGCCGGCGGGTTGTAGCCGGTGTCGCGCATGCCGAGCGGGCCGGTGACCTGGTCGCGGACGAGCGCGTCGAGCGGCTGGCCGGTGAGCCGGTGCACGAGCGCGCCGAGGGCGATGAGGCCGAGGTCGGAGTAGACGTACTGGCCGCCGGGCGTGGCGCCGGTGGCGAGCGGCGCGGCGAGCGCGGCGGCGAGCCGGGCCTCCGGCGTGGGGTGAGCGCTCCACAGTGGAAGGAACGCGGGCAGTCCCGAGGTGTGGGTCAGCAGCATGCGCACGGTCACGTCGGCCTTGCCGCCGGCCGCGAACTCGGGCAGGTACCGGGCGACCGGCGCGTCCAACTCGACCCGCCCCGCCTCGACCTGGCGCATGACCACGACGGTGGTGAAGAGCTTGGAGATCGAGGCGAGGTCGAAGATGGTGTCCTCGCGCATCGGGATCCGCTCGTCCGGCGGCAACTCCTCGCCGGGCCGCTCCGGCGGCGCGCCGACCGCGCGGTAGCGCACCGCGTCGCCGACCGCCGCGTGCCGCACGATCACGCCGTCCTTGGCGGCGAGCACGACCGCGCCGGCGTACGTGGGCCAGGTCGGATGGTCGGGCGTCGGCACCAGGTAGGCGGCCGCGTCGGTGACCATGCGCGCGATCGGCTCGGGGGAGAGACCGGCCCGCTCGGGCGGCCCCGGGCGGAGCGTGTCGCGGGCGAACCGGATGTCCGCCGGGGTCACGGACGGCGGGGCACCGGGCGCCGGGGGCGCGGCGGCGGCCGGGTCGGCGGCGCCGATCGCCAGGGCGGTGACGGGCACGAGTACCAGCGCTCTCCTCCACATGCGACCCAGCATGGAACTAATTTTCGTCTACTTCAAGTACCAGGGAAGTTCTTGCCATGCATCGAGGGATGGGACTACGTTGCCAGGATGCGACGTATTCGCGCGATCGTCGTCGCGCTGCTGCTCGGCGCCCTGGTGGCCCCGCCGGCGCCCGCGAGCGCCGGCCGTGACCCGGTGGGGCGCCTGCTCGCGCGGATGACCCTGGAGCAGAAGGTCGGCCAGCTCTTCGCCACGTACGCCTACGGCGCCCACGCCACCGCGCCCGATCCCGCCGACGCGGCGCTCAACCGCGCGGCGTACGGGGTCGACACGCCGGCCGAGGTCGTCGCGAAGTACCACCTCGGCGGCGTCGTCTACTTCACCTGGTCGCACAACCTCGGCGCGCCCGCGCAGATCGCCACGCTCTCCAACGGGCTCCAGGCGGCGGCCGGCACGCCACTGCTCATCTCCACCGACCAGGAGCAGGGCGTCGTCGTGCGGATGCCGCCGCCGGCGACGCTCTTCCCCGGCGCGATGGCGCTCGGCGCGGGGCGGAGCCTGCCCGACGCCTACCGGGCCGCCGAGGTCACCGGGCGCGAGCTGCGCGCGGTCGGCGTCAACCAGGACTGGGCGCCGGTCGCCGACGTCAACGTCAACCCGGCCAACCCGGTGATCGGCGTGCGGTCGTTCGGCAGCGAGCCGGCGCTCGCGGCGGCGATGACGGCCGCCCAGGTGGTCGGCTTCCAGCAGGGCGCCGGCACCTCCGCGGCGGCCAAGCACTTCCCGGGGCACGGCGACACCGACACCGACAGCCACACCGGGCTGCCGGTCATCAACCACACGCGCGCGGAGTGGTCGCGCCTCGACGCGCCGCCCTTCCGGGCGGCCATCGCCGCCGGCGTCGACACCATCATGACCGCCCACATCGTCGTACCGGCCCTCGACCCCTCCGGCGACCCGGCCACGCTCTCCGCGCCGATCCTCACCGGACTCCTCCGCGGCGAGCTCGGCTTCGACGGCGTCGTCGTCACCGACGCGCTGACCATGGCCGGGGTACGCCAGAAGTACGGCGACGAGCGCGTGCCCGTGCTCGCCCTCAAGGCCGGCGCCGACCAGCTGCTCATGCCGCCAGACCTCGACCTGGCCTACAACGCGGTGCTGGCCGCGGTGCGCGACGGCGAGCTGACCGAGGCGCGGATCGACAAGTCGGTGCGGCGGATCCTGGCGCTCAAGCACAAGCGGGGCATCCTCACCGCGAAGCCGGTCGACGTCGCCGCCGCCGAGCGCACCGTCGGCAGCCCGGTCCACCGGCGGGCGCTGGAGTCGGTGACCGACCGTACGGTCACCGCGCTCCGCAACGACGGTCGGCTGCTGCCGCTCTCCGTCGCCGGCACGGGCGTGCTGGTCACCGGCTGGAACTCGGCCACCTTCGACAACGTCGGCACGCTCGCCGCCCGCCTCGCCGAGCGCGGCGCCCGGGCCACCGCGCTCCCCACGGGGCAGCCGAGCGACGCGGTGATCGCCCAGGCCGTCGCCGCCGCGGCGGGCCACGACCTGGTGGTGGTGCAGACCAGCAACGCGCTCGCCGACGCGGCCGCCCGCCAGCTGCGGCTGGTGCGCGCGCTCGCGGCCACCGGCAAGCCGGTCGTGGTCGTGGCCGTGCGCGACCCGTACGAGCTGGCGCACCTGCCCGAGGTGCCGGCGCAGCTCGCCACGTTCAGCAACGTGCCGGCCGCGATGGCCGCGCTCGCCAAGGTGCTCACCGGCGAGCGGTCTCCCCGCGGCCGACTCCCGGTCGAGGTGCCGGCCGCCGCCGACCCGTCCACCGCGCACTATCCATACGGCCACGGACTGTCCTGGTAGGAGGCTCCACATGCGACGACGTCACCTCCTGGCCGGCTCGCTCGGCGCCGCCTCCCTCGGCGCCGGCGGTGCTCTGGCGGCGGCCACGCCGGCGGCCGCCAAGCCCGGCCTGCTGCCCCGGATCCCGGTGCGCACCGGCCTCGACCGGCTGGCGGAGGGACGCTGGTCCACACTGGACGGCCAGCGGGTCGGCGTCATCTCCAACCCCACCGGCGTCGACCGGCGCTACCACCACCTCGTCGACCTCATGCACGCCAGCGGGCGGGTCGACATCGCCGGCGTCTTCGGCCCGGAGCACGGCTTCCGCGGCTCGGCGCAGGCGGGCGGCAGCGAGGGCACCGGCGTCGACGCGCGCACCGGGCTGACCGTCTACGACGCGTACGGCGCCAGCCAGGCCAAGTGGGAGCAGCTCTACGCCACCGCCGCCGTCGACACGGTCGTCTTCGACATCCAGGACGCCGGCGCCCGCTTCTACACGTACATCTGGACGCTCTACGACGCCATGGTCGCCGCCGCCCGCGCCGGCCTCCGCTTCGTCGTGCTCGACCGGCCCAACCCCATCGGGGGTACGGCGTACGGCCCGATGATGACCGCCGGCTACACCTCGGGCGTGGGCAAGAAGGAGATCGTGCAGCAGCACGGCATGACGGTAGGCGAGCTGGCCCGCTTCTACAACGGCGAGTTCCTCCCCGCCGAGGCGGGCGCCTCGGTGCGCCTGGAGGTGGTCGCCTGCCGAGGCTGGACCGGCCACCTGATGGCCGGCGACACCGACCTGCCGTGGGTCCTGCCCAGCCCCAACATGCCCACGCCGGAGACCGCGCTGGTGTACCCGGGCACGTGCATGTTCGAGGGCGTGGCGTCCATATCGGAGGGCCGCGGCACCACGCGCCCCTTCGAGCTGGTCGGCGGCCCCGGGCTCGACCACCACTGGAGCGACCGGCTCAACGCGCTCGGGCTGCCCGGCGTGGCTTTCCGGGAGGCGTACTTCACGCCCACGTTCAACAAGTTCGCCAACACGCTCTGCGCCGGCGTCGAGGTCAAGGTCACCGACCAGCGCGCCTTCGACCCGGTGCGTGCCGGCGTGGCGATGCTCGTCGAGGCGCGGCGGTACCCTTCGTTCGCCTGGCGCGCCGACACCTGGGACCCGCAGCGCCCGTACTGGATCGACAAGCTGACCGGCTCTCCGAGGCTCCGCACGATGATCGACGCCGGCGCCGGCGTGGACGAGGTGGTGGGCGCCTGGCGCGGCGAGCTGGCCGCCTTCAACGCCCGCCGCCGCCGATACCTCCTCTACCCCCGCTGACGCCCGCGCGGCACGGCGGCGGCCGCGTCCTCCGGGAACCAGGGCCTGCGGCGTCGCCGGCGCGCGGGCGCTGCGGCGGCTGCGGGAGAGTCACGCCGAGATCGCCACCGAGCTGGAGTCCGGCGAGGCGCGCGGCTGGGGACGTGGGCGCCGGAGCGGGTCGGCATCGCCGTGGCCCTTTACGGTGACGCCGCGCTCGTGGCGATGATGCCGGTCGTGGCCCGTGCCGGGGGGCTCATCGACGGCGGGCGGTGGACGCGGTACATCCGGCACAAGGACGGCGACTACGGGGCGTGGACCGGCGCCGCCATGTCCGAGATCGACCGGGAGAACCCGACCACGCCCTTCTGACGCCGTCCACACCGCCGCGCCGGCCGGGGACGTCCGCCTCAGTAGCCGGGGAAGACGCGGCGCAGCAGGTCGAGGTCGGCGGCGCCGGTCGCGACGACGGCATCCGGGGTGTACCGGGGGCCGAGCCGGCCGGCGACCAGCCGCAGCCACGCCTCGGCGGGCAGGGTCAGCGTGCCGTCGGTGGTCTCCGGCACCACGGCGTCGACGCTGATCGGCGCCTCCAGCCGCAGCGCGAATACCGACGCCGGGTCGGTGGTCGTCACCTGGAGGACCAGCCGCCGCCCGTCGAGCGGATCCGCCTTGCCGGCCCAGGCGAGCATGCCCGGTGCCGTGTGCAGCAGGATGGCCGTCGCGTCCGCCGCCATCGTGGCGTGCTCGTCGAAGCCGACCCGCACGTCCCACACGTGCAGCGCCAGCTCGCTGAGGCGCATCCGCGCCGCGGTCGCGACGTCGACCGGCGCCGGCAGGAAGCCGACGTCGATGCGGAGCCTCTCCCGCGTGTCGGCGTCGAGCGACTCGTAGAGCGCGGTGAGGCTCTCGTCCGCCTGGAGGAAGCCTTCGGCCCGCTCGCGGCGGCTCATCGCGTTCCACTTGTCCCAGGTGGTGAGG
This sequence comes from Phytohabitans kaempferiae, assembly GCF_042433955.1. Classification (NCBI taxonomy): domain Bacteria; kingdom Bacillati; phylum Actinomycetota; class Actinomycetes; order Micromonosporales; family Micromonosporaceae; genus Phytohabitans; species Phytohabitans kaempferiae. The sequence goes on along the minus strand of NZ_JBHLUH010000103.1, from coordinate 21,880 downwards.
TTGAACTCGTGGCCAGGGTTGGGCTCGCCGTCGAGGGCGGCCTGGAGCGTGGCCCGCCCGATCACGGCGCCGCTGCCGAGGTGGCTGAGCACCTGCGAGATGTCCCACTCCGCCGCGCCCGACGGCCCGGCCAGCTCGTCGTCGCTGAGCCCGGAGACCAGCCCGGCGAGGTCGTCGTGTCCGGTACGCAGTACGGCGATCACCGGGTCGGCAGCGCTCATCGTTCTCCACATCGCTCGGTGGGCGGCGGGCCCGTGCCCGGCGCCGCCATCAGGGGGCTGTCGCGAAGCCTAGCCCCGCCCGCCGAGTGCGGGCGCCGTGAGGTGGCGGGCGAGCAGGCGGTAGAGGAGCACGCTCGCCGCGATCGTGACCGGGGCCAGCACGAAGCCCGCGGTCACGCCCGGCGTGCGGTCGAGGATGGCGCCGTTGAGGGCCGCGCCCAGGGCGGCGCCGCTGGTGAACGCCGTCGCGACCCAGGCGAACGCCTCCGCCGCCGTACCGGCCGGCGCGACCCGGTCCACCGTCACGAACGTGGCGGTGAGCAGCGCCGGCAGCGCCAGCCCGCTCAGCACGACGAGGGGAAGCATCAGCGGCGGCGCCGGCGCCAGTACCAGCGGCAGGTAGCCTGCCGCGAGCCCGGCGGCGATCCACGGCGCGTGCCGCTCGGGGAGCTTGAGGCGGGTATTTACAAGGCCGCCGATCAGCGCGCCGGTCGCCTGGGCGGCGAGCAGCCAGCCGGTCCACGCGCGGTCGCCAGCGTCCTCGGCGAGGCGGGTCACCGCGACCGGCAGCGCGCCCACGCCGGCGCCGACCAGCACGACCGCGACCAGCAGCAGGCGCAGCGGGATCGAGCGGAGCGGGCCGGCCCAGTGCCGTTCGGCGACCGCGCCCCGCCACCGGCGCACCGCCGGGGCGCTGATGAACCAGACGGTGCCGAGCAGTTGGAGCGTCGCGGTGGCGTACAGGCCGGCCTCCGCGCCGCCCATCCCGATCGCGACCACCGACACGAGCGGGCCGACGATGAAGATCAGCTCCTGGGCGGCGATGTCCAGCGAGTACGCGGTGTGCACCTGCTCCTCGGGGAGCAGGTCGCGCCAGAGCACGCGCAGCCCGGACTCGAACGGCGGCGCGCCCGCGCCCGCCAGCAGCGCGGCCGGGAACGCGGCGCCGAGCGGCGGGTCACCGGCGGCGAGCACCAGGAAGGCGGCGGTGGAGACCGCGACCGCCGCGGCCATCACCGGTGGCTGGCGCCACCGGTCGGCGATCCGGGCGAGCATCGGACCGCCGGCGGCAAGCCCGATCGTGTACGCGCCGACGAGCAGCCCGGCGATGCCGATGGACCAGCGTTCGCGGGCGAAGAGCAGCAGCGCGACCGGTGAGGAGGCGAGCGGTATGCGGCCGACGGTGCTGGCGGCGAGCACGCGGGCGACCTGGGCGGCGCGCAGCACGGCGAGCACGCCCCCGGCGGGGCGGTGGGACATGGCGGGACACTCCAGCGACGAGAGAGACGGGACGGGCGGGGCGGATGGCGCCGGTCCGGTCAGGGCGCGAAGTCGCCGCGCTCGTGGTCGCTGCCGTAGAGCGGGAGGTCAGGCGTGATCCACTGGCGGAAGGCACAGCGCGAGATCACGCCGTGACACTACCGCCCGGGGCGGAGCCAGGGCCAGACACAACTGGTCACCGCCGGGCGTGCGGCGGCCGGAGCGGGGTTGGCTCCGCTCCGTTTGCCCGCGGGAAAACGGCTCCGCGCAACGCCCCGGGCCGCTTTCGGGGTCGAGGTCTGAGTGGATTCGCGCAGCGTGTGCGCACGCGTCGGGCCAGCAGCAGATCGTGGTATGGAACTGCCCCTATGAGGGCCGTTCGATACCACGATCCGCCGGAACTGGAGAGCTTTCGCGGTCGGGGTTGGTGTCGCTTCGTGGCGTGGGTTCTCGTCGTGCCCGCGGCGGGGCGCTTGGGCCGCGGGCCGGGGTAGGCGCGGCTGGGCCTGTTGGTCGAAGGCGTATCCGCGTGTTCGGGGGGCGGGGACGCTCGCGGTCACCAAGATCCACAGAGTGCGTGGCGAAAACTCACCCTCGGAGGCAATTAGTCGCCACGGACGGACCGCACTGGTCCCATCCCCGCTGAGCGCGCGTCCACACCGGCCCCTGTCGCCACGCCGCCGCCGGGCCTGGTCACTTCACAAGCGGCTATGTCAGGGACACAGCCCTTTGCGGCCGGTTTGAAAGGGCTATGTCCCCGACAACGCCCACACACACCTCGCCGAGGTCCGGCACGGCTGACCCACCGGACCGGGCATCCACGCCACGAGCCGCGCATCCGGCGACCGTCCCGGGGGTTGGGCGCACCGGCGCGCCCAGCTCGACAGCGTCTCCGACACACCACACCGGGTCCGAACGCAGCCCAGCCACACGACCACCCCCACACCGAAATCTCTCCAGGTGCGCGTCGAGCGTGGCCCTGTTCCCGGAGACCGCCGAACGGGATGAACCGATTTGAAAGTGGCCGCTCGCGCGGGGGTCATCGTGGACGGACCCGAGGCCCTGACTCCGAAACCGCGGAGGGCGAGGCCGCGGGAGCGGCGGTCTGGACCACGACGGGCATCGCGGCAGCCCAGAACGATCTTCCGGTAGCGGTTTGTGGATCTGTCCACAGTGGTTTGCGACCGGTCATCGCCTTCGCCGGGCCAGGTGATCGGCGGTCGAAGGCCGGTGGACGCCGCGTTAGGCGGCGAACCGCTTGGCCAGGTCGCGGTGCCGGCGGGCCGCTTCGGCCGCGTCGTCGCGGTCGATGGTGATGCCGGGCATCCGGCTCAGGCGCTCGACCTCGTCGGCGAAGCGCTCGTGCTCGCGGTGCCCGTGCTCGCGGCAGGCGAGGCAGGTGACGCTCTCCGGGCGGCCCGAGGTCATCGCGAACGGCACCTGGCGGCCGCAGCCGGTCGTGACGACGGTCGGCGCGTCGCCCACGAGGCCGAACGACGACGCGAGCACCTCGCGCACGGCCGCGCTCGCCCGCAGCACGCCCCGCTCGACGTGGATGTGTGGGTCGGTGTCGCCCATCGGGTCTCGCGCCTCCATCCGGTCACCGTACGAGTGGCAGGCCGATCGGGGTGCCGCCGGCCGCCAGCCACGCCTCGACACTCTGGGCGTACGCCTCGACGATGACCGCCTCGGCGCGGTGGCGTGAGATGAGGTCGATGGCGGCGTCGGCGGTGTGCCCGCGCAGCCGCAACACCGCGTACGCCATCATGACCGATCGGCGGCGCCCCTGGTGGCAGTGGATCAGCAGGCGGGCGTGCGGGTCGTCGGTCAGCACGCCGGCGGCGAAGTGCGCGGCGGCGGACCAGAGCCGGGGGTGCTGGGGCTGGCCGAGGTCGATCAGCGGCACGTGCACGACCCGTCCTGGCCCGAAGACCGCGCGCTCGACGGCCAGGTCCTGGGAGAGCCAGATCTGCGCCCGCGACCGGCAGTTGAGCACGTGCGTGACGCCCCGCGCGGGCAGGTCGCGGAGGTCGGTGGCGAGCGGCAGGTTGCCGACCGCGATGCGCTCCTCGCCGATCCAGCTCAGCGGGACGACGTGCCGGTCCGGCCGGTACAGCCGCGTGCTGTACCGGTAGTACCGCTGCCGCCACGTCGTCATCCTCCGAGCGTAGGCCGAGCGGGCCGGCTCTGGGGGACGCCCGCGTCGAGCGAGGGAGCGGCCAGCGTCGGGGGAGGGCCGTGTCGAGTGCGGGCCAGCCTCGGGAGGGCCGGGCCGGATGCGTCGCCGCACCCGGCCCGGCCGGCGGTCAGGTCGCGGAGCAGGAGAGCGTGGGCGCTCCGTTGGTGCCGTTCCACGAGCCGATGAAGCCGAACGTGGTGCTGGCGCCGGCGCCGAGGCTGCCGTTGTAGCTCACGTTGCGGGCGGTCGCGGTGGCGCCGCTGCTGGTCACCGTCGCGTTCCAGGCCTGGTTGACGGTCTGGCCACTGGGGAAGGTCAGCGTGACCGTCCAGCCCCGGATGGCGGCGCTGCCGGCGGTGACCCGTACGTCGCCCTGGAAGCCTCCCGGCCACTGACCCAGCACGGAGTACGCCGCGGTGCAGGCCCCGGAGGAGGGCGGCGGCGTGGTGACCGGGGGCGTGGTGACCGGGGGAGTCGTCACCGGGGGCGTGGTGACCGGGGGCGTGGTGACCGGCGGGCTGCTGGTCGGCGTGCCGCCGCCGTAGATCGTGGCCTCCCGCGCGGTCGCCTTGATGCCGTTGGCGCCGTTGAAGATCCGCTGACCCCAGGTGGTGAGCTGGTTGGGGTCGAAGTTGACCGTCATGTCGAGGATCGGGTCGGTGTTGCCGCTCCACGACCAGGCGAGGTAGCCCAGCCCGCGGGCGTTAGCCTCGGCCAGGATCGTGTCGTGGTCGACCTCGCCCGAGTTGAACCGCCAGCCGAACTCGCCGATCACCAGCGGCCATCCGTTCGCCTGGAAGCGGTTGAGGTAGTCGACGATGCTGGCGGCGGTGTTGAAGACGGCGTACATGTGGATCGAGAGCACGGTGTTGCGCTGGCTGTCCGCGTTGAGGATCGTCTGCGCGTTGTCCCGCATGACGTACTGCCAGTCCTGGCCCCAGTTTGGCCCGTCGACCATCAGCAGGTGCTCGAAGCCGTTGGTGCGCATCCGCTGGATCGCGGCGGTGGTGGCGGCGGTCCACTGGCCGGCGTTCTGGTTGCCGATCGGCTCGTTGCCGATGTTGATGACGACGTGGTTCTCCTGGCCGACGAGGGCGCTCTTCTGGCTGATCCAGTACGTGACCGCCTCGTCGAGGCTGGCGGCCGCGCCCTCCTCGCCGTATCCGGTGGTGTCGTGCACCTCCAGGACGCAGATGAGCCGGTTCTGCTTGCAGAGCGCGATGACCTGGGCGACGTCGGTGGAGGGGCCCCACCGCTTGCCGCTGCCCAGCACGACGCGCACGGTGTTGGCACCGAGCGCCTTGATGTCGGCGAACGCGCGGGTCTGGCCGGTGAACCAGACGTGCGGGTGGTTGACGCCCCGCATCACGAACCGCTGGCCGTTCGCCTCGACGATGTTGGTACCGCTGATGTGCAGGCCCACGGCGGCGTCCGCGGGTCGCACGAACATTAGGACCGACGCGGCCGCGGCGAGCACGGCCACGCCGAACACGGCGAGTTGTCTTCTCATGACCTACCTCTGATGGGAGGCCCCGGAACCGGGGCAGGGTCGGGCCGCTCATGGACCCGCTGATCTCTGCCCGGCTCACAGCGGCAATCAGCGTAGGTCAATGCATTGGTGCCGCGCAATCGGGCAGCCCCGCGGAGTGGGTAGCGGCATTGCCACGCCCGGCGATCGTCGCTAGGTTACTGGTTGTTAGCGGTCACGCGAGACTTATTCACCATCAGTGAATTAACCGTCGGCCAGCCACGAGAAGAGCGATGACGCACAGCAGCCCATTCGTCGAACGGCTCGGCATACGCTGCCAGGTGGACGGCCCGCTCGCCGCGATCGACGGGCTCCTGACCTGGCAGGAGTTCGAGACGACGATCGCCGCGATCGTGGGCGGTCCGGCCGCGCTGGCCGAGCGGCTGGTCATCGTCGAGCGGGACGCGGCGCGCGGCACCACCGTCACCTATGGACGCCTGACTGAGGGCTCAGCCAGCCTGCTGCGCGGTGCCCTCGCCCGCCCGGTGGACCGACACGATGCCTAGTGGACGGTCCACCGTGGACCCGATCCGGCCTCAGCCCGACTCCGCCGGGCGGGAGCGCCTGTAGTCGGCCCACAGCCGCTCGGCCCGCGCCTGGAGCGTGGCCACGTCGATGTCGTCGCGGTGCAGCCCGGCCCACAGATCCAGCTCCAGCCTGATGGCGGCGGCCTCCCACGGCTGCTCCACCTCGTCGGGCCGGGTCTGGCGGGACACCGCGCGGCCGCGGGCGATCATGGCGAGGCCGAAGTTGCCGACGAAGCGCGCGTACGGCTCCGCGTCGATGTCGAACGCCACCGGATGCGGCTCGCCCGGCGCGGTGAACCCGAGCGCGGGCAGCAGGTCGTAGACCAGCTCGTCGGCGGACCGGTGGGCGCTGGCGGCCTTGTCGTAACCGACCACCGCCCGCAGACGCGCCGCGTCGGGGGCCACGCCCGCCGCCCGGGCCCAGATGTCCAACTCGGACACGACCTCGGCGGCGGCGCGGGCTCGCGGCCGGGGCCGGTGCTCGTTTCCACAGTCGACCTGGTGGGTGGCGAGGTGCCAGGAATCGGTGCGCCCCTCGGGGAGGCGAGTGAAGAGGGCCGCGCAGTCGCCGTCGCAGACGTATGCCGCGAGCACCGGCGCCGCGGTGCCGGCCGCGAGGGGCTCGCTGGCGAGGGCGAGATCGGGCGGGTCCTGCCAGCCCTGGGTCACCAGCACCTGCCAGCCGCCGCCGAGGTCCTGCACGCGGCGATGCTGGTAGCCGAAGCCGAGAAGCTCCGTGCGGTGCGCCAGTGGCACCGGCGAGCATGCGACCACGATGGTGCCCCAGAAGCCCACGGGTCGCAGCATATCGACGGATGCCCCGCCGTACCGGCCCGGTCACCGAACCTGGGTCGCCGCCCGTGGTCGGTGTCCGCGACCAGATAGATAGGTAATCTACTCATACGAACGGCTAGCCTTCCTGTGACCTTTCAGCTATGGTCTCCATAGCTGTTCGTCGACCCCTGCGGCTGATCGCCCGCGACGGTCGCTGAGGTCGAAGACTCGGGGAGGAGTCGAAGATGACGGTCACGTCGACCCAGGAGGCCCACGCGACGACCGCGACCAGCGCCGACGGCACTATGGCGCTGCTGGTCACGCTGGCTGGCATGGCGCCCGACGACCCGCGGCGGGCCGGTTTCCGCGACCGGGTCATCGAGGAGCTGCTGCCGCTGGCACACCACCTGGCCCGCCGGTTCCGCGACCGGGGCGAGCCGCTCGACGACCTCGTCCAGACCGCGACCGTCGGCCTGATCAAAGCGGTCGATCGCTTCGACCCGCACCGAGGCGTCGACTTCGTGGGCTTCGCGGTGCCGACGATCATCGGCGAGATCAAGCGGCACTTCCGCGACCGCACCTGGGCCGTGCGCGTGCCGCGCCGCCTCCAGGAGCTCCGCCTCTCGATCAGCGAGGCCAACGCCACGCTGACCCAGACCCTGGGCCGCTCGCCGACCGTCGCCCAGGTCGCCGAGCACCTCGGGGTCACCGAGGAGGACGTGCTCGAGGGCATGGAGGGCGCCCGCGCCTACAACGCCGCCTCGCTCTCCGTGCCCGCCAGTGAAGACGGCGCCCCCCTGGGAGACCTGATCGGCACCGACGACCCGGGCTACGCCGACGTCGACGCCCGCGTGGCGCTGACGAAGGTGCTGGCCACGCTCCCCGAGCGGGAGCGGCGGATCGTCATGTTGCGCTTCCACGGCAACCAGACGCAGCAGCAGATCGCCGACCAGGTGGGCATCTCGCAGATGCACGTCTCCCGCCTGCTCGCCCGCACCCTCGCCCGGCTCCGCGAGGAGCTGGGCGACCTGCGCTGAGCGCCCGGTCGAGGAGGAGCCGGAGCCCCGCCCCAACCTCGCCCGAAGGGCCACCTCCGCGCCACGCGGGCGCCGTTTCCTCTCTGGTACGACCCGCCCGTCCCCGCCGCGGCGGGGGTCACGCCAGCGCCGTCCCGCTCCGGGGGCCGCCTCGCGAAGCTGTCGAGCTGGCGTCGTAGGCGGCGACCCAGACCTGGTTGGGCATGGCGCCGGAGGGGACGACCGCGCTGGTCACGTTGCCCGGCACCTTGGCACGCACACACACCTCGTCGATGTTGAACGCGTGCACCACGTGATACTCCACGATCCCGGTGTCGTCGGTGCCGGGCGTCCAGGTGATCCGCTTCCGCCGCGTCCTCGTGTCCGACGGTCGACCCGGGGGGGCCTGCGGCAGGCTGCGGCGATCCGCTTGGATGTACCCCGACACGAGAGAGGAAGGCGACCATGGTGGACGAGGCGGTGCGGTCGTACATCGACGCGACGGCGGAGCGGCTCAAGGTGGACGGCTGCGAGGTGACCACCGAGGACTGGCAGGGCACGCCCGTGCTGGTCGGCCACCGTGCCGACTTCCGACTGCGGTGGATGGCGACGAGGCTGCACCTGCTCACGGTCGTCGCCCCCGCGTCCGCCGTCGCGCTGAGCGACATCGAGGCGTTCACGAACACGGCCCTCGACTACGCGCTGGCGCGCAAGGGGCAGTTTCGCGGCCTCCAGGTCGGCGTCGCCGTCCTGCCCGCGCTGGTCAGCACGTACGTCGATCCCGCGGCGCTCGCCTGGGCCGGGAGCAAGCAGGTCGTCCGCTTCGGCAGCGTCGCGCGGCCGGTCGGCGTGGACACCACCGCGGGCACCGCGAGCTACTTCCGGGGTACGGCCATGCTCGGCGCGGTCTTCGCCGGGCACCTGCGCGGCAAGCTCGACGCGTACTTCCCGCCGCCCGCCCGGCACGGCTGAGCCGGCAGGCGCCACCGGCCGGGGGCGTGCGGGTCACTCACGCCCCCGGCCGGCCGGTGGCGCGGGTCGAGGCGGTTCCACTCGTGGTCGTACATCGGTGCCACCTCCTGTGCGTCATCGTCGTCCACAGTGGATGGCGATGCGGCGGAGGATGAGGGAGTCGAACCCTCAACGGTGTGACCCGCGACGGGTTAGCAACCCGCTTGCCTTGCCGATGGCGAATCCTCCAGGCGGTACGCGGACAGTGGCTGGGAGCCCAGGATTCGAACCTGGACGAGCTGCTTCAGAGGCAACCATGCTGCCGGTTACATCAGCTCCCAAGGGCGGCCGGCGGGGAGAGAGGTCCCGCCGGCCGCGGGCCGGCGTGCCGAGAGCGGGATTCGAACCCGCAACGACGGAGGTTTGAGCTCCGCGCCTCTGCCGGTTGGGCCACCTCGGCCTGGCTCCGGGGGCGGGAATCGAACCCGCGGGTCCCGCGTTCAAAGCGCGGGCACGGACGCCAGCGCCGTGCCCCGGAACGACCTGGAGCGGCAGCGGGGACTCGAACCCCGTCGATGCCAGCTTGGAAGGCTGGTGCCCTGCCTGTTGGGCTACTACCGCGCAGCGAGTAGGGGAGTCGAACCCCTGCTTCCGGGATGAGGGCCCGGCGGCCTGACCGCTAGCCGAACTCGCCATGAGTGCCCGCCGCTGGGATCGAACCAGCGACCTCGCCCTTTTCAGGGGCGCGCTCAACCTGCTGAGCCTGGCGGGCGTGAGGATCGTGGGGGCCCGGCCGGCCCACGGGAGAAGGGGCCGGCCGGGCACTGTGTGCAAAGCCATCCACTGTGGAGTTTTCAACCTGCGTCGCCGCGCCGGGAAGAGCCCAGGGCAGTACCGAGACGCGCGGCGCGCGACTCGGGAACAGAAAAGGAACGCCGCCCGAACCCGGTGGGGTGGGCGGCGTCAGCGCGCTGGATGTGCGCTAACTTCGCCGCCTCGGGCACTGGCTCGGCTCACCACTGGCGGTCAGGTCGCCGGGCCGCCCGACCGAGGGCACGCCGGCGAGACCGTGCGGGGTGAACCGCGTCGATTCGCGAAAGGCTTGCCACGACATGTCGGTGACTCCCGGTCTGGTGTGTGCTCGCTGTTGACAATCACGGTAAGCCCGCCCCGCGGGGGGCCGCAAGCGTTTATCGACCCACTGTCCTATTCGGTCAGTACGGCGTACGCGCGCACGGTGAACGTGCCGAAGTCGCGCACGCGCGGCGGTGCGGCGTGCAGCCGCGCACCGGCCAGCGGCACCTGCTACACCTCGTATTCAGATTTTCCGAATCCATGCAACGCTGCAACCGCACCGGTGCGCTGGTGCGTGTGTTGGGCGACCCATCCGCGGGGGAGGCAGCTGGTGCGTGACGTCGACGGGTTCGACGAGTTCTACCGGGGCAGCCGGCAACGGCTGCTCGGCTACCTGTACGTGGTCACCGGCGACGTCGCCGAGGCCCAGGACGCCGCCCAGGAGGCGTACGTCCGCGCCTGGCAGCGCTGGGCGACGGTGAGCCAGTACGACGACCCGGAGGCGTGGGTGCGCCTGGTCGCCACGCGCGTCGCGGTCAGCCGCTGGCGGAGCCTGCGCAGCCGGGCTCGGGCGTACCTGCGGCACGGCCCGGCCGACCCGGTGCCCGCGCCCGGCACCGACACGGTGGAGATCGTGACCGCGCTGCGGCGGCTGCCCGAGGAGCAGCGCACCGCGCTCACGTTGTACTACCTGCTCGGCCTGCCGGTGTCCGAGGTGGCCCGGCAGACCGGCGCCCCCGTGGGCACCGTCAAGGCCCGCCTCTCCCGTGGCCGGGCCGCGCTTACCGGGCTGCTCACCGTCGACCTGGAGGAGGCGCGCGATGCGTGACCCGGGCAACCTGCCGAACCTGCTCGCGCGTGACCTGGCCGACGCGCGCTGGCCGGAGCCGGCGGAGATCCGGGCCCGGGGCCGGCGCCGCACCGTGCGGGCGGTGGTCGCGGCGCCCGCCGCGCTGGTCGTCCTGGTGACGTCGGTGTGGCTGCTGGCCGGTCCGGTGGCCGACCGCGCCGCCCCCGCGCCCGGCGGCGGCGATCCGACGAGCGCGCCGGCCCCGGACGGCGGAGACCGCCCGCCCGGCTGGTTCGGCCCGGAGGCGCTGGTGCAGCCGGAGGACGTGGGCGAGCGCCACCACCTGACGAACGAGCACGCCTACGCGCCGGGCGAGTATCCGACCTGGACGTTCTCGGTCGACGCCTGCGGGGCGTACGCGGGGCTCGGCGTGACCGCGCCCCTGGACTACCTCTGGATGCGCATCAACATCGTGACGCCGGACGGGGACACCTCCGGGGCGCTGGGCATCCACGCCGAACTTGCGAGCTATCCGCAGACCGGTGCCGAGCAGGTGATGGAGGACGTGCGGCGCGTGATCGAGGCGTGCGCGGAGTACGGCTACGCCGGCGGTGAGGCGTCCACGGAGGAGCGCCCGGCGCGGGTCGAGCACGAGTACGAGGTGCTGGAGGAGGGCTTCGCCGGCGACGACTCGCTGCTGATCCGGCACCTGGTCCGCAGCCTCGACGCCCGCACCGGGGAGCCGGTCTCGCCGGAGCAGGACATCGTCTCCATCAAGGCGGTGGTGCGGGTCGGCGACCGTGTCGAGGTGATCCAGAGCGACCAGGGCGATCCCGCCCGGATGCGGGAGATCGCGATCAGGGCGGCCCGCCGGCTGTGAGACGGTGGGGCCGCCGCCAGCGCGTGCTGGCGGCGGCCCCGGGGATGGTGCGGTTTACGGCGCCGCGGGCGGCGGGATCACCTGGACGGTGGCCCACTGGTTGTGGTGGCCGGGGGAGAGCAGCCGGAATCCGACGCCGAAGTTGACGCCGGCGTCACCGGGGTTGCCGGTGCCGGTCAGCACACCGCCGCCCAGGTCGATGCCGTACTGGCTCTTCACCAGCTTGCCGTTCTTGTCGACGATCCGCGCGGTGTACGGCGCGTTCCCCTCGGAGGGGAGCACCACCGACGCGTCGGCGTCGCGGAAGAACAGCGGGTTGGCGGCGTCGAGGTCCGGGCGGTACTCGATGCCGGGGTACCAGCCCTTAGCGTCGGTGAACGACGAGACGCCGGGCTGGGCCTTGAACTTCGTGCAGTACGAGCTGAACGGCTCGTTCGGCGCCTCGAAGCACTCGGTGAACGGGTACGTCTTGCCGAAGGTGAACGCCGCGTTGCTCGACTGTGGCCGGGACGGCAGGTTGTTGAGCGCCGACGGGTCCTTGTCGGCGGCCTTGCCCTGCCGGCGCAGCGGATCGAAGTGCGAGTCGACGATCAGCAGCCCGCCCTTGGAGCCGATGCTCGGTGGGTCGTACAGGTTGTTGAGCGTCAGGTTGAGGTTGCCGTAGCTGGTGTCGCGGTACCACACCAGCATGCCGGGCGCGTTGTACGGAACCCGGTCGACCTTCCACGCGCCGTCGCGCGAGTAGTTCGTGTTGTACGCGTACTTGAGGCCCACGTCGAAGCCGTCATGGTTGCGCCACTCCGCGAGGTAGTAGTGCGCGTACGCGAAGTTGCCGGGGGAGATGCTCCAGCCGGTGCCGGTCGTGTTGGTGAACGAGGTGACCGTGGGCGTCCAGCCGTTGTCGCCGCTCTCGACGTCGTCGGACCAGGTGGTGGTGCCGTCGGCGGTGACCGAGAAGTCGTCGGCGAACCAGCCGGTGTCCTCGAACGCCTCGTCCGTGGCGTACCGCAGGCGCAGCTGGACGGTCTGGCCGGCGAACGGCGTGAGGTTGACGTAGTCGTGCCGCCACTCGCCACCGGTGCTGCCGCTCAGGCCGTACTTCTTGCCGCCGTAGTCGTGCATGCGGCCGTGCGGGTCGGGGTAGCCGTCGTCGGTGGTGACGAGGTTGCCCGCCGCGTCGAAGACCTTCTGCTCGGCCCAGGTGGCGCCGCCGTCGGTGGAAACCTCGACGAAGCCGAAGTCCCAGTCCGTCTCGATCTGGTAGTGGTTCCACAGCCAGAATCGGACGTCGCCGCCGGCCGGCACCGCGAGCTCGCGGGTCAGCCGCACGTCGGCCCAGGACTGGTCGTTGTTGGTCCACCACTGGCCGTCTCCGCTGTGCGGCGTGGAGAGGTTGACCTCCTTGGTGGGGAGGTTGACCCGCACGCCGTCCTCGGTGCCGACCGGTGTGCGCGACGTCTGCCCGATCTTCACGCGGGCCGGGTCGTCGCCGGGGTTGAGGATCAACGGGTCGGCCCAGCCGAGCACGAACTTGTCCCAGAGGCCCATGTGCGTCGGGATGCCCTGGAAGATCGGGCCGGTGTGCGAGCCGGAGGACATCAGGTCCCAGAAGTCGACGTCGGAGTCGCCGCCGGAGCCGATGTCGTACAGGTCGGGCAGGCCCAGGTCGTGGCCGTACTCGTGGGCGAAGACGCCGACGCCGGAGTCCTCCGGCTGCACGATGTAGTTGCTGATCATCTTGTCGGTACCCGGGATGGTGTGGCCGGGCACGATGGTGGAGGAGTGGGCCCAGATCGCGTACGGGCCCTCGGCGCCGCCGCCACCGGACTTGTCCTCGCCCGCGTGCACCAGCACGAGGTGGTCGACCACGCCGTCCGGCTCGTTGAAGTTGCCGTCGCCGTCGGCGTCCGAGACGTCCTCGATGTCGTAGTCGGCCCACGGGAAGTCCGGGTCCTGCGCGGCCAGCACGTTGACCGCGTCGATGCCGAGCGCGGCCGCGCCGGCGGGATTGTCCGGATGACCGTTCATGTCCTGGCTCTGGCCGGCGACCCACTCGCCGTCGACCTGCGTGCAGGTGTCCGCGCCGTACCACGCCTCGGAGTGCGGCACCGTGACCCACGGCGTGGCCTCGCCGTCGACGGTGTACGCCCCCTTGGACATCTCCAGGTACATGTTGTGCATCGTGTAGCCGCGCAGGTCGATGCCGCGCTTGCCGTCCGGGCCGCGCAGGTCGGGCCGGACCCGCTGCTTGATGCCCTCGCGCGTGTAGAGCATGTCGTTGTAGAGCTTCGGCGAGAAGTCGGGCACCCAGAACGTGTTGTTGTCGGGGTGGGACGCGTTTGCCGGGTTGGGGATGTTGTTGTGCAGCGGCCCGTTCTGGACGCTGCCGGGCACGCAGTCACGCTCGTTTTGCGGCGTGGTGGCGTCGTCGAACGTCGCCTGCGGCACCATGACACCGGTGAAGTCGTCGTTGGCGTTCGGGTTGAACTCGACGAGGATGGTCAGCAGCTTGGCGACCTGGGTCTGGTCGGCCTGCTTGTAGCGGATGTGCCGGGGGTTCTTGCCGGTGCGGATGGCCTCCGCCTCGGTCTTGGCCAGCCCTCGCGCGGCGACCGGGTTGCCCTCGGAAAACTTGCGGCCGTACTGCGTGACGGGGTCGGGCTGCGCCTGCTTGACCTTGCGCTTGCCCGCCTGGGTCACGATCTCCCGGCCGTCGGTGGTGCGCTCCACCTTCGGCTCGACGTAGTTGATGTAGTAGTCGCGCTCGGACGGGATGAAAACGGCGGGCCGGTCAGCCGCCGCCGGGCCGGCCGAGGTCACCGACACGCCAGCTACTGCGACAACCAGGACGGGTATCGAGATCAGTGCCCGTCTTTTCCTGCTCGTCCACATGGTCCCCCCGCTGGATGATCGACGTAACAACGTCCTCCCCTTTCTCGCGCGTCCTTGCACGAGCTTGATCACCCACCGCATCCGGTCGGATACGCGGGCAACGAATGGACGCTATTGCACGTCGCGAATATGGACAACCACCGTTGTCGCCCCGGGATCGGGGTACCAGATCAACCGGACAGTTGGTGCTTGTCCGTCATGACTCCTCTTCCCGGCACGGTCGTCCACTGTGGTGTGGCGGCCTTCCGCGCCATCGACGCCCGTCCGGCTCGCCGCCCGCCGAACGGCCGGGCCGGTCCACGCGTGGACCGCGACCACCGGGGTATGCGTCCAGGAGGAGGTGAGCGGCATGACCGAGAGCGGGCGTGACCGGGCCGAGCGGCCGGTGGAGCAGCCACGGACCGGGGCGGAGCAGCCATGGGAACCGGAGGACCTGGTGATCGCGGAAGGCAAGGACCCGAACCCGGAGAACATGGAGGAGGCGCGGCGCCGGCTGGCCGACGAGGGGCCGGCCGCCATCGAGAAGACCGTCCCTTAGTATCGGACAAACGGTCATTGCGAAGGCAACAGGGCTGTCGTAGCGTGCTCTTCGCCCTATCCGGCGTGGGACCGGTGCTGGCGTATCGGGGGACACGTGCTCTGGCGCCTGCTGCGCACCCACTGGCCATTTCTCGTGCTGTTGGCCGCGGGTCTCGTGCTGCGCGTCCTGGTGATGATCGCCTACAACCCGGGCTTCTGGTTCCGTGGCGATTCCAACATCTACGTCAACGGGGCCTTCAGTCACATTCCCAACCCGTCGCGGCCGTTCGGCTATTCGTTCGCGGTGTGGGTGCTTTCGCCCTTCCATTCGGTACGGCTGATCGTGGGGCTCCAGCACCTGCTGGGTCTCGCGGTCGCGGCGCTCGTGTACGCGTTCCTGCGCCGCCGGTCGGTCTCCCGATGGTGGGCGACCGCGGCGGTGGCGCCGATCCTGCTCGACGCGCGCACCGTGCTGCTGGAGCACTTCCTGCTGGCCGAGTCGCTGTTCATCGCGTTGCTGGTGTGCGCGGTGATCGCGCTGTGCTGGTCACCCCGGCCCGGCTGGTGGGCGGTCGCCGGCGCGGGCGTGCTGCTCTCCGCCGCGGCGCTCACCCGCACGATCGGCCTTCCACTGGTTGGCGCTGTGGTCGTCTTCCTGCTGGTCCGCCGCGTGGGTCTGGCCCGGATCGGCGTGTTCGCCGTGGTGTTCGCGATCCCGCTGGCCGGATACGCGGTGTGGTACCAGTCGCACTACGGCGTCTACTCGCTCGGCACCTACTCCGGCCGGTTCCTGTGGGCGCGCACCACCTCGTTCGTGCAGTGCGACAAGCTCGACCTGACCCCGGCGGAGCGGCAGATCTGCCCGCCCGAGCCGCTCGACGAGCGGATGCCAGTCGACGTCTACATCTGGTCCCGCCACTCGCCCGCGGCGAAGCTCCCGGAGCGGGAGCACGACCCGCTGTTCGGGTCGTTCGCGCGCAAGGCGATCCTGGCGCAGCCGGGCGACTACGCCCGCACGGTCGTGGTCGAGTCGTGGCTGCTGGTCCGTCCCGGTCCCGACCCGGATGAGCGATACACGTGCTTCGAGCAGCTCTGGCACTTCCCCGAGCCCGGCATCACGGGCTGCCAGGCGGCGATGGCGCCCTGGGATCCGGCGACCCGCGAGCCCCGTGTCGACGTGTCGAAGTACGACCACGCGCTGGTGCCCGCGATGCACTTGTACGGGCGCGTGGCGACCCTGCCGGCCACGTTCACCGCGATCTGCCTGCTGGTCGCGGTCGCCGCGCCGCTGGTGCGGCTGGCCCGGCGGGCGAGGTCGCGCGACGGTGACCGGCCGCGCGGCGCGGACGACCCCGGCGGTCTCGATACGCCGCCTCCCGCCGCCGAGCCGGCCGCGAAGGGCGCGTGCCGCGACGACCCGGGGCGGCGCGACGTCGTCGACTCGCTCTTCCTGACCGGTGTCGCGTTCGGCATGATCGTCATCTCGGTCGCGACCTCGGTGATGGAGCCTCGGTACACGGTGCCGTCGATCCCGCTGGCCGCCCTGGGCGCGGCGCTCGCGCTGCGTGGGCGGCGCGGCACCGTGCCGCCCACCAAGCCCGCGCCGGTGCCGGCCGAGCCGGTCGCGCGCCCCGTCGAGAAGGAGCCCCTGGCCGCCTGACGCGTGGCTTCGTCCGTGCACAGTGGACGGTGCCTGGGGGCGCCGCGCGCTCACCCTCGCCCTCACCCTCACCGCCGTCGTGGCGACGCCTTCGCGTACGCGGTCGCGGCCCGGTCTCGCCGCCTCTCCCGCTCTCCATCGAAAGGCGGAGAAAAGCCAGAATCCGGGCGCATGCGCGCGGAGGATGGTGCGCGGGACACACGACGACAGGCAGGAGGGGTCATGCCACGAGTCAAGGTCGGCGCCGAGAACGGCGGCGACATCGAGATCTACTACGAGGACCACGGCCAGGGCCAGCCGGTGGTGCTGATCCACGGGTACCCGCTCAACGGGCGCTCCTGGGAACGCCAGCACCGCGAGCTGCTGGACGCCGGCTATCGGGTGATCGCGTACGACCGGCGCGGGTTCGGCGAGTCGAGCCGCCCCTCGCTCGGGTACGACTACGACACCTTCGCCGGCGACCTCAACACCTTGATGGAGCGGCTCGACCTCAGCGACGCGGTGCTGGTCGGCTTCTCCATGGGCACCGGCGAGGTGACCCGCTACCTCGGCAAGTACGGCTCGGCCCGGGTACGCAGGGCGGCGCTGCTGGGCGCGATCCCGCCGTTCCTGCTCAAGACGGACGACAACCCCGAGGGCGTCGACGGGCAGGTGTTCGAGGAGCTCAAGAACGCGGCGCTCGCTGACCGGTACGCGTACTTCAAGCAGTTCTTCGACAACTTCTACAACACCGACAAGCTGGCCCCGGAGCGGATCAGCGACCAGGCGTTCCAGGCCAGCTTCAACGTCGCCGCCGACGCCTCGCCGTGGGCCTCGTACGCCTGCATCGACGCCTGGCTCACCGACTTCCGCGACGACGTGGCGAACATCGACGTGCCGGTGCTGGTCGTACACGGCACCGAGGACCGCATCCTGCCGTTCCCGGCCACCGCCCAGCGGCTGCCCGCGCTGCTCAAGGACGTGCGCCTGGTGCCGATCGAGGGCGGTCCGCACAACGTCGGCTGGACCCACCCCGAGGAGGTGAACCCGGCGCTGCTCGGCTTCCTGGCGGAGTGAGCGCCGGGACTCGTACCTCCGCTCGGCGGACCGGCCACGCGGCGCGGTACGCCGAGCGGGGTCGGTCAGCGGCGGTCGGCGGCGGCCAGCGCGGCCTCCACGTCGGCGTCGCTGAGCTGCCGGAAGTCCTTGTACCACGCGCCGACCGCGCCGAAGTCGGCCGGCTGGAGCACGCACCAGACGTCGTCCGCCTCCTCGGCGAGCGCGGCGATGGACGAGGCGGCGCAGACCGGTGCCGCGAACGCCAGCCGCGCCGGCTCCTGGGCCCGTATGCCACGCAGGGCCGCGCGGGCGGTCACGCCGGTCGCCAGGCCGTCGTCCACCACCACGACCGAACGGTCCCGCACCAGCGGTGGCGGGCGGTCGCCGCGGTACCGGTGCAGGCGGCGCTCGGCCTCGGCGCGTTCCCGGTCCACCTCCGGCGCGAGGCGGCGCGGGTCGATGTCGAAGTACTCGAGCGTGCGGTGGTCGAAGAGCGCGGGGCCGCCGGCGGTGACCGCACCGATGCCCAACTCGGGCTGGCCGGGCATGCCGATCTTCCGGGCCACGAGCACGTCGAGTTCGGCGTCGAGCGCGTCGGCGACGTGCCGCGCCACCGGTACCCCGCCGCGCGGCAGTCCGAGCACCAGCGCGCTCTGCCCGACCAGCTCCGGTGCGCGTTCGGTGATCGCGCCGGCGAGCGTCCGTCCGCCCGCGTCGCGGTCCTCGAAGCGGTCCTCACGCATGCGTGCCACCTTCCATACCCATCGCCTCCCGGCCCACGGCCTCGGGGGCCTCTCCGGTCTGGTCACGGTCCTCCGCCTCGCGGCCGAGGTGGGCGCCGAACCACGCGGCCGCCGCGTCCGCCACCTCGTCCAGCGCGCCCGGCTCCTCGAAGAGGTGGCTGGCGCCGGGCACGGTCCGCAACGCCCACTCGCCGCTCAGCTCGGTCGCCGCCGCGCGGTTCAGCTCCATCACCTCGGGGTCCCGCTCGCCGACGATCAGCAGGGTCGGCGCGTGGACCAGGGCGAGGTCGTCGCCGGCCAGGTCGGGGCGGCCGCCGCGGGAGACGACGGCGTGTACCCGCTGGGATCGCGCGGCGGCGGTCCGCAGCGCGGCGGCCGCGCCGGTGCTGGCGCCGAAGAGGCCCAGCGGCAGGCCGCGTACCTGGCGCCGCTCGCCGAGCCGGTCGACGATCCCGGTCAGCCGGCGGGCCAGCAGCGGGATGTCGAAGCGGAACTCGGCGGTCGCCGCGTCCGTCTCCTCCTCCCGCTCGGTGAGCAGGTCGGTCAGCACGGTGCCGAAGCCCGCCGCCTCCAGCCGGCCGGCGACCATCCGGTTGCGCGGGCTGAGCCGCGAGCTGCCGCTGCCGTGCGCGAAGAGCACGAGGCCACGCGGGTCGGGCGGCACGGCCACGTCGGCGTCGAGGGCGGCACCGGCGGCATCCAGCTTCATACCGACCGGGTACCCCGCGTGACCGCACCTATGCGGTCGCCGGCCACGTGACCGGAGGAAATCTCCCGCCGCCTACCCCGTCGCCGCGCCCATCCCTGAGTCGCTGGTCAGGAAGCTGGTACGCGGGAGCGCGCCGCCCGGCTGGCGCGGGCCCTGTGCGGTGGCCGGGTCGGTCGAGTGGAACATCCGCTCCGTCCAGTCGCCGCCGTCCCACGTGTTCCCCGTGGAGCGGGCCCGGTCGTCGCCGATCTCGGCGGGCGTGCCGTTGCCGATTGCGGCGTTGCGGGTGAGCGTGGCGGCCGAGGTCGGGAGGTGGAAGCCGATGCCGCCGTTGCGGAAGGCGGTGTTGCCGGCCAGCCGCAGCCCGTCCGGGTTGCCGCCGTCGCTGAAGCCGTGCCCCACGTTGTCCCACGCCGCGTTGTCGCGTACCTCGTGCGCGGCGGCCGGGGCCGGGCTGCCGCCGCCGAGGTGGAAGCCGTCCGCGTTCGCCTGCCACTCGGGCGCGTTCCACCGGTTGACGCCGTTGCCGTACGCCCAGTTGCGCTCCAGCCGCACCGGGTCGGCGAAGTGGCCGACGTCGAAGCCGCTGTCGGCGTTATCGAACGCGCGGCAGCCGCGGATCACGTTGCCGGTGCCGTCGCCGAACTTTATCGCCAGCCCGATCCCGGCCCGGCCCCGCCCGCGGGGGTCGTAGTTGCGGTAGAAGTCGCTGTCCAGCACCTGGTTGTCCACAGTGCCCGGATCGCGCAGGGTCAGGCCGGAGCGGACGTTGTCGTGCATGGACAGTCCGATGAAGACGTTGCCCCGGCACGACCGGCAGACGTACGCGTGGCTGCGCGAGCCGGTGACCTCCAGGCCGCGTACGGTCCAGTGGTCGCCGTGGTGGGTCACCGCCCACTCGTCCGCCGGTACGCCGCTGGCGTCGATGACCGGGCGCTCGTCGCGGTAGTTGGTCAGCGTGATGCGGCGGTCCGGCTCGCCGTCGGTCTCGATGACGGTGCCCCTGGTGGGGCGGTACGTGCCGCCGCGCAGCGCGATCGTCTGTCCCGGCCGGACGGTGGCGACCGCCTTCGCGAGCGTGGCGTACGGCCGCGCCAGCGTCCCGTCCCCGCCGTCCGAACCGTCCGGCGCCACGACGATGTCCGCGTCCGGAGGGCCCGCGGGTCGGGGAGCCCTCGGCGCCGAAGCCGGAGCCGAAGGAACCTCGGGCGGCGCGGCGACCGGAGCGGCCACCGGCGGCGGCTCCGCGACCGAGGGGAGCAGCGGCGTCTCCACCACCGCGTACGTGAGGCCGCCGCCCGCGACGACGGTCACGGTCGCGGCGACGGCGAGCTTGTTCTGCAGGTACCCCAGCAGGGAGTGCGCGATCGACGGGGCGGCGGTGGCGGCCGCCACGCCCTCGGTGAGCACGACGGGCAGGGGGAGCGCGGCGAGGCCGAGCAGCAGCTTCTCCGCCGGCACCAGCCCGCGCCGGTGGCTGGCGCAGCGGGCGCAGTCGCGCGTGTGCCGGACCAGCCGCTTGCGCCAGAGGGGAGCGGCGGCGCCGTTCCAGCCGCGCAGCTCGGCGGCCAGCTCGGGGCAGCGCGGGCGCGCGGCCAGGGCACGGACCACGCAGCGGGCCGCGTCGAGCCGTTCGCGCAGGCGCTGGAGTCGCACCGCCGCGTGCTTGGCGTTGATCGCGAGGGCGGCGGCGACCTCCTCGCGGGTCAGTTCGCCGGCCGACTCCCGCCACCAGAGCGCGAGCAGCTGGCGGTCGCCGTCGTCCAGCCAGCGGGCCGCCCGCGCCAGCTCCCGCCGCTGCCCGGTCAGGGCGAGCGCGGCGACCGCGCCGTCGGCGAAGTCGGCGTGCGGGTCGGGCAGTTCCGGCGGCGCGTCGTGCAGCCGGACTCGGCTGCGGCGGCGCTCGCGCAGGTACTGCTGGACCTGCCGGTAGGCGATCGCGACGGCCCAGGAGCGGAAGCGCTCCGGCTCGCGCAGGCCGGGCAGCCCGCGCATCACCTTGATCATGGTGTCCTGCACCAGGTCGTCGACGTCGGCGTGCCCGTTGAGCGCGCGGCCGACGACGGTGTAGATGACCGGCAGGTGGGCGGCGACGAGCTGGTCGAGTGCCGCGCGGTCGCCGGCCTGGGCGGCGGCCACGAGCGTGGCGACGTCAGGGCAGGCCTCGATCTCACTCTGGGTCATGGCAGCACCGCTCACTCCGGATCGATCCGGCCCGGACACGATGGTGGCACAACGACGTAAGTAAGTAAAGGAAACCAACTATCTCTTGCGTCGACGCTGGTAGGGGGCGTATCTCTGTATTAGATCGAAGTTTTTGGTTGTCTGCGTCTGCCCGCAGTCGTCTACCAGGATGCCGTCACCTCCCACGGCGACCTCGCTCACCGTGACCCAAGAGGAGTCTCGCGATGATCCAACTCAGACGCACCGGCAGGAGTCGCCGCAGCCTGGCGCTCGTCGCTGGTGCGACCGCCCTCGTGGCCGCCGGTGCCATCACCACCGTCGGCCTCACCACGGCGTCGGCGGCGACCGTCAGCACCAGCACGGACTACGTGTTCGTGAACCGGCACAGCAACAAGGCGATGGACCTGTACAACTGGGCCACGAACGACGGCGCCCCGATCGTCCAGTTCGCCCGCAACGACCTGGCCGTCCAGCGGTGGCGGTTCGTCGACGCCGGCAGCGGCTACTACAAGATCCGGTCGGTGCACAGCGGCAAGGTGCTGGAGGTCCCCAACGCCACCGACGGTGCCCGCCTGGTCCAGATGGCCGACAGCGGCAACACGCGGCAGCACTTCCGCCTCGCGGACTCGGACGCCGGGTACGTGCGGTTCATCAACCGGCACAGCAACAAGGCGCTGGACGTGTGGGAGTGGTCGACCGCCGACGGCGGGCCGATCGCCCAGTTCACCGACCTCAACGGCTGGAACCAGCAGTGGCAGCTCGTCAACGTCGGTGGTGGCGGGGGCAACCCGACCACTCCGCCGCCGTCGGGGAGTTGGCCGACGCCGACCGGCCAGGTGAACGTCAACGGCACGATCTCGGTCTCCGGCACGCTGGATGGTGGGATGCGCCGGTACTGCTGTATCGGTGACGGCGGTCAGGAGGAGAGCCAGGAT
>NZ_JBHLUH010000102.1:0-16811 GCF_042433955.1 Phytohabitans kaempferiae | reverse complement strand
GGCCTGCACGCGACCCAGTGGCGAAAGACCCCCTTCCGGGGCGTACTCGGACGCCGGCACCTGTTCGCCATGGCGGACGAGGTACAGCCGTGTGCGAGCCATTGCCCACCAACCTCCCGGTCCTTTGTCCGTCAACGGGAACGGTAAATCACGGGAGCATCGATGATCCGGACCGACGACAAGCCCTGCGCCTTCCCGCGCGCCGACCGACTGCCACAAAGCATGACGGACGCCCGGTGCACGGTCGTGCCGATAAGCGTGCGCTGGATTAAGGCGAGTACGGTTCGACCAGCAAAGCCTCGATCTTCGAGTCGTCATGCGAACCATGCCATTGCCTGCCCGTGACCGCGGGTCCAGGCCAGCGGTGTGCCGTCGAGCGAGAGCACGTTGTGCAACGCCTCGTCCGGCGCCGGCGGCAATCCCTCATAGGAAAGGACCTGCGGGGCCTCAACAGCGATCCAGTGTCCGGGCAGCCCGCGCACCAGGTCGACGAACAGCCCGCGCCGCACGGCCGGTACCTGATACAGCACCGAGGTGTGGAACACGACCAGCGTCGCATCTGGCGGCGCCTGAGCCGCCAGGCCCGGCAGGTCGTCCACGAGATCACCACGGGTCAGCGCCGGTGGATCCGCCGCGGCGATAGCGGCCGCGGCGCGCAGTCGCTCCCGGCGGTGGTGTTCCGGCCAGATCAACGCCTCCAGCCAGGCCACATCAGCCGGGTCGGTCACATCGAGCGGATTCAGATCCAAACCGGCCCGCCACACCACCTCCGGTAGCCGTGCCGGCGGTGCCGTTCCGGTCAGCACACAGTCCAGAACAGGTCCACTTGATCCGATCACGCGATCGTCGTATCGGTAGACGTACCGATCGGGGTACAGCCCGAGCCCCGCAGCCGCACCGACCTCCAGCAACGCCAACGGCTGCGGAAGCGCGGCCAGCACCGGCAGCAAGAGCGCACACCGCCCAGCCTCGTGGGTCTGCGTGGCCCGGGCCCGAAGTTCGGCCGCGACAGCCGACCAGTTCGACACCGTGAAGTCATGAAAGGCAACCGGATCATCCAACGGACCACCGAGCAGACGCACTACACCCAGCAGCAGACTCGGCTGCCGTTTCGACTCCGGCACCGTCTGCAGCAGCGTCAGGATCTCCTCGTCGTCGCAGATCGCCAACGACAACCGCCTGTACATCGGCGACACGCCCCGAGCCTCACGCCTGGCGAAATCGGCGTACATCGACGCGTCGTTCACCGCGCGATAATCGCACAGCCCTGCGCGGATCTGCCGCCGCCAGCTCGTTGCACCTAATTAGTGCATGCCTCCCAACACAACACCCCAGGTCACAGCCCCGCCAACCACGGAATCAGCCGATCGTGGCCCAAGTCCGGAGTGCCCGACGCCGGACCGCCACCCGTCTGACCGCCCACGGAGGCAGCTTCCGGCAAGGGTTATCCCGCAGAGATGTACCGTCCATCCAGGGTCGTGGCCGCCGTCGGCGGCCCGTACGCCAGCCTGTCGCCTGCAAGGGTGCGCAGATCGGGTCTCGGGAAATTTGGAGGTCAGGTGCGGATGGCGCTGCCGTGGTCGTCCAGGCGGCGACGGCCGCCCGACGGCGCAGCGGGGCCTTCACCCGGACTTTTTCGGCAGTGGTACGGGCGAGTCGCTGTCATGTCGCATACCGAGGATCCACCAGCGCTGCTGTGGCGCCTGCTACGGGATGCCGCCGTCGTCCCGTGCCGGGAGGCGCTGGTCCTGATCACCAGCCGGGCGTTGGCGGACCCCACCTGTGGCGCGGCGCTGCGCGGTGTGGTCGAGTACGCCGCCAAGGTGCTGGCCGTCTCCCGAGTGTGGGTGTCCGCCGACGGTCTCGGCCACCCGGACGACGTCCACGCGGCCTGGCTGCTGCAGCTGGCGACCCGGACCGGGGTCGAGCTGTTGGTCCCGGACGGACCGGTCCACGTCACCTCGGACGGCACCCGTTACGTCGCAGCCGGCACCGGTGCCTCAGGCTGGCGATCGTTCCAGTCCGGCACCGGCCATCGCATCGTCGCCCACCGATACCCGACTCCTTCGTGGGAGCCGGCGTTGCCGGACCGTCCGGTGCGAATGCCCGGCCTCGTCGCCGACCCGATCCCGGCCGGAGTGCTGCTGCGGACCAATACCGTGGCCTCGGTCGACCGCTCGGACCCGGCCTACGACCTGCCGGTCGATCGACGGGGGCCAACCCTGGTTCTCCGGCACGTCGGCGAGCCGCCGGTGGAGCCGGCGTACCTCGCCGCGCTGTTCACCAAGCTGCGGACCCGGACCCTGGTCCGCATCGAGATCGGTCTGCTCGATCCGGCCTGGGGTCAGCCCCGGGTGCAGTGGCTGGACCGGTTGGTGGCGGCGCTCGACAGCGGTCAGCGCAGCGTCGGCCCGGAGCCGGCGAAGCGGAGCCGGCCGGTCGGGGCAGCGCCGGCACTGCTGCGCAGCGGATGGGTCCGGGCCGGCGAACGGCTATACCATCATGCGGCCGAGCGGCAGCTGCTGGCAGAGGTCACCGCGGCCGGCGTCCTGCTGCGCACCGCCGGTGACCACCGCTGGGCCGACCTGGCCTTCATCGACCCGGCCGACGGGACACTGCGGCTCGACATCGCGGCCTCCGAGCCGTTGGTAGCGGCGCTGTGCCGGGCCGTAGCGGCGGCCCCGGCCGGGCTCAACCTGGACCTCGATCTCGACCACCAGGCGACCGCGAGGCTGGCGGCGGTGCTCGATAACCGGCAGATTGCGGCGTTCGCCGTGGAGACGACCGACCTGGGGTACGCCGGTCAGGTCGCCGCTGCGGCCGGGCAGCCCGCTGCCGGGAGAGAATTGCCGACCGTACCGCTCCCACCGCGGGTGTCGTCGCCTGCGGTGTTGGCGCCGCCGGTGACCGCTGCCGATACGCACACCGTCGCGCCTGCCCAGGCGACATCGGCTACTGCGACGGCTGCGGCTGCTGCTGCGGCGGATACGACGGTTGTGGCGGCTGCGACAGCGACAGCGGCTGCGCCTGCGCCGCCTGCGCCGCGGGTGGCTGCGCCTGCGACGCCGGTCGACATGGAGCCGGCCGCAACGAGCCGCAGAGACAAGCCGGCGGTCCAGCCGTTGCTCGTCCATCCACCCGTGATCACCAGCTCGGGACCACCGGAAATTGAGCCATCCAGCCATGACAGCGCCGACGATGCCTTGCCTTCCACCGTGGACGAATCGCCACCAGCGGCGATCACGCTCCCGCCGACCTCGGTTGGGGAGCCGGCCCTGGCGGAAGGGAGCTCCGTGGTCGCAACCGACCGCTATGCGCAGGCCTTCGGGTCGCCGGCGCCGGATCGCGACAGCACGCCGCAGGAGCAGCGCCATTTCACCGCTGGCCTCGGTCCCGCGTACACGCATTCGATCACCACGGTGAACGCGGCGCTCGCCGCGTGGCCTGCGTTGCGTCACGACACCTCGGTCAGGGCGAAGACCGACCTGGTCGCGGTACGGGTGTACTTCGGCCGGTCGGAACTGGGCGCGGCGCACCTCAACGCCAGGCTGCGCGCCGGCCAGCAGCCGGACCTGGCCGGCTACCTGCCGTGCCTGGTGTCCGGCCTGCGCCGGCTGCCGCCCTGCCGGCGGGCGATGCTCTGCCAGGGCCGGCTTGAGGTGCCGGCGCGACAGCTCTACTCGGAGGGGGCGACGCTGGTCGAGCCGGGCTTTCGTAGCGTGAGTGGTGCCGGTCTGGCAGCCGAGGGTGCCGACGTCGACTACCTGGTCTGGTCCCGGACCGCCCGGCAGGCGGGCGCGCTGGCCGAGCGGCAGGAGTTGGACGAGGCGGTCTTCCTGGCCGGTTCCCGCTTCAAAGTCCTCGCCGTGCGGGACGGCAGCCCGTCGGCGGCCGAAGGCGTCCGGATCCCCAAGACTGCCGTGCTGCTGCGAGAGGTGCTGCCGGGCGAGCCCGACACGTCGGGTCTGGGTGCGGCGGACCAAACCGCGCTTGGTCGGCTCGAACGGGTCCTGCGCCGGCGGTGGTCCACGGAACCTCAGGCGTTGACTGACGGGGGGGCGATCGACCGGTTGGCCGGTCCGCCGCTCGGGTTCGTGGAGCGGGACGGGGAGAGTGCCTTACCCAGCGGCGTAACCTCCTGACCGGTCCCGCTTCCGGGGGAAATCCCTGTACCGGCCGGGTCGCCCGCCCGGGCGGCGGCCGCGCCCTGCGCATCGGCGGCATGCTGGCCGTGTAGTTCGGCATGGTCAGGGGGTGGCGAGCGATGGCACGGGGCGAACTGGGCCACCCAGGAGCCGGTGCCGGCTGCCCAGGACGCGGCCGGGTCCGACAACAGGGGGCCGTGCAACCAGAGGAATCCGGCGGCGCCGACCGCGCGGGATCGTGCGGATAACTGCCCGTGGACACCCCGATCCCCACGTGGCTCAACTACATCCTGGAGTTCTTCGTCGGTCAACGCTGGCCGATCGGCAGCGAGAGCGGTATGCGGGCTCACTCCAGTGAATGGGAGAACCTGCGTGATGTCCTGGACTCCGCCCGCGAGAAGGTCGTCCAGCAACGCTCCCAGATTCCGGATGTGCTCTCCGGCGAGTTCGCTGACGGCGTCGACGAGTCGCTCAAGAATGTCATCCAGAACATCGACAACCTGCGTAGCACCGCAGAGGACATGCGCAAGGACCTGAAGAACGGCGCAGCTGATCTTCAGGAAGCCAAGATCATGATCGTCGTACAGTTGGCCCTGCTCGCCATCCAACTGGCCTGGCTGATCGCCTCGCTCTTCGGTGCGCTTGCCATCCCCGCTGTCATCGCAGGGTTCCGGGCCATCATCACCGCCATTCTCCGGCAGATCTTCGTCGAGGTCGCACAGGAGTTGGCGCAGGAACCACTGCTGATGCTGATCATTCAGGCGGTTCAGGACCACCGGGACTACCGGGAGGGCATCAACTGGGAGGCGATCCGCCAGGCGGCGATCCAGACGGTCATCCAGGCCAGCGCCGCCGGTCTGACCAACTTCGGCGCCAGCTCGCTGATCGGCGCGGCGGCGCGGCGGCTCACCCACGTCGACCGGAAGCTGCCCGACGGCACCCTGTTCATCAAGGACAACTGGGCCTTCCGGAGCGGGGCGATCTTCACCAAGGGCGCCGCCCAGGCCGCGGTGGCGATCCCGGCGGAGATGGCCGGCCAGGCGGCGGTCGGCGCGCCGATCGAGGCGCGGTGGGGCACGGCCACCAGCGCCTTCGTCAGCGGTCTGCACGAGTCCAACGCGGCGACCCCGACCCAGGCACTGGAGTCGGTGAACCTGCCGTCGGCCACCGGTTGGGACAACGCCTTCCGGCCGCTGCCCGACGACGGTACGCCAACCGACGGCGAGAACACGCCGGACACCACCGACGACAAGCTGCCGTCGCGGGACACGGACTCGCCGTCCGACGAGGACGACGCGAAGGCGATCGGCGACGCGGACAGCGTGATCAGCAACGACACGACCGTGATCGGCGACGACGACAGTGTCATGGGCGATGACGATCGGGACACCAGCAGTTGGGTCGGGGACCTCTCCGAGCAACGGCTGCTCGGCGACGACGCGGCGAGCATCTGGTCCGACGACGACTCCCGTGACTGGGCGACCGACGACGAGGACGACCGGATTCTCGACTACGCGTCGGGCAACCTCCTGCCTGGCAACGGAGCGGTGCCTGGCCTGATCGGACTCGGATTGGGGCTTCAGACTCACCAGCAGGTGGGCGGCGGGCAGCACGCCCGAAGCACCGACGGCCAGGGTACGTCTGGCGGCGCCACCAGCGCGACGGGCCAGGGCGGCCGTGCCCAGGCCGGCAACGGCGAGACGCAGCTGCCGAACTCGACCGTGGGTGTGGGCAGCGGCGGCGATGGCGCGTTGCCCGGCTCAGCGGTGACCGAATCAGTCGGTGACGTTGCGCAGGGTGCCACCGTTGCGCAGGCAAGCGGTGGTGCGGGTGCCGTCGACACGGTTGGTGCGCAGGCCGGCGGTGGTGCGGGTGCTGTTGGGGCGGTTGGTGGACAGGCCGGTGCTGAGGGGACTAGGGGGGATGGTGCCGAGGGGACCCGGGGAACCGGTGAACAGCAGGACGTGCGTACCGCTGACCTGACAAGGCCGACGACGGGCACCGGTACTGTGGCGGGCGTCGACGGCGCGGCGAATGGTGTCCCGGCGACCGAATCGGTCGGGGACAACACATCCCGGACCAGCGAAGGCCGGACCGGCGGCGAAGGCCGGCCGTCGGAACAGGTTGGCGGGCACGCCGGGTCTCCGTCCGGAGCGCCGAGCGGCTCCGACACGCCCTCGTCGAAAGCCAACGGCGACGGCGTCGACCGCGACCGGGACGCGGTAGCCGACGGTAGCCGACGGGCCGCCTCGTCGACGGCACCCGGGATCGGCGGCGTCGAGGGCGGTCCGGTCGTACGGGACGGGCTCACCCAGGACGTACGGGCCGATTCGGAGACCCCGGATCTGACCGACCACCGGCAGGCGGGCCGGGAGGGGGTGGTCACCCGCGACACTTCCGACAACGCCAGGCTGGGACAGCAGGTCGGCGGATCGAGCGGTGGGGTGACGGCTGGGCAGAGCTCCGACTCCAGCCAGCGGTCCGGCGACGGTTCCGGGCGTGGCGAGTCGGCCCAGCGCGGCGGCGAGAACACCAGCAACCGTCAGTCGGAGACCCAGTTGCGTGCCGGGGAGGGCAACCGGGGCGCCGATGGGGGCCGCGCCAGCGATGGGGCTCGGGATGAGGGGAGCCGTACGGCGGATCCCGCGCGGGCCGCGACAGCGAGCCGTGGCGCCGCCGCCGATTCGCTGCCGGTTACCTCCTCGGCCCACGAGGGACCGTCCCAGGACAGCTCGACGCGGACGATCACGAGCGAGTCGACCACCGTGCCAACGACCAATGATGACCCCGTGGACGCGGGTGAGCCGGTGGCCGGGGAGCGGACAGCCGAGCAGTTTGCGGACACATCCGGCGGGCCGCCGCCCACTGTCTCCATCGACGGCGGTCAGCAACAGTTGGTCCAGGACAACGGCGGGCAAGGCGTTCCGTTCGATCCGGTACGCGATTCGCATGGCGCACCCGTTCCCGCCGCCCCGGCCGGTAGCGTGGCGGGAGCCAACAGCGCCAACCCGGCAGGGGACAGCGCTGGCCAGAACACCACGGGCCGCGGCACGCAGAACGTCCAGCTGGATTCGCGGGCACCAGCGTCGTCGGATGCCTCCACGCCCCGGGTGACCACAGCCCCGCCGGCTTCCACGAGTTCGCCGGCTACGGCAGCGCCGCCGGCTTCTACGAGTTCGCCGGTCAGCCAGAGTTCGCCGGCTGACGACAGCGGCCTGAGCCGACAGCCCAAGAGCTTGACGGACTTCCTGACCTCACAAGACGGCATCGAGACCGAGGACGCGTCGGTAGCCGACCCCATATCGGTCGAGACCAGGGATGGTGCGGCCGAGGTCGGAGACGGCGCGGTCACCAGTCGGTCTACCGGGCCGGACCAGCGGGTGCCCGTCGCAGAGCAGCCGCGGCAACCCACCGCTGAGGTTCCGGCGAACACGCCCGAACGGACCGCCAAGGAGTCAGCCCGCCAGCCTGGTGATTCTGCAACCGGGCGGCCGGCGGCTCCGGCGACGGAGAGCACGAACCCGCTGCGGCCGACCGAGACCCGCGGCGATCCGATCCGAGACGGGGTGGCCCGGGCCGACCGCCCTCGTACGGTCCAGGACGACGACGCGGTCGTCGTCGTACCGGTGCCGCCGATCGTGACCGGACTGCCGGGTGGCCCGGACACCGCGCTGCGCTCCACCGGCAGGGGCGAGGAGACGGCGCCGGGCTTCACCGAGCCGGAGAGCGCCGCGGATCCGACGACCGGCGACCATTCCCGATCGGATTCGGGCTCCCGGTCCGCCGTCGACCGCGCGAACGAGTTGTTCGGCGTGGCGGATCGGGCGATGCGGTTGCTGTCCAGGTCGCATCTGCCGGGTCTGATCGGAGCGGCTGTCGAGGGCTCCGGCGACAACCGGGTGCTGAGCGTGCGTACGGATCGGGGTAGCGAGGCGCTCGGCACCGACACCGGTCACATTCCGCTGCGCCTGATGGACCAGTTGCCGTCGGGGACCCCGGACGGCTCGGTGTTGTCGTTGCGCGACGGCGCGGACGGCGCGGAGTTGACGGTTCTCCGCAACGCGGACGACGACTCGCTGGCCGCCCAACTCTCCGGAGCGGTCGCGGCCTGGATGCAACGCCGGCCCGGTCCAGACGGGCTGCGGCGGGACGGCGTCGACCGAGCGGCGGCGATCGAAGGCATCAGGTGGGAGCTGCGGATCATGCAGCTGCGGCCGTACCGGCGGGCCGACCACCTGGGCCGGGCCGGCTGGCTGATCCGGCCGGACGGCAAGGTGGCGGCGTCGACGCTGGTCAACGGCTCGTCGCGGGACGCGGCGGCCGCCCGGCTGGAGACGCTGCTCGCCGCCAACGAGAGCGTGCTCGGCGACGCGACCGAGCGGTTGACGGCCGCGGTGCTGCTCCGCGACGAGGTGCGGCAGACCGCGCCAACGGCGCTGCCAGGCATCCCCGGCCACGGCGACGGTCCGGTGACGACGGTCCGTCCACCGTCCGCGCCGCCCATGGCGCTGACTGCGGGCGGTGTGGTTGGTGCCGGTCCGGTGGACCGTGCGGGGTGGGTGCCGGTGGGATCCCGGGTGAATGTGGACAGGTTTCTGTCACGCCATCCCGACCTGGCCGTCGATCGGGTTAATCCTGAGCGTTCCTACACGAACTGTGTTTTCGCATCTATTGTGGCGGCTCTGGCCTGGCGATTCGGCCGGATGGGAATTGGCGGACGGTTCGTGGCGCCCGCCTCGGTGGCGACCGAGGTCGAGACGCTGGCGTGGTTCGCGGGCAAAGGGCTGCGGGACGTCGAGGGGATCGAGGCGGTCGAGGCGGCGATGGCGGACGCGTCGGTTGGCGCGTCGGGGATTGTGGTGGTCAACGGGGCCGACAGTGCGGTGGCACACGCGTTCAACGTGTTCCGCGACGACGACGGTGGGGTGGTGTTCTGGGACGGTCAGGTCGGCGGGCAGGCGTCGGCGCCGCCCGAGGTGTCGCGGGTCCGGTTTGTCGTCACCGACGGGGTGGTGCCGGACCCGGTGTCGCCGCAGATATCCCCGCCGCGGCTTTCGGCAGTCGGCGATGGCCAGGATCTCGCTGCCGGTCCGAGGACCGAGACTGACGCCGCCCGGTCGACACCACCGGCCGTGACGCCGACGGCGCTCGCGGGAACCCTCAGACAACAGCAGGAGACGGTCGCCGCCCGGGAACAGGACTGGCGGGCAGCGGTCGCTCGGCAGCGCGACGGGGAGAACCGGATCGCGCTGGAGCGGCGGGCCGCCGAGGAGCGGGCCAGCCTTCGCCAGGAGGCGCGGAGGACGGCGGAGCAGGTCGCGCAGGAGACGGACAAGCTCCGCGCCGCCGAGCGAACCACCGCGAAGGTCGAGGCCGGCGAGCGGTCGAACCGTCGAGCCACGCTACAGGCCGAAGCCGAACAGCGGGAGACCGAGCGTCGCCAGGCGGAGCAGGCGAGGCAGGCCGAGCAGGTCCTGCTGAAGACGGTCTATGAGCAGACCCGGCAGCGGGCGGCGGAGCGCGAGGCGGAGCGAGTGGCGGAGGCGGCGCAGGAGGCGCGGCGTCAGCGGGACGAGCAGCGCGAGGCGCAGCGTGAGCTGGCGGACCGTGATTCCGCCCAGGCGGATGCCCAGCAGCAACGTGAGCAGGCCCGGCAGGAGGCAGCGCGGCAGGAGCAGGCCCGCGCGGCCGAGCGGAACGCCGAGCGGGCAGCGGCGGCGAGTGTGGCGCAACGCCACCGAGAGCAGCAGGCGCACGACGAGTCGCTGCTCGCCGATGCGGAGAAGCGCTGGGAGACCTTCGTCGAGACGGCGCAGCAGGCCGAAGAGGCCCGTTCGCTGGCGGAGCGGGAAGCCAGTCCCGAGATCAGCAGACTCGACGCGGCCGACGAGAGGGCGCGGCAGGCCGAAGAGGCCCGCATGCTGGCGGAGCGGCATGAGATCAACAGCAGGCGGGATCAGGAGGCTGCCTGGCGCGCCGAAGAGGTCCATGACACCGTCCAGGGACAGGCGCGCGAGCGGGAAGGGACACAGCTGGCTGACGATGTCGCGCGGACCCAGGGGCTGCTCGACGACGCCAGGTCGGCTGTCACGGAAACGGAGGCGTTACTGGCGGCGGCGGAGGCAGAAGCGAGCATTGGCAACTCGACCTTCGCCAGCACCGCCGGCCCCGCGACGCCGTGGTACTTCGCCGACGGTGCGCTCGGCGAGCTCACCATCGCCGAGGTGCGGCCCATGGGCGACGTCACGCTGTCGGAGACGCTCAACCAGTTGAAGGTGGACCTGCGGACTCCGCGGGAGAGCCGAACAAGCGACATCGAGATGGGTCGCCGGCAGCCGCCGGCCGACCTGGACCTGGGCACCGAGCAGCAGGCGCGGCGCATTCGAGACCGGGTGTCGAGGGAGATCAGCGACCTGCTGAGCAGTCCGAAGCGGGACAAGTCGACCTCCGAGTCGGAAGCGGCGGACCAGAATCGCGACCGGTGGGAGAGAGCTCTCTTCGACGGTCTCACGTTCAGCGCGGGCGACCGGTTGATCTGGATCCGCCCCGTGCCGCATCGGCCGCGACCGGCGCCCCCCGAGAGGTCCGACGGCCCTCGAAAGTACGGCGTCTCGTTCGGCTCGACCGGTATCGGCCAAGAACGCTCGATCTCGCAACAGGTGAGCTTCGACGGCGGCCCGGAGGGAACCTTCGTGATCTCGACCGAGCACGCGTCCCGGCTGATGGTGGGCCTGCCGACCTTCACCGCCTCCGTAGGTCAGGAGCTGAACTCATCCACCTCGGACACGGTCCTCTCCGGCCGGAAGCTCTTCGTGTCGGATTCCACCAAGTTCAACAGCGGGGTGGAGTTCCAGGTGTTCGTCAACGGAGTCAGATGGGGGCAGACGTCGACCACCGGACCCGGCTTCCTGGACATCTCGCTACCCAGCGCCTACGCGCGTTCGGCGCCGGTCTCGCCGCAGTCGGCGCCGCCGGATCGCACGATCGAGGACTGGCGGTCGAGGCCAGTTTCGCAGGCCCGGGAAACGTTGAATGCGATCGGCATGACGCCGCTGGTGACGGGCTTGCACCGGGCGCTGTCGAAGGAGCTGTCGGCCGATGTCGCCGCTGCCGTCGCCGAGCAGTCGCAGCGGTACCTGCTGAATGAACGCACGATGCGAAACCGTGGCCGGTGGGCACTGACCAATGGCGACCAGACCGGCCGGATCCGGGAGGGCTCCGGACCGGGGGGGTTCGACGGCCACGTGGCGGTCGCGCTGGGGATTCGGGAACTGAGACTGATGGACATCGCCGACGGTGTCACCATCCGGGAGGACCTGGGTGTGGTTCGGAGCTCCAGTTCCCAGGTGTCCATGGAGGCCAACGTCGGCGTTGGCACGACGCCAAGCATTCTCCGGATCACCCACCTCGGCGACGAGCCCGGCGACGAGGAGACGGGAAACGTCACCCGAACCACCGGTGCGGTCAAGTTCGGCGGTGGCGTGGCCAGGGAGACCGAACGCTCGCTGGACATCAGAGAAACGACCGGAAATCACACGGTACTCACCTATCAGATTGACCAGGCGCGCTACCGGGCCGTGCTCGGAATGAACGTGGAGATCCACAACGGGAAACAGGTGACGAAGTTTAACGGGGATCTCGTCTCGGAGCTTGGCGTATCCAAGAAGGAGGCGAACCAGTTCGAACGCGCACTGTACGGAAAGCCCTTCAGCGGAGACTTCAACCGAGCCGCGACCGGGCGCCCGCCGGCGAAGATCGAGCCACCCAAGGTCAAGGCCGACGCGAAGACGCCGGCGACTGGTGTGAAGACCCCCGCTGCGGCGGAGACGCAACGAGCCCCGAAACCAGCCACCCCGGAGGAGATCCGAAGGGTGTTGCCGGAAACTGTGGACGGCGCGCCGCAGGCACGGAAGTCGTACGTGCCGAGGTCCGGTTCCGGGCGGGAGCCGATGGCGTTGGCGATGCGACGAGGACGCGGCCTCGGCGTCGCGGCGCACCAACCCGGATCGGAGCGGGTGGCTGAGCTCATCCGGTTGGTGCTCGCCGAGCGGACCGGGGTGGCAGATCTGGATGCCGCGGCGAGCCGCCGGATCGCGTTGAAAACTGGCAGAGCGACGATGGAGGCGGACCCGACCCGATTCCAGGCCGGCCGTAAGTTCACCGTCACCGTCGGCTCCCGCAGGTTCGAGGTAATGGTCACCTCGCACCAGCTGGAACTGTTGGACACCGACATAGAGCAGTTGTCGGTGAACGAACGCGCGGTCAAGGGCGACAAGATCTCAGGTAGCCAGTCCGGCGGGTACAGCATCCAGGGACAGGCGGGCGGTTACCCGTCCTTCCTGTTCGGTGATCCAACCATCCATCCGAAAACGCCGGCCACGCCGGACTACCCCGAGACGCACCACCGCGGGTCGCTCGGTGCGCCGCGTGCCGCGCTGACCGGATCAGTGGCCTGGAGCAATGATCAAGGGCTCAGTCAGGAGGTCAAGGAATACAGCCGTACGGAGACCACCGGCAATACGGTCGCCTACCGCTACCGGACTGTTCACGAGGTGTCGATCCGAGAACGCCCCACCGACGGCGATCTGGGTAAGTCCGACACCTGGCTGATCGGTGGCGACCCTGCCGAGGGGGTCACCACGAAGTACAACGTTCCCGTCGAACACGTCCCAACAGGTGAGGCTTCCCGCAGCGCCGACGAGCTCAGGGAAGCGGGGAAGGTCGAGAAGTACACCCGCGACGACCATGAGGCGGCGCAGGCCGAGCCCGAGAGTAGGGCGCAGGCCGAGCCCGAGAGTAAGGCGCAGGCCGAGCCCGAGAGTAAGGCGCAGGCCGAGCCCGAGAGTAAGGGGAAGGGCGTTGCGAGCGGCGCTCCGCCCAAGCGGGATCCGTGGCGGCCGGGCGGCGAGGATTCGCATGTTCCACTCGACGTTGAGGGAACTGCCGGCGTCTATCCCGCGTTTCGGAACATCCCGGAGGTGGCGGCGACGGCGGCACAGCAGTACCAGCAGCTCAACGGCTTCTCGGACGACTGGTTCAAGGACCCGATGAACTGGCCCGACGACATCCTGGAGATGAGCGCCGCCACCGATCTGAACAGCGGCTTCGTGGATGGCGTGACCGACGACGGCTGGATCCAGACCCTGCCCAGGCACGACGGCTACGAGCAGGGCATCAAGATCAGGATCCGCCTGTTCGACGACGGGCTGGAGCACGAGCACAGTGGCGACGGAGCTGTCGAGCTGGAGCACTACCGACAGTCCGCCGTCAGCCACGATTCCAGCGGACAGTGGAGCCTCAGCGGTGGTGGCAAGTTCGGCGTCGGGGGTCAGTACCAGAACTACAACGCGGTCGCTGACCGACCCTACGAGCAGGGCCGAGTCGGTGGCGGTCTGGACGGCGAGTGGGAGACGCAGATCGGCGGTTCGCAGGAGCGGGGACGAGGTGCCACCGACATCACCCGGGCTACCTACAAGGACCTCGTCCACCGCTATCACGGCGCTGCCGTGTTCGAGATCAGCGCCTTCCGTAGGAAGGGCGACAAGCACGAGACCACCTCGCCGGTCTACCTGGACGTCAAGGACGCACTAGACCTCCTGGTCGAGGACCGCGTGGCGGATGACCTTGGACTTTCCCGCCCGGAACATGACCAGCGAGTCGGCTCGCCGAGAACGATCCTGGACCGCCAGTCCCTGCTCGCGGAGGCGCACGCCGAGCGGATGAAGGCCCCAGCCGTCGCGGAGAAGATCCTCCAGCGTCTGCGCGAGCATCGTCTGGTCCCCGCCGACCCGAGCGCACCCAGCCCGCTGGGCCGGGCGGTCATGAAAAGGTTCTCGTCCCGCGGCCTGGCCGCGCAGGTGCTGCTGTCCAGCCGGGGGGTCTACGGCTGGTTCCCGGTTCCTGGTCCGTACACGGGTCGGTATCTGTGGGTCCAGGTGGTCGCCAATGTGGGTCAGGATCCCATCAGCGACCGGCCCCGGGAGAAGGTCAATCTCACCCTCCGCGGCGAGACCAAGAACACCGACTGGAAGGGGTTCAGTTCGGGAACCGAGAAAGAGGCCAAGTTCGACTTTCATGGCCGTGGCGCCTGGTCGGAAACACGTGAACGCGCCGGACTCCAGGGTCACCTGGAGGGCACGTGGTCAAATTCCCACCAGAAAGGAACGCAATCCGAGGAGAAAGACATCTTTCGAGTCTCGCCGAAGGTCTCCCACGAGTTTGACCACGACGTCGACTTCAGGATCTACATGGCTATGTCGTCGAACGTTCCCAACTGGATTCGATACATGGTGGAGTCGGTCCGGGGAGTGATCTTCCAGCTACCGGGGCCGCCGGCGCCGGGGCGGCTCGAAACGAGTCGGTCCGAGGGGCAGGTGGAAGCGGGTCGGTCCGACCGCCAGGTGGAACACGCCCCGCAGTTGTACGACTGGACGGAGCAACATAGCGCCAACGGAGAGGTCAGGCTGCTCGTCCCGCGCTACCTGACCCGCGACGCCGCGGAACCCGCGGCGGAATGGCGCAAGATTCACGAATCCGCTCCCAGCAAGACCGCCGATGTCCCTGCCGAGGGTCAGGCGGTGGTGCCGCCGCCGGAGGACCAGCAGGTGATCCGGTGGGCCGATACCGCACCTGAACCGCCTGAGCTGAACACCCAACTCATCGCCGACCCTCAGCTGCATCCTCGGGACGTCTCTCGGATATCGGACACCTTCCAACGCTGGGCGGGGCTGGTTCACCCTTCGAACTCCGCTGTCATGCGGCAGGCCCTCCGAGGCTGGTCGGGGCTGACCCGGTCTGCTGGTTATCGCCCGAAGCTGGATTCCGTGGAGCTCGATTCCCGGGAGCCCGCACAGATCGATCCGGCCAACGTCGTATCTCAGTTGGTCACGCACTACACGAGCATCACGATGGTGCGCTCCAACATGAAAGCGCTACTGGCCCACAACTACCCTGTCCCGGGGACGGGGATCACCCTCGGAATCAACCTGCGTGGCGGGGAGTACCTGACCCTCGCTGGTCGGCCGGTCGCCAACAAGCAGAAGGCCCGGCGGTACCAGCAGGCGGATGCCGGACCGGTCAGCACGAGCAGCAGATCCCGAGGGTCGGGCTGGGCGGTGGGACCTCAGGGCGGCGGACCGTTCAGGTCTCTCCGATTCATGGGCTACAGCGGCCCGGGCGCCGGTCCGAACTCCGAACGTGGTGCTGACGATTCCGCCGAGCTCGGCGAGGTGGTCGAGCGTAACGTCGAGGGCAATCAGAACCTCTACCGCTACCGCTACCACGCCACCCTGGTCATCAAGGGGCCGAAGGGCAACTTGCTCATCGACCTGGACCAGGCGTTGACCGCGGAACGGGCCACGCCTCCGCCGCCGCCGCCGGGAACCAGGCAGGCGATGGCTACGGACACCGGGGCGAACGTGCCGGCGGTGACCAGCCTGGACCCGACCGAACTGATGCCCGGCGTATGGCCGACCACCGAATCGGTGGACCGGTCGGCAGAGCTACTTCCGGCGCCGGTGCCAGGGCCGAGTGGCCCGGCCGAAGCCGGGCCGTCGGGTGGTGTGGCTGGCGCTGGTCCGGTCGACCGGCGAGGTTGGGTGCTGGTTGGTCCTCGGGTGAATGCGGGCGCGGTGTTGCGGGAGGCGCCGTATCTGGCTGTTGATCGGGTGAATCCGGAGCGGTCGAGCACGAATTGTGTGTTCACGGCGATTGTTGGTGACCTGCTGCGGCGTACGGGTGGTCGGGTGGGGTTTGTGGCGCCGACGTCGGTGGCGACCGAGGTTGAGGTGTTGTCGTGGTATGCCCGTCGGGAGTTGCGGGATGTGGCGGGGTTGGATGCGGTGAAGGCGGCGATGGAGGATTCGGGTACGTCGCGGGATGCGGCGGGGTTTGTGGTGGTGGATGGGGTGGATGGTGGGGTGGCGCATGCGTTTCGGGTGTTTCGGGATGCTGATGGTCGGCCGGTGTTCTGGGATGATCAGATTGGTGGGCAGGCGCGGGCGCCGGCGGAGGTGTCGCGGGTGCGCTTCGTGGCCACTGATGGGGTGGTGGTTGATCCGGCGGCACCCGATCCGGACGCAGCCGTGGTGTCCGGACCCGACGGCGGCCGGCCGGACCTCGCCGGCCAGGGCGGGGACGCCGCCACCGCCCCCCAGACGAGCGCCGCGACGCCGGTCGCTGGCAGGGGCGCCGCGGTCGATGTCGTACGGGAGTTGTACGCCGGCCTCCCCGCCTTCCGCGCGCCAGCTGGCGTCTCGGGGCTCGACCGAAGTCTGGCCGCCGCCGCTTGGCAGGATTCGCCCGGCGCCGTCCGCTGGGTGGTGGCGATGGCCGAGGCACGGGTGCCCGCCGTCGACGTACCAGGGCTCGTTCAGACCACCCCGGTGCGGTCTCAAGAACCTGCGCCGCAGGAATCCGCGCAGGAGATCCCACAGCAGCGCCAGCAGCGGGACGAGGCGGCGGCCCGACGCGCGCGGCTATTGACTGACCTGACCGCATCTACGACCGGCTCCGGTGCGTCAACGGCGGGTGACCAGCGGTCGGGCGTCGGCCCGACCGAGCCACTGCACCGCCAGGTCGAAGCCGAGCCGGGCGTATCCGCTGGGACGAATCCGCGGGTTGTGGGTGTGGTGGATGCGCCGGTGGTTGTGGTGCGGCGGGGGCCGG
>NZ_JBHLUH010000101.1:0-3209 GCF_042433955.1 Phytohabitans kaempferiae | reverse complement strand
GCGTGGGCCGTATCGGGGGATCGGTTTCGAGGCGGAGTGGTTGCTGCCGATCCAACTCCCCGGCAACGCCGACCCCGCCGAGGCCAGGGGCGACCAACTGGCCGGCACCAAGGACGGGTCGCTCGTCATCGAGGTGGAGGATCGGCCGCTGTTCGTGGCCGATGGTGAACCGGGGGAGCCGATCCGGACGTTCATCGACCGTCCGTCCCAGGTTGGGGCCACGCCGCGACTGGTCGCGCTCCCCGAGGTCGTCTCCGGCGTGCTGAGAACCTTTCCGAACGAGCTTGGAGGGGTCGAGGACGCCGACTCGGTGTGGCGGTTGATGGAGGCGTTGGAGCACCGCCTGAACGAACGGCTCGATCCGGACAAGCTGGAGCCTGGCGTGCCGTCGCAGCCGCTCGGCGACGTGCTGGCCGACCTCGGTTTCGACCTCGATCCTGACACTGCCGGGGCGCTGATCGGCCCCACCCCGGAAGGGGAGCCGAGTAAGTTCCACTTCCACATCACCGTTGACGCGGCGACCGAGAGCCTGTTGAAGGTCCTCGACCACGTGGCCGAGAACACCTGGCGCGACGAGAGCACCGGGCTGCCGGTCAAGGAGCGACTGCGGCGGGGCCTGAGGTTCGGCCAGGGCATCGCCGAAAGCGCACTGCGTCGCTTCACCCGGTCGGACGACACGGCGGCCGACCGGGTGCGCGACGCGGTCCACGGTTTCACCGGGCTGCTCTACGCGCACGCCGACGCGTTGGCCACCAGTTACGCCGAACCACATCAACTCAGCAAGAGACACAACGCGGCGCTTGCCCGACCGGCGATGCTCCAATTCTGGGCAGAGCTGCCGTGGTGGATTCGAGTCCAGCTCGCCCTCGACGTCGATTCCGTCTTCGACGCGTTCACCAGTGAGCACCTGCGGGCCAGTCCCGACTACGAGCAGCGGCTCCGCGCGGCGGTCGACGGTCCGCTCGGGACCGGACTGGTCTGGGATTCCGACGCCCCGTGGCACGCCGTCGCGGCCAGCGGCAGGGTGAGTGTGCGGGAGTACTTCACCGCACCGCTGCGGGGCCGCGAGGTAAGCCAGAACAACGCGTTTCCTGGCATGACCGAGTGGCGACAACTGAGAACCGTCAGCGGCCCGGGGTCGCCGCCGGTGGGCGGCCTCGAGGTTCGCTCGTACGGGTCGAAGTGGGCGACTGTCGCCGACGGTCGAGAGTTCGTCGAGCGGCTCGCGCAGATCTCGGCGGAGAGCCACGTGGAGGCGTCCACCCATCCGGTGTTGCTCTGGGACGAACCGTTGCCGCCGATCGAGGTGGCGTCGACCGGCACCGACGAGGGGACGGCCACGCTCTACCGGGCGACGGAGCTGGTCGCTCGTGGCGACCTCGCCGCAGCCGTACGGCTGATCACCCCCGGACCGGCGCTGGCGCCGCAGCTGGTCGGTACGTGGGGCGCTATCCTTACTGCGATCGCTGACGTCGAGAAGACGATGGGCCCCGAACGCCGTGGCTTCGGCGAGGCGCTGCAACAATTCAGCGCGCATCTGCTGACCCGATGGGCCGACGCCGTTGTCTCCGCGCAGACCTGGCCGGAGGCGGCTGGCCACTGGATCGACACCCGCCATCTGTTCGGCACCGGGACCGGGCGGTCTGCGGTCGATGAGCTCACTCGATACCTACAATTCCGACGGGAACAGCCGGACACCGTCACAAACACCGGCCGGACCGCCGCAGTCCAGGAACTACTCAGGCTCGCGCAGGCTGAAGTCGACCAGACGGCGTTGGACTTCCTGACCGACCCCAACCCGGTGGATCGCGTGAAGAGCCTGACCTGGGTGCTGGACAGGGCGGGCCTGGCGGGGACCACAAGACTCTTCCTCTGGTCCCGGGGCGTGTCCCTGACCAGGTCGGATAACGGCTTGCTGGGCAAGGTCCGGGGGATGGGATCGAGGCCGACCAGCAACGCGCGGTCGAGATGGGCCGCAGTGGTCGGGCAGCTGGCTACCGTTCGGGGGCCCGTCGCCGCGAAGGCGATGCTCGGCTACGCCACCGACCTGATCATGCCGATCATCGACGGGTGGTTGGTCGAATCAAGTCTGACCGTCGCCCAGTCGAGCGGGGACGCGATCCGTGCATACCTGACCGACGACGCCAGACTGTTGCTGCCTGAGGTCGCCGGCCGGCTCGCCCACCAGCTCGACACCGGCGACTTCAATGGTGGACCGGCCGCCTCCCGGGCGCACGCCGTGATCGATCTGCTGGCGCCGGGTCATGGCAGGCAGGTGGCACAGGTGCTGACGGCCCCGGACGCCGCCAGCCAGCAGGTTGCGCTGCGCCGGCTCGTCGCCGCGGTGCCACCGGCGCAGTACGAGGGTCTGCTGCCGTTACTCGATTCGGTCGACTTCGGCGAGGACGGAAAGGTCGAACTCGAACTGGTGCGGGGCGTCGCCGCCTTGGCCGGGGGAGATCCGAACAGGGCTCTTCGGATCGTCGGGGACGTGGTGGATCTGCTCGACGGCCCCGTTCGAGCCAACTGGGTGGGATTCCTGCACCAGCGAGTAAGCGCCCGGGGCATCGACGCGAGCGCCCTGTCTGAACTGCTCGTGGATAGCAGTATCGATGATTTGTTGACCGCGTCGAGTTGGAAGCGGTCGCGGGAGGCGTTTGATTCGTTGACTGAGGTTTTGGAGCGGGCGGATGAGGTGGTGCGTTCTCGTGCGCTTGATCGTTTGGTGGAGGAGGGTGGTCGGGAGTCTGATGTTGGTCGGGTGGTGGCGACGCAGGGGTTGTTGGGGTTGGCTCGGGTGGGTTTGGTTTATGAGGGGTTTGATTTTCTGACTGAGGTGGATCCGGTGGTGCGGCGGGGTCTGCTTGTGTCGTTGCTGGGTGATGAGGATCTGGTTGATCCGGGTTTGGTGGTGAAGCTGGTTCGGGGGATAGATCTTGGTGGGGTGGAGCGGGTTGATGCGGCGTTGTTGGGGATTGTGGTTGATTATGCGGCTGGGGATGAGTCGGCGGTTGATGATCGGCTTTATGGGTTGTTGGTGGAGGGTTCGGGTGGGGTGACTCGGGATAGTCCGGTGTTGGCGGCGCTTGTGGCGAGTGCGGATGAGGCGACGTCGCGGGCGGCGCGGCGGGTGGTGGCGGAGATTGAGGCGTATCCGCGGGTTGTGGGTGTGGTGGATGCGCCGGTGGTTGTGGTGCGGCGGGGGCCGG
>NZ_JBHLUH010000100.1:0-99505 GCF_042433955.1 Phytohabitans kaempferiae | reverse complement strand
CGACGTGCAGGCCCCGGAACACGTTGACGGCGGTGGAGGTGACGGCGATGGCTTCGTCGCCGGGGGAGATGTACGCGCCGATGTAGACCGCGTTGGAGGCCATGCCCTGCAGCGGGTCGCCCGTGACGGCGGTCGCTGCCAGTACACCGGCGGCCTCAAGACCGAGTCCCGCCGACTCCGACGAGCGGCCCGCCTGGCTCAGCCGCGCCGCTAGGATGTGCAGCGCCCCCAAAAGGGCGACGTCGCTGTGGTCGGCGCGGGCTTGGGCAACTGCGTCCAGTGCCGCCTGGATGTCCTCATCGATGTCAGCCATACCTTGATGGTCGGGGTCGGGGCCGCCGGTGGCGTCGGTAGTTCTACGCATCGTCTGTAAGATCGAGGACTCCGGCTGTGACCAACAGGTGAAGGTTTTACATGCATCGGTCGACAAATCAGCAGATTCCAGGCCGTTCCTTGCCCTGTGCCGGGATCGTTCCTAGCACCTCAAGGAAGGCGCTTTCCTAACCTGGCGCTCGACACCGAAATCCGCAAGATCGTCTGCACCACGGCATCGAAAGCCTCAACGCCCGGTTCCGCCGCGCGGTTAACGCCCGCGGTCACTTCCCAACCGAGCAGACTCCGCTGGCGAATTCCGGAGGTTATGTGGTGGCGAGTGCGGCCAGGTGGGAGATGCGGTTGCGTCCCATGGGTTTGCCTGCGAGCCATGCGTCGAGTCGGGTGAGGTTGATCGCGGTGGCGGTCAGGATGTTCTGCACGCGGGCCTTGGCGATTCCTTTGTAGCGGCATCTTCGTAGGCCGAAGGCGCGAACGGCCTGGGAGATGGTGCCTTCGATGCCTGATCTGGCCGCGTAGCGTTGGCGCCACTGTTCGGTCTGTTGTTCGGCTCGTAAGTCGCGCAGGAGTTCGTGTTGTTCTCGGGTTCGTAGAGTGATGGTGCGGGCGGCGGTCTTGGCGCGTGTGCACCGGGAGCGGACCGGACAGGGCGTGCAGTCGGTCAGGCTGAAGGTGAACATCACGCGGGGTTTGCCGTGTCGGTCGGTGCCGGTGCCGGACCAGGTGTTGCGGTGTCCTTGCGGGCAGACGGCGGTCAGGGTGTCCCAGTCGATGGTGAACGCGTCGGTGTCGAAGGCGCCGGAATTCCTGCTCTGCCACTGGTTTCCTTGGCCGACCGGGCCGACCAGCTCGATGCTGTGTCGGGCATGCGCGTCCAGGACCGCATCGGCGGTGATGTACGCGGAGTCGGCCAGATGCTCGACCGGAACCAGATCGCGTCGCGTCAACGATTCATGTACTCGCGTGGTGGTATCGATGTCGGCCTCGGTGGCGGGTACGGTGTCCACGTACGTGATCGGATGCGGGCGTCCGTCGTCGCAGCCTTCGCTGAGCTGGACCTTGTAGCCGTTCCAGCCGGCACCGCGTTTGACGCTGTAGCGCGCGTCCAGATCATAGGGCGAGGTGATCGCGATCGCACCTGGCGGACGGCCGTGGATTTCCTTGTCCCGCAAGACGATTCCGCTGTCGTCGCGGTAGTACTGCTGGACCCAGATCGTCCGCAGGCTCGCCACCGCCGGCAGCGCCTTCACGGATTCCGGCGCGTCGGCGCGCCATGCCTGCGCCAGCACAGTGACGCCGTCGGCGCCGATCCGCCGGGCCAGTTCGAGGCGTTCGGTTTCGGATCTGGGCAGCCGGTAGGCGTCGACCCGCGCACCGTACCGGGTGAACCAGTCACTGGGCGCGAAGCTACGCAGCCAGACCGGATCGATCGCAGCGATAGCCTCCAACGCCGCGCGGAGTGTCTCGCCGACCAACTCCAGTCGTTCCAGATCACGGATCGGTGCTGTGGTGATGGCGTCCGTCCTGCGATGGCAGCGCGTACTGGTTCGGCGTGCTGGTCCGCCCATGTCGTGACCGCGCTGTCCATGCCGGTCATGTCGCCGGCGACGAAGTACAGCGCACCAGCCGGTACGCTCGCGCCGAGTTCCACGAGGAGCGGCCGCAGGTGGACCTCGGGAGCCATGGCGTGGTGGAGGCTGCCGCCGGTCAAAACCGGGACCGCCACCACGCCGGCCAGTGCCCGGCTGGGGTATCGGTCGAGGAAGGCTTTGAGTAGCCCGGTGTAGCTGGCCTTGTACGTGGGCGAGGCGACCACGACCAGGTCGCTGCCGGCCACGTCGCCCAGCAGGGCGTCGATGCGGGGGGAGGGCCAGGCGAAGAGGTGACCAGCGTATTTGGCCAAGTCGATGACGGCTGGCTCGCCGAACCGTTCGGCCACGGCTTGGGCGAGCGTGAGTGTCCGGGATGCCGCCACCTTCGCGCCGGTGCGCTTCTCGAACGCCGGTACGGCCGCCGCGGCGACGGCCTCCTGGTAGGCGCCGCCCCAGACCGAGACGACCAGCTCCTGGCCGGTGAAGTCGGTGCTCGCCGGATCCGCCCCGGCCGCGCCGTCGTCGGTACCGCCGCATGTGCTGGTGGCCGCGAGCGTGACCGCGGCGGCCAGGGCGACCGCCCAGCGTGGCCCCCGCCACCACCGTCGTATGGGTCTTCTCATTGCGTGTCCTTCCTCGATGCCGGACGCCGTGCTGTGGGCGCGCGGGGACGGCCGTCGCGACCGGTCGCGACGGTGGGCCTGACGTGATGGGCTCAGGGAGCGGGCTCGTCCTGCTCCAAAATGGACAGTGCGATGGCCATCGCCCGCTCGACGTGGGCGACCATCGCCTC
The DNA here is from genome assembly GCF_042433955.1 of Phytohabitans kaempferiae. NCBI lineage: Bacteria > Bacillati > Actinomycetota > Actinomycetes > Micromonosporales > Micromonosporaceae > Phytohabitans > Phytohabitans kaempferiae. The sequence continues at coordinate 96,787 of NZ_JBHLUH010000100.1, read as the reverse complement.
GCGGGCGGCCTGCGGGTCGCCGGAGCGTCCCGCTGGGACTGGCCGGCGCGCAGCGCGAAGAGGCGGGCGGCTTCACCCTCCAGTAGCGTGCGCATGCCGTAGATGGACTCGGCCTCCTCCCGCCTGACCACCGTGACCACGCAACCGCGCCGTGGCAGCTGGGTGACCAGGCCCTCGCCCTGCAGCAGGCGCAGCGCCTCGCGAACAGCGGTGCGCGAGGCGCCGGTCTGCTCGCACAGCTCCCGCTCGATGAGTCGGTCGCCCGGGCGAAGCTCGCCGGCCAGGATCGCGCCCCGCAGCGACGACACGAGTTGGTCCCGGACCGGCCTCGGCTTCGCCCTGGTCGCGTCGCCGTTCCTGGTGCTGCTGGTCGGGCCGGTCGCCGGCGTGACGCTCGGCAACGTCCTGGCCATCGCCCTCGCGACCGCCGTCCTGACCCGCACCTGGCGCGATACCAGGTGGCGCCGCACCGGCCTGCTCCTCGGCACCGCCTTCGTCGGGACCGCCGCCGGCGCCCTCCTGCTCACCGCCGTGCCCACCCGCGCACTGTTCGTCCTGGTCGGCTCCCTGGCCGTGGCGGCGATCGGAATCGTCCTCGCCGGGCCGTCCCCGCGCCTGCTCGCCGGGGTCCGTGGCGGCGCCGTCAGCGGCGCCCTCTCCGGCTTCATGAACACCACCGCCGGCGTCGGCGGCCCCGCGATCGCCATGCACTCCATCGCCGACCGCTGGCCGGCGCCGGTGTTCGTCGGGACCGCCCAGGCGTACTTCCTCGGCGTCAACACCATGTCACTGGCGTTCAAAGGGTTCCCCCGACTGCCCGTCGCGGTATGGGTGGGCGCGCTGGCCACGCTCGCGCTCGGCATCGCCGCCGGGCAGCTGCTGCACCGGCACGTACCCGCGTCCCTGGCCCGGCGTGCGGTCGTCGCCATCGCTCTCACCGGCGGCCTCGCCACCATCACCCGCGGCCTGTTGATGTGACCGCGGCGCCGAAACGGCTGGTTTACAGGACCGCACCAAGAGCTTCACGTAGATCGTCTTGTTGTGCCGGCAGGCCACAGATAAATTCGAATCTAGCTAGCAAGGCGAGTCGAGCTTGAGTTTCGGCGGCCTTTCAGGGTATTGCGTCGTCAACGGCGATGGCGCGGTCACCGGAGGCGGTGGCGGTCCCCCAACGGGGGCCAGACAGCACTGTGACAACTGGATCGGGTAGAGGAGTCCGTGCCCATGGCCGCGCGTTACCCGCTGCCCGACGCCAAGCCCGGAGACACCGTCCAGGAGCGGGTCAAGCTGGCCCTCCGCGAGGCCATCACGAGGGGCGATCTCGCCCCCGGCGCCAAGGTCCACCAGGCGTCGATCGCGAAGTCGTTGCGGGTGAGCGTCACCCCCGTCCGGGAGGCGCTGCGCGACCTCGCGGCCGAAGGGCTGATCGCGCTGGACGCGCACCGCGGGGCCCGGGTGCGCCTGATCGACCTGGACGAGTTCCTGGAGATACGGCAGCTGATGGAGTTCATGGAGCCGCTGTGCGCCCGGTTGGCCGCCGAGCGGATCACGGACGACGAGCTCGCCACGCTACACGCGATCCAGGACCAGCTGGAGCGGGTCACCGCGGCCAGCGACTACCTTCCGTTGAACGCCGACTTCCACGACTACATGACCACGGCAGCGAAGGCGCCCCGCCTGGCGGCGATCCTCGGACCTCTGCGGGTCGCCTCACGGGTCGTGATCACGACCGCGCTGGGCACCGTCCCGTCCCGAGTGGAGCAGGGGATCGAGGAGCATCGTCCGATCCTGGCGGCGCTGCGCCGGCGCGATGGCGATGCCGCCGCCGAGGCGACGGTGCGGCACCTCGCCCCCACTTGGGACGCGGTCGAGGCGCTGTGCCGTAGCCGGGCCGCCGCGACGACCGTCCCTGACTGAGGCCACCCGCGTCCGTCCTCGCGCGGTCCACTCCGCGCCGTCCTCTGTAGACGGATGCCGCGTCCGTACACATCGAACAGACATCGTTACGTCCGCGTGCCCGCGTACTCCCCGCGCCGCGGCGGCGACAGCCCCTGCGCGCCAGCGTGGACCCAGGACGAACGCGATCGGAGCGACGAATGAGCGAGAGCGAAAAGACGATCGAACTGGGCGTCTTCATCCCGGTCGGCAACGGCGGCTGGATCCCGTCGGTCAACAGCCCGGACATCAGGTCGACGTACGGCTACAACCGCGAGGTGACCCTGCTGGCCGAGGAGCTGGGCCTGGACTTCGCGCTCAGCATGGCGAAGTGGCGCGGGTACGGCGGCAGCACCCGGCACTGGGACTTCACGCTCGAGTCGATGACAACGATGGCCGGGCTGGCCGAGGCGACCAGCCGGATCGGGATCTGGGCGACCGTGCACACGATGGTGTTCCATCCGGCCGTGGTGGCGAAGATGGCCGCCACGATGGATCAGATCTCCGGCGGCCGGTTCGGCCTCAACCTCGTCGCCGGTTCCAATCCGTACGACCAGGGGCAGATGGGTCTGTGGCGGGACCTGAGCCACGACGGACGGTACGCGCTGGCCCGCGAGTGGATCACCGTGGCTCGTCGACTGTGGACAGAGGAACGGGTCGACCACAGTGGAGAATTCTTCCAGCTCACCGACTGCGTCTCCAACCCCAAGCCGGTGCGGACGCCGCAGGTCATCTGTGCGGGCACCTCGGACACCGGCTTCCGCTTCACCATCGAGAACTGCGACGGCTGCTTCATCTCCGGCAACAACCCGCAAAGCCTGGTACGCACCGGGCAGCGCGCCAAGCGGATCGCCGCCGAGCTCGGCCGGACCACCAAGACCTACGGGCTGTTCACGGTCGTACCAGGGGAGACCGACGAGGCGGCGCGGGCCCGGGTGGACCACTTCAACGCGGGCGTGGACGTCGAGGCGCTGCGCCGCCAGGCCGGCGAGTACGCCACCGACGTGCGGGAGAACACGATGCGCCAGCGGATGGTCCAGCGGGCCGAGCGGCCGACCGCGGTCGGTGACGGCGCCGTGGTCGGCTCGCCGGAGACCATCGCCCGGCAGCTCGCCGGCCTGGTCCGGGACGCCGACCTGGACGGTGTCACGGTGATCGTGCCGGACTTCATCGACGACCTACGGACGGTCGGCGAGCGGGTGGCGCCGCTGATGGCCGGATACGGCGTGCGGTCGCGGGCGGCCGGGACCGCCGCCGGCGTGGGCGGCGCGGCATGAGCACCCGGTACCTCAACCCGCCCGGCGTGCGGGAGGTCGGCGCGTACACCCACGCGGTGGTGCGCCCGGGTGTGCCCGTCTTCCTTACCGGGCAGGTCGCGTGGGACGACACCGGCGCGGTCGTGGGCGTCGGTGACGCCGCGGCCCAGGTGGCGCAGGTGTGGCGGAACATCCGGGCGGTGCTCGCCGAGGCCGGCGCCGGCCTGGAGGACATCGTGAAGCTGACGACATACACCACCGACCTCGCCTACCGCGAGGCCATCGGGCGCGAACGCGCCCGGCACTTCACACCGGGACGGTTCCCTGCCAGCACCTTCCTGGTCGTCGCCGGGCTGGCCGATCCGGACTTGCTGGTCGAGATCGACGTGGTGGCCGTGGTGCCGCCGGAGAGGACAGCGTGATGGCCGGCAAAGCCGTGGTACCGGAGGGCTTCTACAGCCACCCCTCGTTCTCCGCGGGAGTGCTCGTCCAGGGCGGCCGGACCCTGTACGTCGCGGGACAGTTGCCGCTCTCGCCGGGCGGGGAGCTGGTCGCGCCGGGCGACATCGACGGCCAGGTCGAGCGGGTCTGGCAGCAGATCGAGGCGATCCTGGCCGCCGCCGGCGGGAGCCTCCCCGACATCGTGCGGGTCACCGCTTACACGGTCGACAACGCGTACGTCGGCGCGATCGTCGCCGCCCGGCAGCGCCGGTTCGCCGGGTTCACCCCGCCGGCGAGCGCACTGGTCACGGTCGCCGGGCTGGCCAAGCCGGGCGCGCTCGTCGAGATCGACGCGGTGGCGGTCCTACCGTGACCACGCTGCGGGCCGACCCCCGGCTGACCGACCAGGACGCGGCCCGTGCCGTGGCGGCGGCCGAGGCGCGCAACCTGGAGCCCCGGCACCTGGCCGGGCTGGCGACCGCGCGGGCCAGGGTCCGCCGGCCGGCCACGCCACCGGACAGCGACCCGCGGGTACGGGTGGCCGCGCTGGCGCTGGCCGGCGCGGATGACCGGCGCCCGGCGCGGCTGTACTGGCCGGCTGCCGGTCCCGCGCAGGCCACGCTGCTGTACCTGCACGGCGGCGGCTGGGCGCTCGGCGATCTGGAGATCAACGACGGGGTGTGCCGAGCCCTGGCCGTCGGGGGCGGGGTGGCCGTGGTGAGCCTCGACTACCGGCTGGCACCCGAGCACCCGTTCCCGGCGGCGCTGCGCGACGCGGCCGCCGCACTCGACCAGCTCGCCGCCGGACTGTCCACACCAGACGGCGTGCCGCTGCCGCGGGTGCTCGCCGTCGGCGGCCTCAGCGCGGGTGGTGCGCTCGCCGCCACCCTCGCGCGGCGTTCCCGCGACGGCACCGCGCCGCCGGTGGCCCACCAGATCCTCATCTGCCCGGTGCTCGACTGTGACCTCGATCGGCCCTCGTACCGGCGGTTCGGGCAAGGTCTGCTGCTCACCCTGGACGACATGGCCTGGTTCTGGGACATGTACCTGCCGGACGGGGCGGCCCGCCGGGACCCCGACGCCAGCCCGGCGCGCGCAGTGGACCTGCGCGGACTGCCGGCGGCCACCGTGGTGATCGCGGGTGCCGACCCCCTGCGCGACGAGGCCGAGGAGTACGCCGCCCGGCTGGCCGCCGCCGGGGTGCCGGTGGAGGTGGTCACGGTCGAGGGGGTGCCGCATGGCTTCGTGGGCAACCCGGCTATCCGCAGTGGCCGGACCGCGCTGGCCCGGGCGAGCGCGGCGATGGCTGGGCGGCTGGCCGCGCCCGTCACCGCGAAGGAGCCGTGATGAGCCGGCTCGCCAGGACCGTGCTGGTCCGCGTCGCCTGGGTGGTACCGGTCGCGCTTGGCGTGGTCACGGTGACCTTCTTCGTCTCCCGGGTGCTCTCCGGCGACCCCTCCGAGCTGTTCCTGCCCTCCGACGCCGACCAGCGGCTGCGCGACCAGATCCGGGCGTCGATGGGGCTGGACGAGCCGCTGCCGGTGCAGTACTGGAGGTTCCTGGTGGACCTGTTCCACGGCGACCTCGGCACGTCCTTCACCACCGGCCAGCCGGTCGCCACCGACCTGACCGACCGGCTGCCCGCGACGCTGGAGCTCGGCGTGGTGGGGGTACTGATCGGCCTCGCCGCCGGGATACCGCTGGGCGTGCTCGCGGCCATCCGCCGGGACCGGTGGACGGACTTCCTCATCCGTGGGGTGACGGTCGGTGGCATGGCGCTGCCGTCGTTCTGGCTCGGACTCATCCTCATCCTGGTCTTCTCGGTCACCCTCGACGTGCTGCCCGGCCCGGTGGGCCGGCTGCCGATCGGCACGGCGGAGCCAAACCGGATCACCGGCTTCCTGCTGGCCGACAGCCTGCTGGCCGGCGACCCGTGGCTGTTCGGCCAGGCATGCCTGCATCTTGTGCTGCCCGCGGTCACGCTCGGCGTGCTCATCCTCGCCCCGGTCGCCCGGGTCACGCGCACCGCGATGGTCGAGGCGTTGCAGTCCGACTACGTGCGCACGGCGGTGGCGATGGGCGCTGGCCGAACGCGGGTCTGGTTCCGGTACGCCCTCCGCAACGCACTGCTGCCGGTGGTCACCACCTCCGGCGGGGTGATCGGCTTCGCGTTCTCCGGCGCCGTGCTGATCGAAGCGGTGTTCGGCTGGCCCGGCCTGGGCCAGTACGCGCTGGAGGCAATCTCCCGCGCCGACTACCCGGCGCTGCAGGGCTTCGTGATGTACGCGGCGCTGCTGTACGTGCTCGTGTACCTGGCCGTCGACCTGCTCTACCTGGTCGTGGACCCCCGGACGAGGTCGTGATGACTCTCCTCGACAAGCAACCATCCACTGTGGAGTTGCCGGCGGCCCCGGTCACCGCGGGACCGCGTCGGGCCCGCTGGCGTGGCGGCGGCTCGCTGTCGCTGCGGGTGGGCGCCGCCCTGCTCGGCCTGTACCTGGGGGCGGCGGCCGTCTCGGCCGTGTGGACCCCGTTCGATCCGCGCGAGGTGGGCGCGGGGGAACCGTACTCGCCGCCGGGCGGCAGCCACTGGTTCGGCACCGACCGCCTCGGCACCGACGTGTTCTCGCAGGCGCTGGCCGCCACGCGCCTGGACCTCGGCATCACCGTCGCCGCGGTGGCGCTGGCGCTCGTGGTCGGCGCGTTCCTCGGCACCATCGCCGGCTACTACCGGGGCGTCGCCGACAGCGTGATCATGCGGTCGCTGGAGGTACTGCAGGCGTTCCCGACGCTGCTGTTGGCGATGCTCATCGTCCAGGCGGTCGGGCCGGGCACCTGGAACGTCATCGCCGTGCTCGCCTTCGTCGGGCTGCCGGAGTACCTGCGGCTGGCCCGCGCCGAGATCCTCTCCAAACGGACCTGGCAGTTCGCCGACGCGGCCCGGCTGGCCGGCTGCCGGCCCTGGCGGGTCGCGTTCGGCCACCTGCTGCCCAACAGCACCGGTCCGCTGCTGGCGTACACGTCGATCAACGCGGCGTGGGTCGTGCTGGTCACCTCCAGCCTCGGGTTCCTCGGTGTGGGCATCCGGCCGGGCGAGCCGGAATGGGGTTCGATGATCTCCCGGGGTCAGTCCGGCATCACCTCCGGCGAGTGGTGGATCTCGCTGTTCCCCGGCCTGGCCGTGCTCGGCCTGGCCGCGGCGTTCTACCTGCTCGGCGACGGCCTGACCGACGCCACCGACCCGAGGCGGCGGCGATGAGCGCGGCGTCACTTCGCGTCGACGGGCTGACCGGCCACTTCCGTACCCGGTACGGTGACGTGCCGGTCCTGGAAGACGTCGGGTTCACCGCCCGCGCCGGCCAGGTGACCGCGATCGTGGGCGAGACCGGCAGCGGCAAGTCGATGACCGCCCTGTCCATCCTGCGGATCGCACCGCCGGAGTTCGTGGTCGACCGCGGGCGGGTGCTGCTCGATGACCTGGACCTGCTCGCCCTGCCCGAACGGCGGATGCGCGCGGTGCGCGGCGCCCGGGTCAGTATGGTCTTCCAGGACGCCCGGGCCGCGCTCAACCCGGTGATCCCGGTCGGCCGCCAGCTCGCCGACGTGTGCCGGCTGCACCGGCCGGTGAGCCGCCGGGACGCCGAGCGGGCCGCGGTCGACGCGCTGGCCGCCGTACAGATCCCGGACGCGGCGCGCCGTGCCCGCCAGTACCCGCACGAGTTCTCCGGCGGTATGGCCCAGCGGACGCTGATCGCGATGGCGCTGATCTGCCAGCCGGAGGTGGTCGTCTTCGACGAGCCCACCACCGGGCTCGACGTCACCATCCAGGCCGAAATCATGGGCCTGATCGGCACGCTCACCGCGGGCGGGCTGATCGCCCTGCTCATCACGCACGACCTCGGCGTGGTCGCCGAGACCTGCGCCGCCGTCGTGGTCATGCGGGACGGGCGGGTCGTGGAGGAGGCGTCCACAGAGGACATCTTCACCCGGCCCCGGCACCCGTACACGGCCGAGCTGCTGGCGGCCAGCCGCCTCGTCGAGGGGAGTGTGCCGTGAGCGGCGAAGCGGCGATCGTGCTGTCCGCGACCGGGCTGCGTAAGCACTACCGGGTCGGTGCGTTCGGCGACCACCGCACCCTTGTCGCTGTCGACGGCGTCGACCTGGAGGTACGGGCCGGGGAGACGGTCGCGCTGGTCGGCGAGAGCGGCTCTGGCAAGTCCACTGTGGCCCGCTGCCTGGTTCGGCTGGTCGAGCCGACCGCCGGCGAGGTGCACGTCGCGGGCCAGCCGGTGCGCGCCCGGCCGGTCTCCGCGCTCACCCGGGTCTACCGCGATGTGCAGATGGTCTTCCAGGACCCGAACTCCTCGCTCGACCCCCGGATGACCGTGCGCGCCCTGCTGGCCGAGCCGCTGCGCCTGCACCTGGGCACGGCCCGGCGGGAGCGGCAGGCGCGGGTGCGCGAGCTGGTCGAGATGGTCGGCCTGCGCGCCGAGCACCTGGACCGGTACCCCCACCAGCTCAGCGGCGGCCAGCGCCAGCGCGTCGGCATCGCCCGTGCCCTCGCGGTACGGCCTCGCGTGGTCATCCTCGACGAGCCGACCTCCTCCCTCGACGTCTCGGTCCGTGGCCAGATCCTCGACCTGCTCGCGCAGGTGCAGCAGCAGCTGCGGATCGGGTATCTGTTCATCACCCACGACCTGGCCGTGGTGCGCCGCGTGGCACACCGCGTCCTCGTCATGTACCTCGGCGGCATCGTCGAGCAGGGGCCCACGGGTGCGGTGTTCGCCCGGCCGGTCCACCCCTACACCCGGGCGCTGCTGTCGGCGGCACCCGTGCCCGAGTGGGGGGTACGCCGGGACAGGTTCCATCTCACCGGCGAGATTCCCAGCCCGGTCGACCTGCCCGACCAGTGCCGCTTGGTCGGGCGCTGCCCGCTGGCGGTCCCGGCGTGTTCGCATGCCCGGCCGCCCCTGGTACCGGTCGGCCCCGGCCACGCCGCCGCGTGCCCGGTCGAGACGAACCACGCGACTTCCCCTGCCGGACCGGGCGCGGCAGTCACCGCCCCGGCCCCGGAGTGACCACTGTGGAGGACAAGATGACGACAACCGATCGGCGGTGGCGCCGGCGGCTACTCGCCGCCGCGCTTCCCTTGACCCTCGCCACGGCCGCCTGTGGCGGTGCCGAGCGCGATCCGGCCGACGTGGGCCAGGTCAAGGACCAGCTGGTGGTCGCCTGGACCGGCGACCTGAACAGCATGGACCCCCCGTTCAGCCTCGTGGAGTGGAACCGCGAGCTGGCCGTCAACGTGTACGAGCCGCTCGTGCGGTACAAGCTGGTGCCACAGCCGGACGGCTCGCTGACCTGGGACGGCCTGGAGGTCGCACCCGCCCTGGCCACCTCGTGGGACATCGACGGCGCCAGCATCACGTTCCACCTGCGGCAGGGCGTGAAGTTCCACCCCAGCGGCAACCCGCTCACCGCCGAGGACGTCAAGTACAGCTTCGAGCGCACCGTCGCCGTACCGGGCGGGTTCGGCGCGTTCAACGCCAACCTGGCCGGCATCTTCGACCCGGTAAAGCAGGTCACCGTCGTCGACCCGGCCACCGTGAAGCTCTCGTTCACGAACGCGGCCGGCGAGCCGATGCTGCTGCCGGCTTCGCTGCCGTCGATGCGGTTCCCGCAGTTCAGCATCCTGGACTCCAAGACGGCCAAGTCCAAGGCCACGCCCGAGGATCCGTGGTCCGCCAAGTGGCTCGCCGAGAACGTGGCCGGCACCGGCCCGTACTACGTGGCCGAGCGGACCCCCAACCAGCAGACCGTCCTGCAGGCGGTGCCGGACTACTGGGGTGAACAGCCGCAGATCAAGAAGGTGGTCCTGCGGGTCACCGGCAGCGCGGACATCGTCGCGCTGATGAAGGGCGGCGACATCGACCTGGCCGCCACCGGGCTCACCCCGCGCTCCTTCGACGAACTGGCCAGCAGCGGCTACTCGGTGCTGAACCAGCCGATCCCGAACATCGTCTCCGTGCACCTGGCCGTCGACGACGAGGCGCTCAAGGACGTGCGGGTGCGGCAGGCGATCGCGTACGCCATGCCGTACGACCAGATCCTCAAGGTGGCCCTGGCCGGCCGGGGCGAGCGGGCGATGTCGTACGTCAATCCCAAGTCGCCCGGGTACGAACCCGCCTGGGAGCAGTACTCCACCAATGTGGACAAAGCCAAGCAGTTGTTGGCCGAGGCGGGCGTCACGAGCCTGACGCTGCCGATGTTCTACGACTCCGGCGTGGTCTACAACGAGGACATCGCCCTGCTGGTCAAGGACGCGCTCGGCCAGGTCGGCATCACCGTCGAGGCGAGCCCGCAGCCGACCACGCAGTTCGCCGAGCAGCGGACGGCCCGGGTCAAGAAGGCCGAGACAAGCCAGCACGGGTTGCTGCTGGGCAGCAGCGTCATCTGGCTCGACGACCCCGACCCGAGCACCGACACGCCCTTCAAGACCGGCGGGTCGAGCAACTGGACGCACTACAGCAACGCCACAGTGGACAGCCTGCACGCCGAGCACCGGTTCGACCCGGACGCGGCCGCCCGCGCCGCCGCCTACCAACAGGTGCAGGAGACGATCGCCGCGGACGTGCCGACGATCCCGCTGGCCATCACCGGCCGCACTGTCGCGCTGAACCCGGCGCTGACCGCGATGTCCTTCACCAACGACTCGCACACCCGCTTCTGGACGCTGGGCTGGCGGAAGTGACACACCCCGTGGGGCGATCGAGGCCGCCCCACGGGCCGATCCGAGCACAAGGAGAGCAGATGTCCACACGGACGGTCGAGTACGGCGTGTTCCTACCGGTGAGCAGCGGAGGCTGGATCCCGTCGACCACCACGCCGACGCTCGACGGCAGCTACGCGTACAACCTGGCGGTGACCCGGCTGGCCGAGCGGCTGGGCTTCGACTTCACCCTCTCCCAGGCGGTCTGGCGCGGCTACGCCGGGCCAAGCCACCACTTCGAGGTCAACCTCGAGTCGCTGACCACCACAGCCGGGCTGGCCGCCTCCACCGAGCGGATCGGCGTCTGGTCCACCTGCAACACCGCCACCTTCCACCCGGCGGTACTGGCCAAGATGATCGCCACCGCCGACCAGATCAGCGGCGGCCGCACCGGGCTCAACATCGTCGCCGGCGGCAACCGCGCCTCCGAGGCCCAGATGGGACTCGGCGCCTCGCTCAGCAACCCCGACAAGTACCGCCGCGCCCGCGAGTGGGTCACCGTGTGCAAACTGCTGTGGACCGAGGACGACGTGGACTTCGACGGCGAGTTCTTCACGCTCAAGGACTGCCAGTCCAAGCCCAAACCGGCCGCCGGCCCACCACCGATGATCTGCGCCGCCGTCTCCGACGTCGGGCTGCGGTTCACCGCCGAGATGCTCGACGGCTGCCTGTTCGAGGGCACCTCCCGGCAGTCGATGATCGAGGTGGGCACCCGCGCCAAGCGCATCGCCGAGGAGGTCGGCTCGCCGTTGAAGACGTACTGCGTCTTCATGATCATCCCCGGCGAGACGGACGCCGACGCGCAGCGGCGCCTCGACCTCTACAACGCCGGACGCGATACCGAGACCATGGCCCGGATGTTCGCCGAGCACGGCGACGCGGCCTGGGACAAGGCGGAATTCGAGGCCCGCCGGGCCGTATGGGAAAAGGCGACCGCGGTGAGCACGGGCACCCTCTGCGGCTCCACCGAGACGATCGCCGAGCAGCTCGCCGACATCATCGAAGCCGGCCAGATCGACGGCGCCGTCTTCATCATGCCGGACTTCATCGGCGACCTGACCGCCCTCGGCGAAGGCATCCTGCCGCAGTTGGCCCGCCACGGCCTGACCAGCGCCGCGCTGGCGCTCGACTGACGGAGCGACGGCATGAAGATCAGCGTGGTGGTCGGCAACCCCAAACCACAGTCCCGCACCCGGCGGATCGCCGAGGTGCTCGCCGACGCGGTCGCCGAGGTCACCGGCGCGACCGAGCACCAGGTCTTCGACCTGGCCGACCTCGCGGCGTCGATGTTCCAGTGGCCATCCGACGAACTGGACCGGTGTACAGCCGCGGTGGCCGGCAGCGACCTCGTGGTGATCGCCTCTCCGACCTTCAAGGCCACGTACACCGGACTGCTCAAGGCGTTCCTCGACCGGTACCCGACCGACGGGCTCGCCGGCGTGGTCGCGATCCCGGTTATGTCCGGCGGCTCGCCGGCCCACTCGATGGCCCCCGACGCGTACCTGCGCCCACTGCTGGTCGAACTCGGCGCGAGCGTCCCCACCCGGAGCCTGTACGTCACCATGGCCCAACTGTCCGAACTGGACGCCACCGTCAAGTCCTGGACCGAAAGCAACCGGGCGGCGCTGCACAGCAACGCGGCCGCGCGGGGAAAGGGCGATCGATGCCCGACGAACTGACCGAGATCCCACCGGCCGCCTATCGCCAAGTGCTAGGGCACTTCTGCTCCGGCATCACAGTCGTCACCGCCATCGCGGACGGCACCCCGGCCGGACTCACCTGCCAATCGTTCTTCAGCGTCTCGCTCGACCCGCCGCTGGTCGCGTTCTCCAGTGCGCGCACCTCGAAGAGCTACCCCGCGATCCAGCGAGCGCAGTCGTTCTGCATCAACATCCTGGCCCAGGGCCAACAGGCCCTGTCGACGATATTCGCCCGCAGCGGACCCGACAAGTGGCGCGACGTCTCCTGGCGACCAGGCCGCCGCACCGGCAGCCCCATCCTGGACGGAGTACTTGCCTGGGTGGAATGCACGACCGTCGCCGAACACGAGGCCGGCGACCACTTCCTCACCATCGGCCGGGTCGTTTCACTAGAACACACCGGCGCGACCGAGCCACTGCTCTACTTCCGCGGCGCATACGGCCGCCTGGCAGCCTGACCCACAAGCCGGCAGCCCGGCGAGTTGCGGTCGATGGCACGCCGATACTGCGGCCTCGACTAATCGCCGGCCACAAGGTTCGCAGAGCGTCAGTTCGCGGCGCTCCGCGCCTGGCTGGATGGTTCGTTCATCGCCGTGTCCGGCCCCTGCCAGCGTTGGACGGCAAATCGCAACAGGGGTGGCCGACCACCAGCGCTACCTGGCGTTACATCCAACGTGAGGCGTGTGATTGGCCTCCCGCCAGGGGCATCGCGTCTGGCGGAGGGTGACCCATGACCAGACGAGGCAAGGTGATCCTGGGAATCATTATCGCACTGATCGTGATCATCGTCATTATTGTCGTGGCGGCGTCGAGCTGTGGTGGAGGGGGCGGCGGCTACTGACGCTCCCCGGCCCGCAGCCGGATGGCGCATCGCCGTGAAATTCCTGAGGCTGGTCAGATGCCCGCTCCTGCCGCTTGTGGTGGACGCGTCCGGGCAAGGCGTGACCCTTTGGTCGTGTCTCAAGGCTGGCGTGATACCGGCCCGCACCATGACCCCTGCGCCGACTGCCGAGGCTGGTGCGGGCCGGGGCGGGTGCCGGAACGCTCGGGGTGTGCGCGCCTAATCGTCGGTGAACGCTAGTACTCCAACATCACCTGTGTGTCTCGGGTGAGTCTGCGCTGGTAGTGGGCTCGTCGGGCGCGGGCTTGGACTTTGCGTCGCCATGCGGACCAGCGCATGGTGTGGGCGAGGTCGTGGGCTGGGGTGATTATCAGGGCGTTGAGGAGTCTGCGCTTTCCGCAACGGTGATCGCGATGTGTCCGGTGTCGATGTCTTGGTCGTCCTGCGTGCCCGGTGAGCAGCCGAGCAGGGCGGCGGTCTCCTCCACGGACAGGTCCTCCAGCACCCGGGCGACGAGCACCGCGCGCTGCCGGGGGCCCGAGCCGCAGCAGGGCCGCGCGCAGCGCCAGCCACCGATCGGTGGCGCGCATGTCGTCGCGCTGGTCGGCCGGCTCGGGCACGCACTCGAGCGAGACCTCCAGGTGCCGTTGGCGTCGCCGCCAGATGGAGACCTGCGCGCGGTACATGGCCCGTCGCACGTACGCCTCGGGATCGCCGCGGACGTGGCTCCACCGGGCGTAGGTACGGGCCAGCGCCCCCTGGAGCAGGTCTTCGGCGGCGTGGTGGCCGCCGGTGAGCGCCATCGCGGCCCGAAACAGGCGCGCGCTGCTCCCCGCCACGAACTCCGTGAACGCCACGCGCTCGGACTCCCGCATCCCATCCCCGCTCTCCTGGGCATCTACCCATACCGACACGCGGGGCGCCACCCACCTTGCATGCCGAGGGCGGAAAAATCGCGTAGGAACGAGGGATGGAGAGCGCGGAGCTGCTGGCGGCGGCGCGAGCCGGGGACGAGTGGGCGTTCGAGCGGCTGGTCGAGCCGCACCGGCGGGAGCTGCACCAGCACTGCTACCGCATGCTCGGCTCGGTGCACGACGCGGACGACGCGGTGCAGGAGTCGCTGCTGCGGGCCTGGAAGGCGATCGGGCGGTACGACGGGCGCCAGCCGGTGCGGCCCTGGCTCTACCGGATCGCGACCAACCGGTGCCTGACCTCGCTGGAGAGCCGGCGGCGCCGCGAACTGCCGACAGACCTCTCCGCGGATGCGGCACCGGGCCAGGAGACCGAGTGGCTGGAGCCGTACCCGGACGCCCGGCTCGGGCTCGACGCGCTGGCCCCGGAGGCGCGGGCGGTGGTGCGGGAGCGGGTCGAGCTGGCCTTCGTGGCCGCGTTGCAGCAGCTCACCGCGTTACAGCGGGCCGCGCTGCTGCTCCGCGAGGTGCTCGAGTTTCCGGCCCGAGAGGTCGCCGACCTGCTCGACACGAGCGTGCCGGCGGTCAACAGCGCGTTGCAGCGGGCGCGCGCGGTCGTCGGCTCTCGCACGCCGGCCCGGTCGCAGCAGCGCGAGCTGGCCGACCTGGGCCCGGAGGTGCTCGCGATCGCCGAGCGGTACGCCGCCGCGTGGGAGGCGGCGGACGTGGACGCGATCGTGGCGATGCTGGCCGAGGACGTACGGCTGGCGATGCCCCCGACGCCGGAGTGGTACGAGGGACCCGCAGCCGTGCGCGCCGCGCTGCTCGCCGGCCCGATCACGCACCGGTGGCGCCTCGTGCCGACCTGGGCCAACGGCCAGCTCGCGCTCGCCGGCTACCGGTGGGACGAGGCCCGCGGCGAGTACGTGGGCGAAGGGCTCGACGTGCTTACGCTCCGCGACGGCCGGATCACCGCGATCACCGCGTTCCTCGTCACCGACCTGGCGAACTTCGGCGTGCCGGCCGCGATGAGCTGAGCGGGGTCCCCGAGGTGGCCGGCGCTGGCCTGGTGGGTCAGCCGGCGGACTCGGCGGTGCGGGCGATGTTGGCCACCATCCCGCCGAAGACCACGGCGTGAAACGGGGCCACCGACCACCAGTAGAGGTGGCCGGGCAGGCCGCGGGGGAGGAAGACGGCCCGCTGCTCGTAGCGCACCTGGCCGTCCCGCTCGGCGACCCGCATCTCCAGCCAGGCGCGGCCGGGCAGACGCATCTCGGCGCGCAGCCGCAGCAGCCGGCCGCGCTCCAGGTGCTCGACCCGCCAGAAGTCGAGCGCCTCGCCTGTGTACAGGCGCGTCGGATGGCGGCGTCCCCGGCCCAGCCCGGCGCCGCCGACGAGCCGGTCGAGCCAGCCGCGTACGGCCCAGGCGAGCGGGAACGAGTGCCAGCCGCTGGTGCCGCCGATCGCCTCGATGACCGCCCACAGCCTCTCGGGCTGGGCGGCGACGGCGGTGCTCCGGTCGTCGGTGTACACGGTGCCGCCGGCCCAGCCCGGGTCGCTGGGGAGCGGGTCGGACGGGGCGGCGGCGGTGGACCACCGGGTCCCACGTCGCCGGCGGCGATCCGGGCCAGCGCCAGGCGCACGGCAGCCTCGAACCCGGTCAGCCCGCCGGGCGGGTCGGGGACGTGCGCGGCGATCGCCCTGTCCCGGACCACCGCCTCGTGCACCAGGCTCTGCACCAGCGGGCGGGCCAGCCGCCCCGGCACCGGCGTCACCAGCCCGACCCAGTACGCGGAGAGGCGGGGAGTCAGCACGCGCACCGGCACGATCAGGCGGCGGGAGAGGTCGGCGACCCGCGCGTACCGCTGTGTCATGTCGGCGAACGTGAGCACGTCCGGGCCGCCGATCGGGAAGTCACCCTCCACTGTGGGCGGAAGCTCGGTGGCGGCGGTGAGGTAGTGCAGCACGTCCCGGATCGCGATCGGCTGCACGCGGTTGCGTACCCAGCGTGGCGCGACCATCACCGGGAGCCGCTCGGCGGTCTTCGCGAGCGCGGTCACGGTCGTGCTCGCCCTGCTGACCCTGCTCGCGGCGGTGCTCACCAGCAACCACACGCTCGGCGTCAGCGCGGCGATTGGCGTGGTGGTGGCGCCCGTGTTCGGGCTCGGCGTGCTCGCCATCAGACTGGCCACAGTGGACATAGGGCTGCCGCGGACCGAGCAGTTCCGCACCGAGGCGGAGTCGGTACGCGGCCAGGAGGCGCTCGCCCGGCACTTCCCGGTCGGCACCTCCCAGCCGGTTACGGTGGTCGCCGACGCCGGCGCCGCCGACCGGGTCACCGCCGCCGTCGAGGGCGTGGCCGGCGTCGTCTCGGTGAGCCAGCCGGAACGCTCCACCGACGGCACGCTGGCCCGGTGGCGGGTCGACCTGGCCGCGCTCGCCGGTACCCCCGAGGCGGACCGCGCGATCCGCGACCTGCGCGCGGCGGTGGCGGGCGAGCCCGGGGCGCTGGTCGGTGGCGAGCCCGCCGCCGACCTGGACAAACGCGACGCCGACCTGCGCGAGGCCGCGGAGGCCGCCCCATCTCCGGCGCCGTGACGCCCTCGAGCCCGCCCGCCAACGCGCTGTTGCGTCGGTTACGCGGCCGTTTCTCAGATCCCCCGACTGGGTACCGACCAGCCAGGACGAGAAGGGGGTGAGCTTCCGTGAGTGAGCTGAACGCGACGCTGGATCTGCCGTTGGGCACCGCTGCCCCCGCCGCGGCCCGCCGAGCCATGCGACACATGCTGATCGCGTGGCAGCTGACCGACCCCGACTGGTTGGACGAGGCCGAGCTCGTCGTGAGCGAACTCGTGACCAACGCGGTCAGATACGGCGGAGGTTGCATCGAACTCAGCATGCGGGCACACGAGGGCCGGGTGATCCTCCAGGCCGCCGACGGCTCGTCGGTGGTGCCGCGCGACCGCGGCCCGCGCGCCAACGGTGGCGGCTACGGGCTGCGCGTGATCGAGGCATACAGCGAAGCCTGGGGCGTCGAGGACTTCCACGGCGGCAAGCGCGTATGGGTACGGCTGCGCGTCTGCCCGGAGCCACCAATGCCCGACTCCGCCAGGAACGGCTCGCCCCTGGACGCGGCGGACCCGCTCTCCCCGGGAAACGGTGCCTGATGCTGACGATCACTGAGACCGCGCGCAACGGCGCGGCGCGTCTGGTGCTGGCCGGTGATCTCGACATGGCCACGTGCCCCGACCTGATCGTGGCGGTGGAGAAGGCCCGGGACGTCACGAAAATCGTGCTCGACTGCGTGGACCTCGACTTCTGCGACGCCACCGGCGTCTCGGCGCTGCTGGAGGCGCGGGCCGCCGCCCACGACGCGGGCGTGGAGCTGCGGCTGGTCAACGTCCACGGCCTGCCCCGGAAGGTGCTGGAAATCTGCGAGGTACTGCCACTCCTGACGGACGGCGGCCCGGACTGACCCGGCCGGGCTCGCCGCCCGGTGTCAACCGAAGGGCTGGGCGCGGACCGCGCCCAGCCCTTCTGGGACCGGTTCGTGGCGCAGTACGCCGCCCGCGGGCACGAGGTGGCGTACGAGGACACGCTGCCGAGCGGCGCCCGGGTCGTCTACGTCGACACGACCGCCGTCCTGCCCGGGATGGTCGAGCTGGTCGAGTACACGCCCGCGCAGGCGCGGGTGTACGCGCGGTTCCACGAGGCGTCGGTCGGCTGGGACGGGACGGATCCGGTGCGCGCGGGATGAGTGGGCCCGAAGGGCCCAGCATCACCGAGCGTGACCTGACACTGCTGCGGTTGCTGGGGGAGGGCCTGTCCACGCTGACGATCGCGCGGCGAACGGAGATGTCCGAGCGGACGGTCCGGCGGCGGCTGCGGGCCATCTGTGACGAACTTGGCGTGGAGGCCCCGATCAGTGCCGTCGTGTGGGCGGTCCGGAAGGGTCTGTTGTGAGATCGGTGATGGCCGATGACGGTCAAGGTGTTGCCTTCGGCGCGAACTCCGGCGTTTAATGTCAACAATCTCCATCGGTGGTCATGTGGTGGCACGCGTGACTTCACCGTGGTGTAACCGGGTATTCGGCTCTTCCGGCTCTCCGGACCGTTCGGCGTCGGCCCGGCGGGTCGGCTCGTGACACCTGGCACCGCGCGGCATCGGCACCTGCGCACCATCCCACACCACTGTGGACACATCCGGCTGTCGCCCGGGGCTAGCGCAACGCCACTTCATGGCCTAGCGTCCCAGGGCAGGAACACGATCTTCACCTCCACACCGTCGTCGGCGCGGCGGTTGCCCCGCCGATGCGTTTGAGGAGGAACGATGACGGCGAGTGACCAGGCCGCCGTAAATCTGCATCAGCTTGGCCGAGAAACTGCACATTCCACCCCGCGGCAGCGCACCGCGCCGAAGACCGACTGGCGTCCCCTGTCGATCGCGATGATCGGGCAGAAGGGGATGCCGGCGACGTACGGCGGTGTGGAGCGGCATGTCGAGGAGCTGGGCAGCCGGCTGGTGTCCTACGGCCACTCGGTGACGGTGTTCTGTCGGGACAGTTACGGGGATCTCACCACCGAAACACACCGGGGCGTACGCCTGCACCGCGTGCGCACCGTTGCCAGCAAGCACCTCGACGCGATCGTCCACAGTGCCGCCTCGACGGTGGTGGCGATGCGGCGGCGGCCGGACGTCGTGCACTACCACGGTCTCGGGCCCGGTCTGGTGGCGCCGCTGCCGCGCTTCCTGTCCCGGGCGAGGGTGGTGCTGACCGTGCACGGGCTCGACCACACGCGGGCCAAGTGGGGCCGGGCGGCGCGCTCGGTGCTCAACACCGCGTACTGGTTCAGCGGGCACGTGCCGGACGCGCGGATCGCCGTCTCCCGAGGGCTCGCCGCGCACTACGACGCGAAGTTCGGCCGGCTGACCCGCTACCAGCCCAACGGGGTCAACCCGGCGCGCCGCGCACCGGCCGAGCAGATCACCGAGCGCTACGGTCTGACCCCGGGACGCTACATACTGCTGGTGGGTCGGCTCGTCCCGGAGAAGGCGGCGGATCTGCTCGTGCGCGCGTTCCGGCGGCTCCCCGGCGACCTCAAGCTGGCGGTGGTGGGCGGCTCGTCGTACACCGACGACTTCGTCGCCCACCTGAAGGCGACCGCGGCGGGCGACCCGCGCGTGGTCTTCACCGGCTTCGCCTACGGCGACCTGCTCGCGGAGCTGTACTCGCACGCGGCCGTCTTCGTGCAACCCTCCCATGTGGAGGGATTGCCGCTGACGCTGCTGGAGGCGGCCTCGTACGCGCTCCCGGTCGTGGCGAGCGACATCTCGCCACACGTGGAGGTGCTGGAGCGCGACGGGCCGGGGCACCGGCTCTTCCGCGACGGCGACGAAGACGACCTGGTGCGCGCGCTGACCAGGGCACTGGCCGACCCGCGGGCGGAGCGGGCCGGGGCGGCCGGGCTGCACGAGCGGGTGATGGCCCACTACAGCTGGGACGCCGCCGCACGACTGCTCGAACGGCTCTACCTGGACCTGGCCACGAAGCGTTAGGGTCCTCGGGGGCAAACACCACAGACCAGCGGCTAGAGAGCAGTGTGACGGTACTCGTTCGAGGGGGCCCGGTCCGGCCGGCCGGGACGGCGCTGACCGCCGCCGCGGCGTTGGCGGCCGCGGCGGTCGCTGTCGTGTCCGCCTTCGCGGTCGGCGGCGGGAGCCGCACCCTCGCGGTGCTTCCGCTCGCCGTCGCGGCCGGCGTGCTCGTGGCGGTGCTGGCGCTGACCCGGTTCGCCGGCTACGTGCTGCTGATGCTGGCGGTGCGCTCCTGCGTCGACCTGTTCAAGCTGAGCGGGCCGACCGCCGGCACCGGCTCCGACGGCGGCGCCACGCGCGCGATGGACCCGTCCACGCTCGTCGGCGTGCTCTTCCTGCTCGCCGCCGGGCTGTGGCTCGCCGCGCAGTATCATGCCGCCGCCCGCGCCCCGAGGGTCGGCGGCGCAGCGGCCCGCGAGTGGCCGCGCACCTCGCCGCTCGGCATCGCGCTCGTGCTGGTCGCCGCCACCGGGGCGGTGAGCGCGCTCGGCTCGTCCCGCCCGTCGAGCAGCGCGCTGGAGGTGCTGCGGATCCTCACGGTCGTGGCGATGTTCCTGGTGCTGGAGCAGTTGCTGCCGCGGCGCCGGATGGTGCGGCGGGTCCTGGTCGCCGTCTACGCCTCGCTCGCTCTCGCGCTCGGCTACACGATCGTGATGTCGCTGCTCGGCTCGCCGCCCTCGGAGGTCAAGGGGAGCTTCACCCGGATCAGTGGGCCGTTCAGCCAGTCCACGACGTTCGGTCGTTACCTGATGTTCATGGTGATTTTCGGCTGCGGCGTCCACCGGTTCCTCGGGCGGCGGGCCAAGCTGGCGCTGGGCGCGCTGCTCGCCGTGTCGATGGTCTTTCTCGTGCTGACCAATACGCGCAGCGCGATCCTCGGCGCCGCGATCGGGCTGGTCGTCGTGGCCGTGTTGCACCGCAGTGCCCGGCTTGTCGTGGCGCTTTGTCTGGCCGCGGTCGCCGCGGTCGCGGTCGCGCCCGGGGTCGCCGACCGGTTCGCCCAGCTCGGTGCCGCCCGCGAGGTCGGTGGCGACCCGACCGGCAACACGCTCGCCTGGCGCGCGGAGTACTGGGCACAGGTGGTCACGCTCGCCAATCGCAACCCGGTCACCGGCATCGGCCCCAACATGACCCAGCGGGAGACCGACGAGGCGAAGAAGCCGCACAACGACTTCCTCCGCGCGTACGTGGAGACCGGCGTGCTCGGGCTGCTCGCGTACCTCGGCATGATCCTGCTCTGCCTGCACACGGCGGCGCTGGCCGTCCGGCGGGCGCCGCCGGGCACGCTGGCCCGGGGGATCGCGGTCGGCTTCGCCGGCTGCGCGGTCGCGTTCGTGGCGGTGAGCGCGGCCTCCAACGTCATTTCCAACGTGGTTACGCTGTGGTACTTCGTCGCGTTCGCGGCGATGGCCGGCCTGGTCGCCAGCCGGCCCGCTCAGGAGGAGCTCTAGCGTGGAGATCGTCGACTACCTGCGGGCCGCGCGGCGGCGGCTCTGGGTCCTGCTGGGCGTGCCGCTGGCCGCCGCGCTCGCGGTCGGCCTGTTCGTCGGCCTGTCGCCGCAGCGCTACACCGCCACCTGCTACGTGGCCGCGCCCGCGCTGGTCGGCGGCGCCGCCGCGCAGCAGTACACCGGAACGCAGGCGGCGAGCCAGTTCGTGGCCGCGTTCAAGGCGGCGGTCACCTCGCCGCGCGTGCTCGACCAGGTCGCCGCCGACACCGGCGTGGCGGAGGGCACGCTCCGCGACGGGCTGGCGGTCGCGCAGGTCGGCGCGAGCAGCCAGCTCACGCTCGCGTACACCGGCACGCGGCGGGCCACCGTCGAGCCGGTGCTCACCGCCACCGCCCAGCGCGCGCTCGACTTCCTCTTCACCTCCCAGGTCAACATCGCCACCGAGCAGGTCGCCGCGGCCAACGCCGACGTCACCACCGCGACCGCCGCGATCGCCGACTGGGAGAAGACCAACAAGGTCTCCCAGCCGGACAAGCTCTACCAGGCCACGCTCACCGAGATCGCCAGCCTGCGGCAGCAGCGCCTCTCGATGGAGGCGGTCGGCAACAGCCGCGCGGTCGCCGCGGCCACCGCCGCGCTCGACGCGGCCCAGAAGCGGCTCGACGCGCTCGGCCCCAAGCTGCCCGACTACCAGTCGCTGCTGGCCCAGCGCGACGCCGCGACCAGCGCGCTCTCCCAGGCGCGGCAGGGCCTCCAGGGGGCAAGGGCGCAGGCCCAGGCCGCGGATCCGGCCCAGGTGGCGAGCGTGGGCGAGGTCCGCGCGGTTTCCCGGGTACGGGCATTGGCTACCACCGTTCCGCCGGCGGCTGCCGCCGGCCTGTTGCTGGCGGTGCTGCTCGTGGTCGTGCTGGAGCTGCTGTCCCGGCGGGCCCAGCCGGCGGCGGCCGCCGAGCCGGCACCGGCCCTCTCCCGCGCGGCGTGACCACCGGGACGACCGCCCCGCCGCCGGAGTCCACATCGGACTACGGCGACCGGCAGGTGCGCGGGATGGCCCGTGGTGGCGGCCTCAACCTGCTCGGCGCGCTGTGCAGCCAGGGCGCGCTCTTCCTCGTCATGCTGGTGCTCGCCCGCGACCTGGGCACCGCCGAGGTGGGCCGCTACGCGCAGTGCTACGCGCTCCTCGCACTGCTCAGCCTGCTCTCCCTCTCCGGCTTCCGGGCCGGGCTGACCCGCTTCGTGGCCGTGCACCTCGCCGACGACGACCCGGCGAGCATCCGCGGCACCGTACGCCTCGGGCTCGCCATCTCCGCCGCCGGCGCCGTGCTGATCGGCGTACTGCTCGCCATCGGCGCGCCGCTCGTCGCGGACGTCCTGCACGACCCGGCGCTCACCGGCGGGCTGCGACTCGTCGCGCTGGCGCTGCCCGCCACGGTCATCTGCGAGGCGGCGCTCGCGGCCACGCGGGGCTGGCGCACGCAGCGGCCGTTCACGCTCGTGGGGCAGCTCTACGAGCCGGGCGCGCGGCTCGTGCTCACCGTCGTGGCGCTGCTCGCGGGCTTCGGCGTCACCGGCGCGCTGTGGGCCGTCGTGGTGGCCGCGTGGACGGCGGCGGCGCTCGCGGTCGGCGCGCTGCTGCGGCTGATGCGCACCGTGGCGCCGGCCGCGCCCGAGTACCGGCCCCGGCAGCTGTTCAGCTTCTCCACCGTGAGCTGGGCCTCGTCGCTCGCCTCCACCGGGCTGATCTGGATCGACACGCTGATGCTCGGTGCCTTCGCCAACGAGGACATCGGCGTCTACACGGTCGCCACGCGGCTGGTGACCGTCGCCATCTTCGTGCTCGCGCCGATCAACGCCGCCTTCGGCCCGTACATCGCCTACCTCTACCACCGCGACCAGTTCGCCGAGGTGCGCCGCGTCTACCGGGCCGCGACCGGCTGGGTCGTGCGGCTCTCCCTGCCAGCCTTCGTGGCGCTGCTCGTCTTCCCGTCGGCGCTGCTGCCGCTCTTCGGAGCCGGCTTCGCGGAGGGGGCGGCGGTCACCGTCGTCCTGGCGGTGGGGCAGCTCGTCAACGCGGCGACCGGCCCGTGCGGCACGCTGCTGAACATGTCCGGGCGGGTCGCCTTGAACATGTTCGACAACATCGGCGCGCTCGTCCTCAACATCGGGCTCAACCTGTGGCTCATCCCCGCGCACGGCATCATCGGCGCCGCCATCGCGTGGAGCGCTTCGCTGATCGCGGTCAACCTCGCCCGCGTGGCCCAGGTGTGGTGGCTGGTCCGCGCCGTACCGGTCACCGCCGGCCTGGTGAAGGGCCTGGCCGCCGGCGCGGCCGCGCTCGTCGCCGCGCTCGCCGTACGGTGGCTGGTGCCGGAGGGGGCCGGCCAGCTCGTGGCCGGGCTGGCGGCGACAGTCGTCGTCTACGGTGGCGCGGTGCTGGCGCTCGGACTGTCCAAGGAGGACACGATGGTGCTCCGCGCTCTGGCCCGCCGCCGCGACCGGGTCACGCCGTGAGGCGGCCGGCGGTTTCCGCCCCGCGCGCGGACCGGCGGCGGCTCGCGTGGCGGCCGGCGCTCGCCGCCGTGCGCGCACGCGGAGGCGGGTCGTGAGGCGGGCCGTGGTCGACGGCGTGCGCCGGGCGGTGCGCGGCGCGCGGGCCTGGGCGGCGGGCCCGGGGGCGCTGCCCGGCTTCCTGGTTATCGGCGGCCAGCGGTGCGGCACCACGTCGCTGCACAGCTACCTGGCCGCGCATCCCCAGGTGCGCGCCGCGACCGGCAAGGAGCTCCAGTACTTCAGCCTCCACTACGGACGCGGCGAGCGCTGGTATCGCGGCCACTTCCCGCCCGCCGTCCCCGGCACGATCTCCTTCGAGGCGAGCCCTTTCTACCTCTTCCATCCCCAGGCAGCGCAGCGGGCGGCGGCGACCCTGCCGGAGGGGCGCTTCGTCGCGCTGCTCCGCGACCCGGTCGAGCGGGCCTGGTCGCACTACCTGCACACGCGCTCGTACGGCCACGAGCCGCTCAGCTTCGCCGACGCCATCGCCACCGAGCCGTCCCGCCTGGCCACGCCGGAGGGCCTGCGCCGGTACTCGTACGCCGCCCGCGGCCGGTATGCCGAGCAGCTGGAGCGGTGGTTGGCACACGTACCCCGCGAACGCCTGCACGTGGTGCGCAGCGAAGACCTCTACGCCGACCCAGCCGCTGTGTACGCGGGCGTGCTGAGCTTTCTGGAGCTCGATCCGTTCACGCCGGCGGAGTTCGCGGTGCACACGCGCCGGGTCGACCGGGGCGGCCCGCCGGAGGAGGTGGCACGCACGCTGCGCGAGCACTTCACCCCGCACAACGCGCGGCTCACCGACCTGCTCGGCTGGCCCGACCCCTGGCCCGCGACCCCCTGACGCTCGGGGTTCCGGCGGTGCCTTTCCGCGCGGCGGCGTTGCCCTCCCGCGCGGGAGGCGCGGAGGCGGTGCCTTCCCACGCGGAGTGCCTCCGTGCGGGGATCGACGGTGCCCTCCGTGTCCTTGGGAGAGACGGTGGCCTGGTGCGGCGAAGCTGTCGAGCTGGGCGCACCGGTGCGCCCAGTCGCCGCCGAGGCCGGGTCGGGGACGGCGAACGACGCGCGAGCCAGACAGGGGCGATGTTTCCCTCGGTAACCGTCGCCTCGGAGGCGCGGGCGGCCGAGGCTTCAAGAGCCATGGAGCTTTCGAGGTGGAGGTCCGTCCACCGGCCGCACGCCGATGCGGCGAGCCGGTCTCCACGCCACGGCGATCCACGGAATGTTGCACAAGGTGCCGGATCAAGACGACTTGTGGCGTTATGTCAGCCATAACTGGTCCAGATTTCGAAGCCGCTGGACCGCACGGTGACAGGGCATGCGGGACCGTGCCCCATCCTGGAGCCCGAGCGCCGTGCCGGAGACGCGAAAGCTTTCCAGCGGAGGGTGTGGGCAATGTCGGGGACATCGCCCACACATTCCGGCGTGAATGGGCTATGTCCCTGACAATGTCCACCGCGGAGGCCGCGGGGCGGATGCGGCGACATCGAGGAGGCGGCCGGCGGTGGGCGCATCGGTGCGCCCAACTCGACAGCTTCCTGCGAGTAAGCCCGCTGCTCCCGGCACGCGGCCGTCGTCGGTGGGGCGGAGGGCGTGTGCGCACTGGCGGGGCGCCATCTCCGGGCGGGGACCGGCGCCGCGGAGGCCGCAGGGCTGCCGCGTCGCGAAGAGGAGCGCCGCGAAAGGCGCGGGCGGGCCTGGTCGCGGAGGCCTGGTCGCGGAGGCCGCAGCGCGAAAGGTGCGACGCTACTCCACGGACCTCAGGATGTCGGCGGGCGGGCGCTGGGCCTTCAGGACGACAGGGTCTTCGGCGACCCGCACCGCACCGGTGCCGGATGCCGGCGTGCCGACCGTGCCGCTGGTCAGCCCGGCGGTCGCCGGCACGGTGACCGGGGCGTCGGCGGCCCACACGACGAGGGTGGTCTCGGCCCCACGGCGGAAGGCGGCGCCGGTCAGGCCCTTCTCACGCACCGGCTCGGCGGTGGCGCCCTGGGCGAGCGTGGCCAGGTCGGCCACCATCTGGCCGGCGGTGCGCTCGGTGCCGTCGGGGTCGAGCAGGCCGTAGCGGACCTCGCTGCCCTGGCGGTTGTTGGGGTTGTACGCCAGCGGGAGCCAGATCACCTGCCGCACGCCGCCGGCCGCGAGCTGGGCCACCACCTTGACCACCTCGGCGGAGCGGGAGGCGGCGTCGGAGTCGCCGTCGCGCCAGAACTGGCCGACCTCCCATGCCTCGACCGGCGTGCCGGCGGGCGTCTCGGCGGAGAGGTAGCCGAGCAGGTCGGGGACGGCGCTCCAGTGCTCGTAGAAGTGCAGCTGCCGCACGTCGACCGTCTTGTCGTCGAGCAGCTTCTCGGTGGCGGCGAGGTATTCGAGGTTGCGCGCGTTCTGCGCTACGGCCAGCGTTGCGCGCAGGTCTTCCGGCGACGACACGGCCGGGATCTGCTTGCCGCGCGTGCCGATCCGCCGCTGGAAGTACGCCGTGTACGCGCGCACCGCCTCGGCCTCCTGACCGGCGCGGAGGAGACGGTCGGCGACGCCCATGCCGTAGGCCACGCTGCTGATGCCGGAGTCGACCACGCGTGCCTCCGGGTCGGCTGCCCGGATCGCCTCGGCCGCCGCGCCGACGAGCGTGGTGTACTCGGCGGCGGTGCCGGCCCAGTACTGCGGGGCGTTGACCTCGTTTTCCACCGCGTACTCGCGCACGCCGTACGACGCGTAGCGGCGCACCACACTGTCTACAAAGGACTTGTACGTGGCGAGGTCGCGGGGCATGGCCGACTCGGTCTTGTTGGCCTGCCCGCGGACGTACTGCGCGGTGCCGCCGGTCGCCCAGCAGACGCCGGTGCGGATCTTCAGGTGGAGCGTGATGCCGAGGGAGCGGCTGCGCTCGGCGACCCGGTCGACCGCGCTCCAGTCGGCCTTGCCCTGCTCCGGCTCGATGTCGCACCAGGACAGCTCGTGGTAGGTCGCCGATCCGGAGATCTTGCGGAGGTAGGGCGTGAACTGGTCGTAGCGGCTCCAGTCCCAGTGCGCCCCGAACGGCGTGGTGTCGCCCTCCGCCGCCGGCGGTGGAGCCAGCGTCGGTGCGGGCGTGGGGTCCGGCGAAGGCCGCGGGTCCGGCGAGGACGTGCAGCCGGCCACCGCGAGCGCGGCGGCGAGGGCGACGAGCAGACGCCTCGGTGAACCTCTTCCAACCTGCCCGCGTGGCCCGTCGGCGCCATAGGTGAAAGACGCGCCGCGCTCTCCACGTCGAAGAAACTTCATCGGTAGCCCAGCTCGCGCAGTGTGGAACGGGAGAAGACCCACACCAGCAGGCGCAGGAACGGGTCGAGCTCGCGCCGGTAGGTCCCCACACGGGAGCCGTAGATCTGCGCGTCGGTGCGGGCGGCGGCGCGGCGCTTCTCGGCCTCGGTGGTGTATTTCTCCGCCACGTCGTGGTCTTTGTCGCCGTAGTCGAGCACGCCTGGCTCCCACGGCTCACCGAGGAACTCGAAGAGCGCGCGCATCGTCTTCTCCGGCTCGCGCACCGCCTCCTCGTAGCGCAGCTCGTGGTAGCGCTCGGGCGGCAGCGCACGGCCGGCGGCGCGGGCGACCCGGATGTAGCGCGGCCACTTCACCACGCACTTGACCGCCGACCAGTAGCCGAACCGCTTGCGGTGCGAGACCACGACATCGCGCCCGTCGCGGATGACGTGCACGATCTGCGCGTCGGGGAAGACCTCGGTGACGAACGGGATGACGAGCGCGTAGAGCGGTGTCTTGTCGGCCCACCGCGCCTTGCCGCGCCCGTCCGCGTAGTCGCTGTGGACGCCACCGAAGAAGTCGCGGATGCGGCGGAGCCAGTCTTCGCGCGGGAAGCCGAACCGGGCCAGCCGCTCCCAGTCGCGCCCGACGATCCGCTCCATGTCGGTGAGGAAGCGGGTCTCCGGGCCGCAGCTGATCCGCGAGTGCGAGTCGAGCACGAGGCGCAGCATCGTGGTGCCGGAGCGCTGGCAGCCGACGAGAAAGATGGGCGCGTCAGACATGGGCCACCAACCGCTCGGTCAGGTCGTCGCAGAGCGCCCGCACGCGCGGGTCGATGTCGAGCGGGCGGCGCGGCGGGGCCGTGCTCGCTTCGCCCCCCGGCCGGGATCCCGCCGGCCCTGGGGCACGACGCTCGACGTGGGCGCAGAGCCGAGGATCGTAGGGCAGGCCGAGGAAGTCGCAGAGCCGCCGGGTCACCGCCTCCGGGTCGGCGACCAGCGCGTCGTACGAGCAGAGCAGCACGTCGTCGCGGCGGTGCAGGCCGAGGCGGAAGAAGAGCTGGTTGCGCACGTACCAGAACAGGGCGGCCGCGGTGTGTGGGCTCATCGTCGCGTAGTCGAAGCCAGCGATCAGCGCGCGGCTCTCCGCGTCGAGCCGCTGCCCCTGCCAGCCGTCGCCGATCGTGCCGGCCGCGATGGCGCGCAGCGCCTGGAGGTTGGACGGGCCGAACTTGGCCACCTCGGAGCGGGCCCGGTCGTCGACGTCGCGCCAGGCCCACAGCGCGCGCCCCGGCGCCAGGCCGGGGAGGGCGAGCAGCTCGTCGACGCGGTGGCTCTCGCAGAGCGGCTTGACGATGACGTACGCATGACGGCTGGCCCGGATCGCGGCGCTGAGCACGGCGTCGGAGCGGAGCTGGAAACGGTGGAAGACCCGGCGGTCGTTTTCGTTGCGCACCTCGAACTGCGGCGCCGCGTCGAGACCGCGCATCAGCATGTTGGTGCCGGAGCGCTGGAGCCCCACGACATACACCGGCTGGGCCTGACCTGGTGTGACACCGTGGGCGCGGCGCCAGCGGCGCTTGGCCCACGCGGTGGTGGCGCGCTCGACCGGGTTGAGCCGGTCTTCCTCGATGAGCCGCCGCAAACCCTCGGTGCGCGCCCACCGCACGTGCCGCGCGATGCGGCGTGCCGTGTAGGCGACGGCGGTGGGCTGGTCGGTGGCTGGCACGCACAGCATCCTCGCATGGATGTAGCCTCACGGTCGATGCGCGTGTTGCACGTCAACAAGTTCCTGTACCGGCGGGGCGGCGCCGAGGGCTACCTCTTCGACCTCGCCGCGCTTCAGCGTGCCCGGGGCGACGAGGTGGCGTACTTCGGGATGGCGCATCCCGACAACGATTCCCCTCAGCGATACGGTCATTTCTTCCCGCCGTACGTCCAGTTGGAGCCGCCACCGCCGGGGCTCGCCAAGCGGGCGGCCGCGGTCGGGCGGATGCTCTATTCACCGGTGAGTCGCCGGGGGTTGGCGAAGGTGATCGCCGATTTTCGCCCGGACGTCGTGCACGCGCACAACGTCTACCACCAGCTGTCCCCGTCGGTGCTGCGCGCGGCGGCCGACGCGGGCGTGCCGTGCGTGCTGACGATGCACGACTACAAGCTCGCCTGCCCGAGCTACCAGTTGCTGGCCGGCGACGCGGTCTGTGACGCCTGCGTCACCGGCGGTCCCTGGCGGGCCGCGCGCACGCGGTGCAAGGACGGCTCGCTCGGGCGCAGCGCGGTGCTGGCGGCCGAGACCTGGCTGCACCGGGCCACGGGGGCGTACGGGCCGGTGCGCGCGTTCGTCAGCCCGAGCCGCTTCCTCGCCGGCGTCATGCGCGACGCGGGCGTCTACCCCGACCGCCTCCGCGTGCTCTCCCACTTCGTGGACGGGGCGGTCATCGCGCCCAAGGCGGGGCCGGGCGAGGGCGTGGTCTTCGCCGGCCGGCTGGTGCCGGAGAAGGGCGTCGACACGCTCGTCGCGGCGGCCGGGCTCGGTGGCTTCCGCCTCGACGTCGCGGGGGAGGGGTCGGCCCGCGCGGAGCTGGAGCGGCTGGCGGCGACGGCGGCACCGGGGCTGGTCACGTTCCACGGCCGACTCGCCAAGGACGACCTGCACGACCTGATGCGCCGCGCCCGGGTCGCGGCGGCTCCGTCCCGGTGGCACGAAAACCAGCCGATGGCGGTGCTGGAGGCGTTCGCCTGCGGGCTGCCGGTGGTGACGACCGGGCTCGGCGGGCTACCCGAGCTGGTCGAGCCGGGCCTCGACGGCGCCATCGTGCCGGCCGACGACCCACCAGCGCTCGCCGCCGCGCTGGCCGAGCTGCTCGCCGACCCGAAGCGGGCGGTCACGATGGGCAAGGCCGGCCGGGCGAAGGTGGAGCGCGACTTCGCCCCCGACGTCCACCTCGACCGGCTCCGTCGTGTCTACAGTGGAGAGATGCCGTGACCCGTGTGCTCTTCGTGGCCGGCAGCGGGCGTAGCGGGTCCACATTGGTCACCAACGTGCTCGGCCAGGCCGATGGTGTCTTCGCCGCCGGCGAGCTGCGCTATCTGTGGCAGCGCGGCGCCGTGGAGGATCGCCCCTGCGGCTGCGGCGAGCCGTTCACGCGGTGTCCGGTCTGGACCAGTGTGATGAAGGAGGTCGACGCCGACCCCGCGGCCGTGGTGGAGGCCCTCCGGCACCGGCTGCGGATGCGGCGGCTGCCAGCGATGCTGTGGCGGCGCCGCGTCGAGAGCCATCCGGCGATCCCGGCGCTCTACGCGGCGCTCGGTGACCGCCTCGTCGTCGACTCGTCCAAGCTCCCGCCGTACGGGCTGCTCGTCGACGGGCTGCCCGGCGTCGAGATGCGCGTGCTGCACCTCGTCCGCGACCCGCGGGCCGCCGCCTTCTCGTGGCGCCGAAGGCGAGGGCTCGACGGGCCGGGCGACAAAGCCCTCATGAGCCGCCCGCCGGTCGCCAAGGCGGCGCTGCTGTGGCTGGTGTGGAACGCCACGACCGCGCTCCTGTGGCGCCGCTCAGGGCGATACCTGCGCGTGCGGTACGAAGACTTCGCCGCCGACCCGGCCGGCGTCAGCGAGCGGATCGCCGCCTTCGCCGGAGTGCTCGCGCCGGCCTTCACCGGAAACACCGTCCACTTGGCACCGACCCATGTGGTCGCCGGCAACCCGTCCCGCCACCGCACCGGCGACACACCGGTGGTCGTCGATGACGAGTGGGTACGCGGGCTCTCCCGGCCAGCCTTCGCTCTGGTCACGGCCGTCACCGCCCCCTTATTGTGGCGCTGGCGCTACCCCCTGCGCCGCCACTCTTCCCTGGGAGGCTGAGGCCGTGTTAGCCCTCGTCGTGGGCACCGGGCGGTGCGGGTCGACGCTGGTGCAGGAGCTGCTGACCCGCCATCCGGCGGTGGGTTTCATCTCCGGCGTCGACGACAAGCTCTCCCGGCTCAACCTCGACGGCCGGTGGAACGGGCGGATCTACCGCCGGCTGGCGCCCCGCCCGCCGGGCATGACCTCGCTCAAGCACAGCACGCGGCTGCTGGAGCGGGGGCGGATGCGGGTCGCCCCCTCGGAGGCATACCGGCTGATCGACCGGCACGTCTTCGCCGGCTTCTCCAAGCCCTGCCGCGACCTGCTCGCCGAAGACCTGACCCCGCGGATGGCGTCCCGGCTGCGCGCGTTCTTCCAGCGGCGGATCGAGCGGCAGGGCTGCGAGGTGCTGCTCCAGCACCTCACCGGCTGGCCGCGCACCGGCTTCCTGCAGGCGGCCTTCCCCGAGCTGCGCGTGGTCCACGTGATCCGCGACGGCCGCGCGGTCGCCAACTCGTGGCTCCAGATGGGATGGTGGGACGGCTGGCGCGGCCCGGACAACTGGCTTTACGGCCCGCTGCCCGCACCGCTGCGCCAGGAGTGGGAAGACTCCGGGCGGTCGTTCCAGGTGCTCGCCGCGCTCGGCTGGCGGATGCTGATGGACGCGTACGCGCAGGCCCGCACGCTCCACCCCGCCGGCCAGTGGCTCGACGTGCGTTACGAAGACCTGGTGCGCGCGCCCAACGAGCAGACCTCGCGGATGCTCTCCTTCCTCGGGCTGGAGTGGACGCCGCGGTTCGAGGCGGGCTTCGCGCGGCACCACTTCCACACCGAGCGCGACGCGGCGTACCGGCACGAGCTCACCGCCACACAGGTCGCCGCGATGGAGCGCGCACTCGACAAATCCCTGCCCCAATGGGGATACGAGAGCTAAGAAATCGATTGATGGCCGCGTCCGGCCATCTGCTCGCAGCCAGTACCACGCGGCCGTCAGCGGGTTGAACAAGTTCGAGGCCGGTGCGCGCACCTCGGTGTCCAACCTGGACA
Organism: Phytohabitans kaempferiae; assembly: GCF_042433955.1. Lineage (NCBI taxonomy): Bacteria > Bacillati > Actinomycetota > Actinomycetes > Micromonosporales > Micromonosporaceae > Phytohabitans > Phytohabitans kaempferiae. The sequence continues at coordinate 65,203 of NZ_JBHLUH010000100.1, read as the reverse complement.
AGCGCCGCGCGCTGCTGGCGGTCAGCGCACCGCTGAAGGAGTGGATGAGAGACCTGGCCGGCTGACGGTCGGGTGAGCGCGGAGGGGTGCCCGCTGTCCGCCGGGCACCCCTTCGCGTATGGACGCAGGTCTCTAGCCTGGACGCATGGCGGATCCGGGCGGCTTCGCGGACGATGTCCTGCGGGCGAAGATGGCCGAGGTGATGAAGGTCCACCGCCGGTGGGTACCCCGCCCGGTGTCGCCGATCGCCGACATCCGCTATCCCGAGGGCACGGCGGTGCCGTGGCGCTGGACCGAGCGACCGGAAGACGGCCGGGTCGCCGCGTTCGCCGCCGTCTTCGCGGCCGCCCGCCCGCCGGTGCAGGCCCGGATCCGGGCCAGCCTGAACGGCGACGACCTGCGCACCCTGCTGGACTACGCCCGGCGGTGCGCGCTCGCCGCGGTGCGCGGGGCCGGCCCGGGCGCGGTCGACTCGGCGTTCGACGCGCTCTCCGCCGTCGACACCGAGCGGGCCGACAGCTACGACGTGGTGTTCGCGGTCCTGGCCGTCGCGGCGGCGGCGACCTCGGTGGGCGTCCCGGTGGCCACCGCCGCGGCCGGCGCGCTGGGGCGGGCCGAGCTGGGGATGGCCGGCGTGCTGCGCAGCGCGATCGACCGGCCGCCGTCGAGCAGCGGATACCTTCCGGTGGAGACGGCCGGCGGCCCGGTGCTCGTCTTCGCCGTCGACCGGCCGTACCGCCCCGACCGCGACCTGGTGGCGATCGCGCTCGACCTGGCCGCCACGTTCGAGGCGGAGGGGACGTACCGGATCGGCGAGGTGAGTCGCGGCGGCAGCCTGCCCCCGATCTGGCCCGGCGACCTGCTCGACCGGCGCCTCGGTGCGGCGATCGAGGCGACGACCGGCCTGGCGGCGGTGCAGGGCCGGGCCGCGGCGGGCGTCGTGGCCCGCCCGGCCGACCACACGCTGCTGGCGTTCGTGGGGGAGAGCCCCGCGCGGGAGGGCGCCGCGGCCCTGGCCGGGGCCGCCGACCGCCGGTCGTCGGAGCACGCGTGCGTCCTCGGCCTCGCGCACGGCCGGCTCAGCGCCGTCGTGGTCGCCAGGTCCATCGGGTACGGCCAGCGGTCGTTCGAGACTCCGGAGACGATGGCCCGCTTCCGCCCGATGGTCGGCGCGCTGCTGCGCCACGCCTGCCGAGGCGGCGCTGGACGCGCGTGACGAGCGCCGCGTACGCGATGCCCGCCGCCAGCGAGGCGACCACCGCGAGCAGCGCGTTGTGGTGGTCCAGCCGCGGATACACCTGCCAGTGCACGAGGTAGATGTAGAGCGAGGCGCCGGCGAGCACCGCGGCGATCCGGTTGACCGCGCCGGTGCTGGGCAGGCTGGCGACCCAGACGAGCAGCACCAGCCCGGCGACCACGACCGCCTCCCGCTTCGGGTCGCCGAAGTAGCCCGGCACCGTGCCCGCGATGGCGGCCGTGACCACCAGCCGGTGCCAGCGGGTCGTCGCCTTGGCAGCCGCCCAGCCGATCGCGAAGAGCCAGAAGATCCGTACCGCGGACGGGAGGTGGTGCTGCGGGTGCAGGTCGAACAGGTCGTAGCGGGTGACCAGGCCGAGCGCCATGATCCCGAGCGGCAGCCCGAACGGCCAGCGGCGTTCGAGCCGGTCCACCGCCGGCACGGCGAGCAGGGCGGTCACCACCACCAGGATGTGGACCAGCGCCTCGACGAACCAGAAGTGCCAGCCGGTGCCCCCTTCGCGCGGCCCGAGGAAGCTGTTGAGCAGCAGGAGGCTGGGCCACTCGTACGCGCCGAGCAGCACGATCGCCGCGCCGATCCAGGCCACGCTGGGTACGGCGACGCGCCCGAGGCCCGCGGCGACGTGGCGGAGCCGCTCGGTGCGGCCGGCGGTGGTGAGGTGGAAGCGGCCGAAGTTGAAGCCGGCCATGCCGAGCAGCAGGTGCGCGCCGCCGGAGACGTTGAAGAGCGTGGCGTGCGTACCGACGATCAGCACGATCGCGACCGCGCGGAGGGCGACGCTGGTCTCCAGCGAGCGCCGGCCCCGCTCCACCGGGCGCAGGTCGCGGATGGGGCGCGTGTGCCAGTCCGGCGGCAGGTGCCCCAGGACGCGCTCCAGGCGCAGCGACATGTCCACGTAGGACAGTGAGTCGCCGCCGAGCCTGACGAAGCTGTGGTCGGGCGTGACGCCGGTGGTGCCGAGCACGTCCTCGAAGAGGCGGCACAGGTCGCGCGGCGGGTCCGGCTCGGCCGCCGGGGCGGCGAGCGCGCGGATCGCCTGGTGGTCCGGTTTGCCGGAGGGCAGGCGGGGAAGCTCGTCGAGCACGTGCACGCGCACCGCCCGCGCCGGCAGCCCGCAGCCCTCGGTGACCAGGCGCCGCACGAGCACCGGGTCGACCGGCCCGCGCGCCGCCACGACCAGGTCTTCGCCGGAGGTGCCGCCCACGCAGTACGCGGTGACGCCGTGGCGGTCGAGCAGCACCTCCACCTGCTGCGGGTCGATGCGCAGGCCGAGGATCTTCACGAACCGGCTGCGCCGGCCGACGATCTCGTACAGCCCGTCGTCCCCCAGCCGCGCGAGGTCGCCGGTGCGCAGCTCCTCGACCGTGCGGCCGAGCGCGAGGTCGGCGGGGCGCTCGGCGTACCCGAGCATGACGTTCGGCCCCGAGTAGACCAGCTCGCCGGTCCCGGCCTCGATGCGGAACGAGCCGCCCGGGATCGGCACGCCGATCGCCGACGGGCGCGACTCGGCCAGCTCCGGTGGCAGGTACGCCATGCGGGCGGTCGCCTCGGTCTGGCCGTACATGACGAAGAACCGCCAGCCGTCCCGCCGCCCGAGCGCCGCGTGGCGGGCGACCCGCTCGGGCGCCAGCCGGCCGCCGGCCTGCGTGACGTAACGCAGGTGGGGGAGGCGCATCTCGGCGAAGCCGACCCGGTCGAGCAGGTCGAACGTGTACGGCACGCCGGCGAACGCCGTACCCCGCGCCGCGCGGAACAGCTCCCAGAAGCCGGCGTCCGCCACCGACAGGTCGGTGAGGATCAGCGCGGCGCCGGCGAGCAGGTGGCTGTTGACCACCGACAGCCCGTAGCAGTAGTGCATCGGCAGCGTGGTGGCCGCCCGGTCGTCGGGGCGGATGCCGAGGTACTCGGCGATCGACTCCGCGTTCGCCCGCAGGTTCTCGTGGGAGAGGCGGACCAGCTTGGGCGAGCCGGTCGAGCCGGACGTGCTGAGCAGCAGCGCCAGGTCGGGGTGGAGGTCGTGGGCCGACTCCGCACGCCGTACGTCGACGCCCGCGGGGCCGATGACCACGTCGGGGTCGTACGCGGCGGCCAGTGCCTCGCCCGCGCCGCCCGGCGGCACGAGCAGCACCGGATGGTTGCCGGCCAGCGCACCGAGGTACGCGACCACCGCGTCGACCGAGTTGCCCCCTTCGAGGAGAACGAGCCGCCGCCGCGCGCCGAGCCGCCGCACCATTGCGCCCACGCGGTCGGCCAGTTCCGCGTACGAGATCGTGCCGGCGGCCGTGATGAGAGCCGGCCTGTCCGCGAAGGCCGACAGGTTGTGCGCAAAAGGGGCAGCGTGGAGCGCGGATGTCACGTCCGGAGTTTAAGTAAGGCTTGCCTAAGGTTGGAGCTAGCTGGGAGGCTGCTCATAATGGCTGGGTAATCGATTGCCAGGCTGCCCTTAGTAAGGTATGCCTTACCTGTGTCTCTGCGTCGGATCTGGACCCTCCTGCCGGTGATCGCCGTGCTCGCGGCCACCGCCGCCTGTGGTGGCGATGAGTTCGACAGCGGCGACCCCGGTGACAAGACGATCACCATTTACAGCGGTCGCAGCGAGTCCCTGGTCAAGCCCGCGCTGGAGAAGTTCGAGCAGCGGTCCGGGATCACCGTCAAGGTGCGCTACGGCAGCACCGCCCAGATGGCCGCGCAGATCGAGGAGGAGGGCGACAAGAGCCCGGCCGACGTCTTCTTCGCGCAGGACGCCGGCGCGCTCGGCCAGATCGCCAAGCGCGGCCTCTTCGCCAAGCTCCCGTCCGACGTGCTCGCCAAGGTGCCGGCCAGCTTCCAGGCCCGGTCCGGTGAGTGGGTCGGCGTGACCGGGCGGTCGCGCGTGCTCGCGTACAACGAGAGCATGGTGGCGAAGGAGGACCTGCCGGCGTCGGTGTTCGAGCTCACCGGGCCGCGGTGGCGGGGCAAGGTCGGCGTCGCGCCCACCAACGGCTCGTTCCAGGCGTTCGTGACCGCGCTGCGCGTGCAGCACGGCGACGCCAAGGCGCGGGAGTTCCTCACCGGTCTGAAGGCCAACGACGCGCAGATCCGGGAGAGCAACGTCCAGATCGTCCAGGAGATCGACGACGGCAAGCTCGCCGCCGGCCTGGTCAACCACTACTACGTCTTCGAGCAGGCCAAGGAGAAGGGCGTCACCGCCGACCAGATGACGGCCAAGCTCCACTTCTTCCCCGACGGCGACACCGGCGCGCTGGTCAACGTGGCCGGCGTCGGGCTGCTCCAGAAGGCGGCGGACGACCCGGACGCCAAGGCGCTCGTCGACTACCTGCTCGGCCCCGAGGGGCAGACCTACTTCGCCGAGGAGACCTTCGAGTATCCGCTGGTCGCCGGCGTGCCCACCGCCGCCGGGCTGCCCGCGCTCGACACGCTCGCCGCGCCGGAGATCGACCTCAACGACCTCGATACCCTTGACGTCACCGTCGAGATGATCAAGGAAGCGGGGCTGGGCTGAGCGCGACACAACAGGTGACCGCTCCCGCCCGCTGGGCGGTGCGGCGGGTCCTGCCCCGCCCGGCGCTCGCGGTGGCATCGGCCGCCGCGGTGGCGGTCGCCCTCGTGCCTCTCGTCTATTTGGGGGTACGGACCGGGGAGGCTGGCTGGTCGCGGATCGCGGACGAGTTGCTCACCAGACGAGTGGCTGTGCTCGCCGGGCGCAGCGTCGCGCTCGCCGCGGTGGTCACCGCGGCCTGCACCGCGCTGGGCGTGGCGTCGGCGTTCCTGGTCACCCGCACCGACCTGCCCGGCCGGCGGGTCTTCGGCGTGCTCGCCGCGCTGCCGCTCGCCGTGCCGACCTACGTCGCGGGCTTCGCTTGGATCTCCACTGTGGACTCGTTCACCGGCTTCTGGGCGGCCGCGCTGCTGCTCACGCTCTGCTCGTACCCGTACGTCTACCTCCCGGTCGCGGCCTCCCTCGCCGGTGCCGACCCGGCCCAGGAGGAGGTCTCCCGCTCGCTGGGGCGCGGCCCGTGGCGCACGTTCACCGACGTCACGCTCCGGCAGGTGCGCCCGTCGATGGCGGCCGGAGCGCTGCTGGTCGCGCTGTACGTGCTCTCCGACTTCGGCGCGGTCTCCATCCTGCGCGTCGACACGTTCACCCGGGCCATCTTCACCGCGTTCAACGTGGGCTTCGACCGCACCGGCGCGCTCGTGCTCTCCACCGTTCTCGTCGTACTCACCGTGGTGCTGATCGGCGGAGAGCTGCTCACCCGTGCCCGGGGCGCCCGGTACGCGCGGGTCGGCGGCGGCAGTCGTCCCCCGACCCGGCTGCGGCTGCACGCCGGGCGGTGGCCGGCGGCGGTGGCGCTCACCGGGGTCGCGGTGCTCGCCCTCGGCGTGCCCGCCGCCAGCCTCGCGCGGTGGCTGGTCGAGGGCGTTTCCCGGCCCGGCTCGCTGGGCGAGGTGGCCGCCGCGGCCGGCAGCTCGCTCGCTGTGTCGCTCTCCGGGGCCGCCTTCACGATGCTGCTCGCGCTCCCGGTCGGGCTGCTCACCGCGCGGGCGCCGGGCGTGCTCGCCACCGTGCTCGACCGCGTGACGTACGTGGCGCACGCGCTGCCCGGCGTCGTCATCGGGCTGTCGCTGGTCTTCTTCGGCATCAACGTGGCGTACCCGCTCTACCAGAGCGTGTGGCTGCTCGCGCTCGCGTACGCCACGCTCTTCCTCCCGCTCGCCGTCGGGGCGGTCGCCGGTGCCGCCACCCAGTCACCGCCGTCGCTGGAGGAGGCGGGGCGCTCGCTCGGCCGCGGCCCGTTCACGGTGTTCCGCACCGTCACGCTGCCGCTGACCCTGCCCGGTATCGGCGCCGGCGCCGCGCTCGTCTTCCTCACCTGCATGAAGGAGCTGCCGGCGACGCTGCTGCTCCGTCCCACGGGCATGGACACGCTCGCCACCGAGCTGTGGACGTACACCAACACCGCCTCGTACGCCGCAGCCGCACCGTACGCGGCGCTGCTCGTCGGGCTCGCGGCGGTACCCACCTGGTTCCTCACCGTGCGGGGAGGCACGTGATGCTCTCGATCGCCGGGCTGCGCAAGGCGTACGGCCCCGTCACAGCGCTCGACGGCGCCGACCTGGAGGTGGCGACCGGCACGCTCGCGGCGGTGCTCGGCCCGTCCGGGTGCGGCAAGACGACGCTGCTGCGGTGCGTGGCCGGCTTCGAACGGGTGCACAGCGGCACGATCAGCCTCGCCGGCCGCACCGTCGCCGGTCCCGGCACGCACGCGCCGCCCCACCGCCGAGGGGTCGCGGTGGTGCCGCAGGAGGGGGCGCTCTTCCCGCACCTGTCGGTCGCCGGCAACGTGGGTTACGGCCTCGACCGCGCCGCCCGCCGCTCCGGCCGGGTCGAGGAGGTGCTCGCGCTGGTCGGGCTCCCCGGATACGGCGACCGCATGCCCCACCAACTCTCCGGTGGCCAGCAGCAGCGGGTCGCGGTGGCCCGGGCACTCGCCCCGCGCCCGCCGCTCGTGCTGCTCGACGAGCCGTTCAGCGCGCTCGACGCGGGGCTCCGGGGCGACCTGCGCCGCGACGTACGGCAGGCGCTGCGGGCCGACGGCGCCACGGCGGTGCTCGTCACGCACGACCAGGGCGAGGCACTGTCGATGGCCGACCAGGTAGCCGTGATGCGCGACGGCCGGATCGTCCAGAGTGGAGCACCGTCGGCCGTGTACCGCGAGCCGGCCAGCCCGTGGGTCGCCCGCTTCGTCGGTGAGGCGGTGCTGCTGCCGGCCACGGTCGACGGCCCGGTGGCGGTCACCCCGCTGGGCCGCCTCCCGCTCAACGGCACGTCGAACGGATCCGCCGTGACCGTGCTGCTCCGCCCCGAGCAGATGCGCGTCGCGACCGGTGGCGCCGGCGCCACCGCGAGGGTCGTCCGCCACGACTTCCACGGTCACGACGCGCTGGTGCTGCTCCAACTCGGCGACGGCACGGAGGTGACCGCCCGCATCCTCGACTCCACGCCGCCAGTCGCGGTGGGCGACGAGGTGACGGTCTCGGTGCACGGGCCGGCCCGCGCGTTCCCCGCGCTCTAGCCGATCCTTCGACAGATTTGGGCTGCCGCGATGCCCGCCGTGGTCCGGCCCCAATGCCACTCGGCTCAAGTTGATCATGACGCCGGGCGCATCCTGAACCCCCGTGTGAGCAGGGAAAATCCATGCGCGTCCGAGGGCCCGGCCGTTCCTGATTCGTGGCCGGGTGCGCCCAGTGGCGTGTGACAGCAATTTCCCTGTCTTTGCTGCCTCGCCGGGCGCGGGAGGCAGCAAAGACGGGGAAATGTCGGGATCTTGGTTGGTGTGCAAGCGCGTCCGGTTCCGGAGGCCCAACCCCGCGGCCGGCGGTCAGGGCAGGGGTTGTGGACGCGGAGGGCGAGGCTGTGGCCGCAGGGCTGCGTCCGTCGCGTGAGACTTCGGCTGGTCTCGGCAGGCGCCTTCCGTAGCCGCCACACTAGTATCCTAGGACGCTTAAGGCGTGGTGTGGTGGGGCACCACCGGTCACGATGTCGCTGTGATGCTGCTGGTACCGGCCGACGTGCTGCGCCCCCGACGCCCCGACGGCCACTTCGCCGAGGAGGCGGCCGCGGCCCGCGAAGCCGGCCTCGACGTCGCGCTCGTCGACCACGACGCGCTGGCCCGCCCCGGCGGTGCCGCACGCGCGGTCGCCCGCGTGACCGGCGGCGGGGAGGCGGTGTACCGAGGCTGGATGCTCACCGCCGACCGGTACGCCGACTTCGCGACCGCGCTGGCTCAGCGGGGCGTGACGCTGCGGACCAGCCCCGAGCGGTACCGGCGGGCGCACGAACTGCCCAGCTGGTACGCGAGCCTGGAGTCCGTGACACCGCCGTCGGTGTGGACGCGCGGGGCGGAGCGGGGGCCGTTCGAGGAGGCGTGCGCGCGGCTCGGCGGCGGGCCGGCGGTGCTGCGCGACTACAGCAAGTCGATGAAGCACCACTGGGACGAGGCGATGTTCGTCCCGGACGTGGCGGACGTCGCGGCGGCGTGGGCGGTGGCGGCGCGCTTTCGCGAGCTGCGCGAGGGGGATTTCACCGGCGGTTACGTGCTGCGCCGCTACGAGAAGCTCACCGGCACCGAGGTGCGGACCTGGTGGATGCGCGGGGAGTGCCGGCTGGTCGGCGCGCATCCCGACACGCCGGCGGGGGAGGCACCCTCCGATGTGGACGTCTCCGGGGTGGCGCCGATGGTGGCAGGGCTCGACCTGCCGTTTGTGACGGTCGACCTGGCACGCCGCGCGGACGGCGTGTGGCGGGTCGTGGAGCTCGGTGACGGCCAGGTGAGCGACCTCCCGCCGACCATCGCGCCGGCCGCCCTGGTCGCCGCGCTGCGGTAGGCTCCCGCGTCGTGTCGAAGGAGCAGGGGTACGTCTGCCGCTGTTGCGGCGAGCACCACGCGGAGCTGCCACTGGCGTACGGCATGGAGGCGCCCGCGTACTGGTCGGACGAGCTGGCGGCCGACCCGTTGAGCGCGCTGGAGCAGGAGCTCTGCACGATCAAGAGCGAGAGCTTCTTCATCCGGGGACTGATCGAGATCCCGGTGGTCGACACCGGCGAGACCTTCGTGTGGAACGTCTGGACCTCGCTCAGCAAGGACAACTTCGCCCGGACGGTCGAGCGGTGGGACGACCCCGCGCGCGAGAGCCAGCCGCCCTACTTCGGCTGGCTCTCCAGTGAGCTTCCGGCGTATGCCGAGCCGACGCTCAACCTCAAGACCAACCTGCACACTCGCCCGGTGGGCCACCGGCCACTGATCGAGCTGGAGCCGACCGGGCATCCGCTCGCGGTCGAGCAGCGCGAGGGCATCACGCGGGCGCGCGTGCGGGAGATCGCCGAGCTGCTGCTGCACGGCCGGGCGGGGCAGCCCGACTGCCCGCTCAGCCGCCGACCCGGATGATGCCGTTTTCATACGCATACACCACGGCCTGGACGCGGTCGCGCAGGCCGAGCTTCATCAGGATGCGGGCGACGTGGGTCTTGACCGTCGCCTCGCCGAGCGTGAGGTGGTCGGCGATCTCCGCGTTGGAGAGGCCACGGGCCAGCAGCCGCAGCACGTCGAGCTCGCGCGGGGTGAGCTGGGCCAGCTCGGGCGGCGGCTGCGGGGCGGGCTGGTGGGCGAAGGCGGCGATCACCCGCGTGGTGACCGCCGGGTCGAGCAGGGCGGCGCCGCCGGCGACGACCCGGATGGCGGCGACGAGCTGCTCGGGCGGGGAGACCTTGAGCAGGAAGCCGCTGGCGCCCGCGCGGAGCGCCGAGTAGAGGTTGTCGTCGCTGTCGAACGTGGTCAGCATGATGATCCGCGGCGGGCTGGGCAGCGCGGCGATCTGGCGGGCAGCGGCGAGCCCGTCGAGGCGGGGCATCGCGATGTCGAGCAGCACCACGTCGGGGCGCGTGCGGCGGGTCACGGCGAGCGCGTCGGCACCGTCGGCCGCCTCGGCCACCACCTGAAGGTCGGGCTCGGTCTCCAGCACCATCCGCAGGCCGGCACGGATCATCGCCTGGTCGTCGGCGAGCGCGACGCGGATCACCGGGACACGTCCGCGTAGGCGTGTGGGCGGGCCAGCGGCAGCGCCGCGGCGACCCGGTAGCCGCCGCCGGGCTCCGGCCCCGCGGTCAGCCGCCCACCGAACATCGCGGCCCGCTCCCGCATGCCGACCAGCCCGTGCCCGCCCGTGGCGCCGCTGACGGACCGCGTGGCGCCGCCCGCGTCGGTGATCGTGAGGCGAAGCTCCTCCCGCCCGTATCCGACCGTGACCGTGGCCCGCCGCGCGGCGGAGTGCTTGAGCACGTTGGTCAGTGCCTCCTGGATGATGCGGTATGCCGACAGGTCGAGGCTGGCCGGCAACGGAGACGGCTCGCCCTCGGTGTGCACCTCCACGGCGACGCCGGCCTCGCGGATCTGGTCGAGCAGCTCGTCGAGGTCGGCGAGCCCGCGCTGCGGGACGGTGCCGGCGGTGTCGGCGCCGCGCAGCAGCCCGAGCGTGCGGCGCAGCTCGGTGACCGCGTCGCGCCCCGCCTGCTCGACGCCGGCCAGCAGGTCGCGCTCGGCGTCGTGGGCCGGGCCGAGGCGGCGGCGCACGGCGGCGGCCTGCAGCACCATCACGGTCACGCTGTGCGCCACCATGTCGTGCAGCTCGCGGGCGATGCGGGCGCGCTCGTCGGCGAGGGCCTGGTCGGCGCGGAGGGTCTGGGCCGCGGCGAGCGCGGTGGCCCGCTCGGCGTCGCGCCGGGCCTGGATCTGCAGCAGCAGGCCGGAGAGCCACGCGGCGACCGTGTAGCCGGCCGACGCGAACACGTCGGACGTCATCGTCGTGCGCTGCCCGACCAGCACCGCCACCGTGCCGGCGAGCATCGCGGCGGCGAGCAGCCGGCGCCACAGCGGGTCGCGGTCTGGCCCGCGCAGGATGATCTCGCGGCCGACCGTGTGCAAGCCGATGAACAAGCAGAACGCCTGCCACACGCGGAAGTCGTCGACCTCGGCGGGCAGCCACAGCACCTGCACGACGGCGATGTCGAGCAGCAGCGTGGCGAGCGGCGCGGCCCGGCGCACCACCACGAGCGCGGCGGCGAAGCCGAGGCGGAGCCACCAGTAGGGCAGCCGGTGCGGCGCCGTCAGCTCCTCGATCAGCCCGACCGTGAGGAACACGACAGCGACCACGAGGTCGACCCGTTTGATCCGCCACAGCCGCATTGGCAGAGCGTACGGGCTGGTCAGCGGCATTTCGCCCACCGGCGGGGGGATCCTCGGTCCGCCTGGCGGGGGACCCGCGCACCCTCCCAGTGCGGGCGATCTTTGGGTGCCGCGCGGCTTAGCGTCGCCAGCCGTACCCGCCCTCACGCCGGCTCTCCTCCCGCCTTGGGAGGGGCGCCGCCGGGCCGTCCGAAAGGAACGACGTCATGCTTCCTCCCGCTCGCCTGGCCCGCCGCCGGGCCGGCCTGATCTGCCTGGTCGCCGCACCGATCCTGCTCACCGCCGCCACGGCCGTTGACCCCGCGCTGGGCGACGTCGAGTTCGCGCCGGCGATCGCCGCCGACCCGGCCGCCGCCCGCCTCCACACGCTGCTGCTGCACTGGTCGTGGGTCCTCTACGTGCCCGGGCTGCTCGCCCTCCTCGCGCCGGTGCGGCGCCGCGGCCGGGTCCTCGCCACGATCGCGTGGCCGGCCGCCGTGCTGGGCCTGGCCACGTTCGCCGGGCTCACGCTCTCCGACTACTTCGGGCTCGCGGTGCTCGAGGTCACCGACGAGGCCACCTTCGCGGCCGTCGAGGACCAGGTCGGGGGGTACGGCTGGCTGGCGGCCGGTTGGCAGATACCAGGAATGCTCGGCTGGGCGCTGGCGCTGCTGGTCACGCCGTTCGCGGCGGCGCGGGCGGGGCACGCCGGCTGGTGGTACCCGGCCGCCGCGGTGCCCGGCTTCGTGCTGTACCTGCTCTTCGCCATCGAGGAGCCGCCGCTCTCGCTGGCCGGGCCGGTGCTGCTGGTGGTCGCCCACGCGGTGCTGGCGGTGCGGCTGTGGTCGCCCGCGGCCGGGGACGACACCGGCGCCGAGCAGGCGGGGTTCGCCGCGTTCCGCCGTACCCTCGGTGTCTGCTGCCTCGTCGGCGCGCCGCTGGCGCTGGCCGCGGGCATGGCCACGCTCCCGGGCGGCGCCTTCCACATCGCCACCGACATGGCCGGGGATCCGGCGGCGGCCCAGGCGAGCGCGTTCTTCCTGCACCTCGCGTGGCTGCTCTTCGTGCCCGGGATCATCGAGCTCACCGGCCGGCTGACCGGTCGTGGCTGGCGGCTGGCGCAGGTGGCCGGCGGCGTGGCCGTGCTCGGCCTGCTGCACTTCAACGGCCTGATGCTCGGCGACTACGCGGGCATCGCCGCCGAGCAGGTCCTCGACCCGGCGCGGGCGGAGGCGGTGGCGGCGCGCGTCGGGGAGTACGCGTCGCTGTCGCTCGGCGTCGTGCTGCCCGGCATGCTGTGCGCGCTGCTCGGGCTGATCCTGGTGCCAGTGGCGGCGGCCCGCGGCGGCCTGGTGCGGTGGCCGGTGCCGGTGGTGGCCGGGCTGGGGGTGGTGGCCTTCTTCGCGCTGACCGTGGGGCGCGTGCCGGGGCTGGTCGCGCCGGCGCTGCTGCTGGTGGCGTACGGCCTGCTGGCCCGCGCGGTGGCCGCGCCGGCCGCCCGCCCGGAGCCGGCGCCGGTGACCGCCTGACAGTCGACTGTGGACGGCCGCTCGCCCGCCGCGCGGCGGTGTCCGGTGTGGACGGCCGCTCGTGCGCCGCGCGGGCTGCCGTTCGAGCCGGCGGCCGGGCGGGCGGCCGTTCGTGTGTCGCGCGGGCTGCCGTTCGAGCCGGCGGCCGGGCGGGCGGCCGTTCGTGTGTCGCGCGGGCTGCTGTCCGAGTCGGCGGCCGGGCCGACGGCTGGGCGGTGCGGACCGAGCCGTGTGGTGACGCGCTTCGGCAGGTGGTTTGGTGGTGGCCGGGGCGGTTGGTCTGGTTGGTAGACCGTCTGGGACGGCGGCCGGTCGGGTCAGCGGGTGCGGAGGCCGTCGAGCAGGCGGGCGAGCGCCGCCCAGGTCTGCTCCAGCGCGTGTGGGCTCGTCGTGGTGGCGAGCCAGAGCGCGGCCTCGTTCATCGCGCCGGAGAGCAGGTGGGCCAGGGGCGTCACCGGTTGCGCGGCGATCGTCCCGTCGGCGACCAGGTCGGCCAGCGCCTCGGCGAGGTGGCGTGCGGAGGCGGCCTCGTCCATGGCCCGCCACTCCGCCCAGCCCAGCACGGCCGGCCCGTCGACCAGCATGATCCGCTGTATCTCCGGGGCGGTGCTCGCGGTGAGGAAGGCCCGACACCCCGCGGTCAGCCGCGCCCACGAGGTGGCCTGCGCCTCGGCGGCCCCGACGACCTGCTCGGCCACCTCCTGCTGCACCTGCTCCAGCACCGCCCGGAACACGGCCGCCTTGCTGTCGAAATGGTGGTAAAGCGCGCCCTTGGTCACCCCGGCGGCGGCGACGATCTGCGCCAGGCCCACCGTGCCGTACCCCTGCGTCGCGAAGAGGTGCCGGCTCTCGCGCACCAGCGCCTGCCGGGTCTGCGCCCGCTGCTCCGCCCGTCGCATCCGTCTCCTCGCTCGTCGCTCCCGACTTGACATACCGATGGTATGCCAATAGCGTCCATTGGCATACCGATGGTATGTGAATGGAGTGATCATGGAGTTGACCAGCTTCTACCCGGTGATCTGCACGGAGCGGCTCAAGGAGTCGCACGCGTTCTACGCGGAGTGGTTCGGGTTCGAGACGACCTTCGAGGCGGACTGGTACGTGAGCCTGCGCCGCCCCGGCCCACCGGAGTGCGAGCTGGCTCTGCTCGACCACACGCACCCCACGCTCCCCGAGGCGTACCGTGCGCCGGTGCGCGGGCTGCTTCTCAACCTCGAAGTGTCCGATGTGGACTTGGAGTGGCAGCGACTGGTCGTCGCCGGTGGCCTCGCGCCCGAGCTGGAGCTGCGCAGCGAAGACTTCGGGCAGCGGCACTTCATCGTGGCCGACCCCGGCGGCGTGCTCGTCGACGTCATCACCCCGATCCCACCGGCGGGGGAGTATGTCGAGCGCTTCACCGACCGTTAGGTGGGCCGTCTGGCGGGTAGCCGTCGCGCATGGGGGACCTGGATGACCTGGACAACGCCCGCGCCACACGCTCGGACACGCGCCGCGCCGAGGCGTTCAGCGACGGGGTCCTGGCGATCATCGTCACGCTGCTCGTGCTCGACCTTCGCGTGCCCGACGTCGAGCCCGGCCACCTGCTGCCCGCCCTGCTCGCCCAGTGGCCCGGCTACGTGGCGTACGTCGCCTCGTACGCCTACGTCGCCGTGGTGTGGCTCAACCACAAGGCCGCGTTCGCGCGGGTCCGCGAGACTGACCGCGGCTTCCACTGGGCCAACCTGTTCGTGCTCTTCACGACCGCGCTCCTGCCGTTTCCCACGGCGGTCGTGTCGCGCGCGCTCCAGGAGGAGAACACATCCGACCAACGGGTCGCCGTCGCCCTGTACGCGCTGGTCGGTGCGCTGCTCTGCCTGAGCTGGACGGTCTTCTTCCAGTACCTCGCCCGCCACGACGACCTCGTCGCGGAGGCCGTCGACCGTCCCTTCTTCCGGGGTGAGCGGCTGCGCGCGTTGGGCGGCGTCATCCTGTACGGCGTGGCGGGCGTCGTGGGCTTTCTGGTCGCACCGCTTGTGGCGCTCGCGGTCTTCGTGGTGCTGCCGGTCTTCTACGGCGCGACCAGCGCGGGCATCTACAGCCTGCGCTCGGTCGCCCGCCGCCTGACCGGCCCCTGACTCCCGCCCGCCTCGCCGTGCGGGCGCCGCGCTCGGCGGCGCGGCCGGCCGGTGGCGGGCCGGGTGTGTCAGGGTGTACCGATGACGACCGCAGCCCAGCTCCGCAAGACCGCGCTGTCCCACCCCGAGACTCACCAGGAGGGCGCCCGCCCGGGCGCGGTGACGTACTCGGTCGGTGGCGAGCCGTTCGCGGCCCTGGGGGAGGACGGCCGCGTGGAGCTGCACCTGCCGGCGGCGGAGGCGGACGAGGTGATGGCCGCGCATCCGACCGCCGAGCGGCTGACCCGTGGCGTGCGCATCCCGCTCGGCGACATCGACGGCCAGCAGCTCAACCACTGGGTACGCCGGGCCTGGCTGGCCCGCTCGCCCCGGCGGCTGGCCGAGGCCGCGACCGTGCGGCCGGGGCAGGTAGGCGACCTGCCGAGGGCGATCGGGCGCCCCGCCACGCAGGCCCTCGTGAGCGCCGGCATCACCACGCTCGCCCAGGTCGCCGCGCTGAGCGAGGCCGAGCTGTCGGCATTGCACGGCGTCGGCCCGAAAGCCATCCGCGTACTCCGCGAGGCGATCGGGCGTTAGGGCCGGCCTGACGAGCGACCGTCCACGTTGCCCGCTCCTATGTGGATCGGCGGCGCCGACGCGCGGGGAGCCACCGGAGCGGGTGGAGCGGCCGGCCGCGTGGATACGATCTCTGGATGCCAACTCTCTCCGGACCTGACGGCACGCTGCTCGCCTACCACCGCGCGGGGGCCGGCGCCCCGGTGATCTGCGTTCCGGGCGGCCCCATGCAGGCCTCGGCGTACCTCGGTGACCTCGGCGGGCTGGCCGCGCACCGCGAGGTGATCCGCCTCGACCTGCGGGGCACCGGGGAGTCAGCCGCGCCGGCGGATCCGGACAGCTACCGGTGCGACAGGCAGGTCGAAGACCTCGAAGCACTCCGCGTGCACCTGGGGCTGAGCAGGATCGACCTGGTGGGGCACTCAGCCGGGGGCACGCTCGCCGTGCTGTACGCCGCCCGCCACCCCGAGCGCGTCCGGCGGCTCGCCCTGCTCAATCCCAGCCCGCGCGCGGTCGGCTTGGAGATCGCCGACGACGACCGCCGCGAGGTGGCCGAGCTGCGCCGGGCCGAGCCGTGGTTCCCGGAGGCGTTCGCCGCGTTCGAGCGGATCTGGGCGGGCGACGACACGGGGGCCGAGTGGGCGGCGATCACCCCGTTCAGCTACGGCCGGTGGGACGCCGCCAGCCAGGCCGCCCACGCCGCGGCGGCGGCCCAGCGCAACGGGGACGCGGCCGCGGTCTACTACGCGCCTGGCGCCATCGACGCGGACGCGGTCCGCGCGGCCATCGCCCGGCTGGGCGCGCACGTGCTGCTCGTCGCCGGCGAGTACGACGTGGGACTCCCGCCGAAGCGGGCGGCCGACTTCGCGAAGCTGTTCCCGGGCGCGGAGGTCGCGGTCCAGCCGGGCGCGGCGCACTTCCCGTGGCTCGACGGTCCACAGTGGTTGGCGCGGACGCTGGCGGCGTTTCTGGTCTGAGGCGCTTGCTCCGAGCGCCCGGTGAGGCTTGGCGTCAGGGGCTCAGTGTGGCGCCAGGCGAGGATGGTGCGCGCAGAAGAGGATGCCGTCAGGCGCCGTCATCACCGTCCAGCGGTGCGGCTCGGCGACCTCCCACATCCTGGTGGCGCCGGCGTTGACGAGTGCGTCCAGTTCGGACAGATCGTCGAGCTGGAGGTCGATGTGGACGAGGCCGCGGCCACGCGCGTCGATGTCGTCGCCGATCGGGCTGACCCAGACGTCCGGCAGGCGGCTGCTCGGGTCGCGCAGCAGCACCGACTCACTCGGATCGAGGGAGTGCGTGGCAAGCTTGGTGCGGTCCTCGGCGACCGGTGGCAGACCGAAGGCGAGCGACCAGAACGGCGCGGCGACATACGGGTCCCGGCAGTGGATCACGATGGACGAGAGCCTGCTCATGCGCTCCATCATGCGCGAGAACGCGCGGCGGGGCGGGCGCTTTGCCCGGCCGGCCGGCGCCGCCGCATGCCCACCCCGCCACACCGCCGGCCGGCCTCGTGTGGCACGTCAGGGGCGTGGGGAGGGGAAGCTCGCCCGGTACGCCTGTGGTGTCGTGCCGACGACGCGTCGGAACCGGTCGCGAAACGCGGTCGGCGAGCCGAAACCGACCTGGTGGGCGATCCGGTCGACCGGATGGTTGGTCGCCTCCAGCAGGTGCTGGGCCTGGCGGACGCGAGTGCGCAGCAGCCATTGCAGCGGCGTGGTGCCGGTCTGCTCGCGGAAGCGGCGGTTGAGCGTGCGCGCGCTCATCCCCGCGTGCGCGGCGATGTCGCGGAGGGTGAGGTCGCGCGCGGAGTTCTCCTCCATCCAGGACAGTACGGGCTCCAGCAGCGAGCCGCGTGGCGTGGGCGGCGGGTCGTGCACGATGAACTGCGCCTGCCCGCCCTCGCGCTCCAGCGGCATGACCGAGAGGCGCGCGGCGTGCGCGGCGACCGCCGAGCCGTGGTCGCGGCGGATCAGGTGCAGGCACAGGTCGAGGCCCGCCGCCGCGCCGGCCGAGGTGAGTAGCTGGCCATTGTCCACATAGAGCACATCGGGGTCGACGTCGATCCGCGGATGGCGGCCGGCGAGCTCGGCCGCGGCGGCCCAGTGGGTGGTCGCGCGGTGGCCGTCGAGCAGGCCGGTGGCGGCCAGGATGAAAGCGCCCGAGCAGATCGACGCGATCCGCGTGCCCGCGGCCGCCGCCCGCCGCAGGGCTTCGAGGACACCATCGGGTACGGGCTGGAGCGTGTCTCGCCCGGGCAGGATGATCGTGTCGGCGGTGGCGAGCGCGTCGAGCCCCCACGGTGGCCGCAGCGTGAACGCGCCCGCGTCGACGGTCTCGCCCGCCCCGCAGATCCGGACCCGGTAGGGGGCGTGGCCGCTCGGCAGGCGGGTGCGGGAGAAGACCTCGATGGGCGTGGCCAGGTCGAACGCGATCACTCCGTCGAGGGCGAGTACAGCCACGGTGTGCATGGCCACACGATAGGCGCCTGCTGGCTTCTCGCCAACCGGTCTGGCCTGCGGTGTTGGCATGAGATACCGGTGACGAGAATTCGGTGGTGTGTGGCAATCCTGCCACTTCGGTGGCCGGGCTCCGGCCCGTAGTGTGGCGCCATGGGTGCGCCGGGCGTACGCCGCGGTCTGATGTGATCCCGGCTCCCCACCACGCGGGAGCCGGGATCACCGGGGCCTCTACACCGCGGGGCCGATACGGGGCAGCGTTCTACGTCGCGTGCGGCGCGCGGCGCACCGGCACCGTGGCTCCGGCCGGGCGGGTCACCTGGGCGCGCCCCCAACTCGTGCTGGAGATCGCGCGCGTGCCGGCGTTGGTGGGGTCCTAGCTGTGGCGACCGGGACCGTTGTCGACGCGGTCTCGTCGCACGCCAAACAGCGGCAGCCGATTCGCCAGATCGACGCCGATGCGGCGCCAGGCTAGCTCCGGCTGGCCACCTCCGGCTACTCCAGCGGGCGGCGGGCCCAGAAGAGCTGGTGGCCGCCGTCTCCCTCGGGCACAAACTGCTCTGACTGAACGCTCAGTCCGGCCTCGGTGATCCAGCCGCGGTACGTGGCCGCGTCGGCGTGACTCCACCACATCGTGGCCTCGCCGCCGAGCCAGCCGGCCTCCGTGCCGGTCCACGCCTGCGCGCCGGTCGTCGCTACCAGCCAACCACCGGGGCGCAGCCAACCGGCGACGCGGGCGATCAGCGGCGGCTGGCGGTCGAGTGGCATGTGGATGAGCGCGTACAGGCAGACGACCGCGTCGAACGAGCCGGCGGGGAAGTCCACCTCGGTCGCGTCGGCGCGCAGGAACGTCGCGCCGGGCACGAGCCGGCGGGCCCGCTCGATCTGCACGTCGCTGAGGTCGACACCGGTGACCGCGTGGCCGGTGTCGGCGAGCACCTTGGCGACCGGGACGCCGCAGCCACAGCCGAGGTCGAGCACGCGAGCCCGCGGCGGGATCCGCGTCCGCAGGACACTGATCCAGCCCAGGTACTCGGCGGGCAGGTCACCATCCTGCCGGTACAGGTGCGAGATGGCGTCGTAGCCACGGCGGACGACGTCGGCGGGATCAGTCATGGACGGCTACCTTCGGGGCGTACACGATGGTCGATGGGAAGAGCGCGGCGACGATGGCGGGCGCGCCGCGCGCGGACGGTGCCGGGCAGAACGCTAGCGGCCGTACCCGGCGGAGAGGCTGCGCAGCAGTTGGCGGCGGCCGAAGAGGTACAGCGCGAGCACCGGCACGGTCGAGAGCATCACGGCGGCCAGCAGGCCGGGCACGTCGGTGCCGAAGCGGCTCTGGAAGTTCCAGAGGCCGAGCGGGATGACGCGGCGGGCCTCGCTCTGGGTCAGCACGAGCGGGAAGATGAAGCCGTTCCAGGCGTTGAGGCCGCTGAAGATGCCGACGCTCACCAGCCCGGGGCGGGATAGCGGCAGCACCAGCCGGCGAAACAGCTCGACCGTGCCGGCGCCGTCGACGGTCATCGCGTCGAAGAGGTCCCGCGGGATGTCGCGCAGCGTGCTGGTGAGCACGACGATCGCCATCGGCAGCGAGAAGGCCGCCGTCGGCAGGATGATCGCGGTGAGCGAGTCGTACAGGTGCAGGCGGGTGATGAGCAGGTAGATCGGGATGATCACCGCCTGTGCCGGGATGGCGAGCCCCAGCAGGAAGATGGAGAACGTGGTGCGGACCGCCCGCGTGCCGCCGAAGACGATGGCGTACGCGGCGGGCAGCGCCATCACGAGCACCAGCGCCATCGTCAGCACGGTGACGATCGTGCTGTTGACGATGAACGTGTCGAAGCCCAGGTCGATCACCTGGCGGTAGTTTTCCAGCGTGAGCCCGGTGGGCGGGCGGAGTGCGCCGTCGGTCAGGTACGAGTCCGAGGTGCGCAGGCTGGTCAGCGCGATGTAGTACAGCGGCACCGCCACGACGACCAGCCAGAAGCTGGCGGCGACGCCGGCGACGACGTTGACCGGGCGGCGGCGGCCGACGGTGCCGCGCGGCCGCCGGGGCGGTGGGTAGGCGGTGTGGGTGCGGGTCCGTGGCGTCTCCGCCGCCCGGTGGCGCGCGGCCGTGTAGATGGTCACCCCTACATCCCCTCCCGGTCGCTGGTCATGCGGTGGTAGCCGGTGGACCGCACGATCAGCACGGACAAGGCGGTGCCCACGGCGACCAGCAGCACGGCGAGGACGCTCGCGTACCCCATGTCGAAGCCGACAAATCCCTTGACGTACATGTGCAGCGGGAGCACGCGGGTCGCGGTGCCCGGGCCGCCGTTGGTGAGCAGCAGGATCGTCTCGAAGTAGGTGAGCGACCCGACCACGATGAGCACCGACGACGCGATGATGGTGTTGCGGAGCTGGGGGAGGGTGATGGAGAGGAACTGGCGCACCGTTCGGGCACCGTCGATCTCCGCCACCTCGTAGAGCGACGCCGGGATCTGCCGCGCGGCCGCTTGGTAGAGAAGCGTGTGGAAGGGCACGAACTGCCAGGAGATGACGGCCGCCACCGCGTACAGCGCGCGGTCGTCGGCGCCGAGGAAGTTGCCGTCGGACACGCCCACATAGGAGCCGAGGCTCGCCGCGAGGCCGAAGTTGGGGTCCAGAAGGGACAGCCAGGTGAGCGCGATCGCCGCGGTGGAGAGCAGCAGCGGCAGGAAGAACAGTGTGGACAGTAGGGCCCGGCTCCGTTGTGGACCGGCCGCCCACACGCCGAGCAGCAGCGACAGTGGCGTCTGGATGAGCCAGCACAGCACGGTCAGCTGCATCGTCACCTTGATGGAGTTCAGCGCGTCGGAGTCGCCGGGGAGCGCCTGCCAGTTGCGCGTGCCGGCCCACTCCGGCGTGCCGAGGCCGTTCCACGTCGTGAAGCTCAGGTAGAGCACGACGACGATCGGCACGATGCCGAAGATGGTGAAGAACACCGCGGCCGGCAGCGCCCAGATGAAGCCGGGGCGCTCGCGGCGGGCCGGACCCAGCTGCGAGGCGGGCACGTGGATGACCGTGCGCACCTCGGGCCGGCGGACCAGGAGCCCGCGTTCGCTCACGACACCTTCTCCATCGCCGTCACGAACTCGTCCGGCGTGATGTCGGACAGGAAGAGCTTCTGCAGGTTGGTCAGCATCTCGGTGCCGACCGCGGGGCTCAGCGCCTGGTCCCACGACTGCGTGAAGCTGGGCGCCTTGGCCACCATCTCGTACGTGAACGTGGCGAACTCCGCGTTGGGCGTGCCGGCCAACTTCGCCTCGACGCCCGCGACCGCCGGCACCTGACCGGAGTTGACCAGGTCCTGGACGTACGCGTCGGAGGAGAGCGTTTCGATCAGCAGTGTGGTGGCGTCGCGTACGTGTGGGCTGCTGGCCGCGACCGAGAAGTAGTTGGCCGGATTGCCCACCACGTTGGCCGCGTCGCCGATTCCACCCTCCACTGTGGGGAACGTGGTCCAGCCGAGGTCGCCCCGCTTGACGAAGTCGGGGTTGTTGGCCAACTGGTTGGTGTACTCCCAACTGCCCATCAGGAACATCGCCGCCTTGCCGGTGGCGAAGAGCCGCGACGCGCCGGTGTTGTCGTAGTTGATGGAGGCGAAGTTGGAGCCGAAGGCGCCCCGCTCGGCCAGCTCCTGGCACATCTGAAGGGCCTTGAGCATCGCCGGGTCGCGCCACGCGCCGGAGCGCTGGGCGGCGATCGCGGAGAAGCGGTCGGGGCCGCCGATCCGGTCGAGCAGGTACTCCAGGTACATCAGCTCGGTCCAGCCCTGCGAGCCGGGCAGCGCGATCGGGGTGATCTTCCGCGCCTTGAGCGCGTCTACAAGGGACAGCAGGTCGCTCCAGGTCCTCGGCGGTTCGAGACCGGCGTCCTTGAACACGCCCTTGTGGTAGAAGAGCACGACCGGCTGGATGCCGTTCATCGGCAGCCCGTACTGCCCGTTGGAGATCCGGCCGACCGCGAGCACGCTCGGCAGGAACGCGTCGCGTACGTCGGGCCGGGCGGCCAGCGCGTGGGAGAGATCGACCACTTGGTTGGCTTTGACGAACTGGGCGAGGTTGCCGCCGCCCCAGTTGAAGAAGATGTCCGGTGCGTTGGGTGACCCCATCGACACGTGCAGTTTCTGTTTGTACGCGTCGTTGACGTATGTGACGAGCTCCGCCGGCACCGGTGAGCCCTGGTTGAACATGCCGAGGCCGGCGTTGATCACCGGCTCGTTCTGTGGGTCGTGCAAGGCCCAGACCTGGATCTTGTCGCGGGACGCGCCGGGACCGGCGGTGCCGCAGCCGCTGGCAACGACCAGCGACGTCGTGGCAAGCAGAGACACGACTATTCGGAGCAGCCTGGCGCGGCTACGCATCGAGTGGTCGACCCTTTCCCGTGCCCGAAGGGATCAATCGACAAATGCGGATATATCGAAAATGTTGCGAGTTAGTTGCGCGAGGGGAAACGTATGGCGCGCGTCACAGCGCCGTCAAGCGGGGCAATGGTTGCTGATCCATAACGGCTCGTGCACTACGTGTCCTGCGTGGACGGTGCCGGGCGGACGAGGGTCGATCCGCTGAACCGGTTCGGCGGTCAGCCTACCCGGACGAACCGCCATGGCGCGGTGCGACACGGCCCTACACAGTGGACGCTAGACCGAGCCGCCGGAGCGGGGGCGGGAGCGGAGGCTCTGCGAGGGTGACTCGCCGTAGCGCTGGCGATACGCGTTGGCGAACCGTCCCAGGTGGACGAAGCCCCAGCGGTACGCGACGTCGGCGACGGTCGTGTCGAGCGGTGTGGCCTGGCGCAACTCGTCGTGTACGCGGGCGAGCCGCACCTGCCGCAGGTACGCCGTCGGCGACATGCCCATGTGGCTTTGGAAGCCGTTTTGCAGCGAGCGTTCGCTCACCTCGGCGATGCCGGCGAGCCTGGCGACCGTGTAGGGCCGCTCGGGGTGGGCCTGCACGGCGTCGACCACGCGACGCACGGCGCGCGGAGCGGGATCGGGACGGCCGAGCCCATCGAGGCGCTCGCGGTAGGGGTGGTCGGTGGCGAGCAGCAGCCCTTCCAGCAGGGTCTCCTGGAGGTGGTCGCTGAGCAGCGCGTGGTGCGCGAGCCCGCCGTCGTCGCCCACCTCGGCGGCGAGCAGCCCGGCCAGGCGCGCCCAACTGCGGCCGGGGCCGCCGGTGGTGTCCATCTCCCGGCCGAGCTGGATCGGTGTGCGTACCGGGGCGTCGAGCATGCGTGCCAGCCGGTCTTCCAGCGCGGCACGGTCGATCTTCACAGCGAGCACGCGGCAGTCGCCGGTCCAGAGGTCGAGCACGGTGTTGCCGACGGGCTGGAAGACGGCGGCGGTGGTGCCGGTCGCCAGCAGTGGCTGGCTGCCGCCCTGCTGCCAGACCAGTTGGCCGGAAAGGAGCACGTCGACGTGGTAGGAGCCCAGCTCGTCGAGCTTGATCCGCAGGTCGGTGCCAAAGCGCACGTCGCCGACGGTCACCGGGCCGAGCCGTCCCACCGTCAAGCGAGTGGCGAGTGTCTCCGAGGGGTCCAGGCGGTCGATGAAGTTGGAGTAGAAGTGGCGGGCGATGACCGCGCGCGTCTCGTCCAGGTCAGAGGTGTGGATCGAGCTGGCCGCCTGGCTCGGGCGAATGTGGCATCACCTCCCCAAAGCACCAGGCTAGCAACGGCCCGATCGCCGGTTACCCGATGGTTACCCCGCTCGTGCCGTACCCTCTCGAAGGCCGTCCGTCCGATGTAGACCTGTCGGTCCCGGCCGACCGGACGGTTGAGCGTCAGGCCGGAGCGAGCCGGTCGCCGTGCCGGTGCACCACCTTCCAGGCGCCGTCCTCGCGGCGGAAGATCGTGGTGACCCGCAGCTTGTACGCCGCGGGGCCAGATTCGTGGCGGGCGGCGAGCTGTGCTCGATCCCGGGCTCGCGCCCGGCCGTGAGCCGCGATCCCCCGAGCGGGGTGACGCCGGCCGGCGTACGCCGGGTCAGCCCGTCGCCAATTGCACATCGCGTCGGCAAAATCAACCTTCAATCCGGGGTACCGGCCTCCTCCGGGCAGCCATGCTTCGGCTGGCGGGTGGGGTCAAGGCGTGTCACCCCTTCCACACGGAGAGTGTCGAATCTAGATTGCTGGATGTCGGAGCCACCGTTCCGGGAATGGAGTACACACTGTGGTGTCTCGCTCGTTCATCAGACGCTTGTGCGGTGCGGCGACAGCAGCCGTACTGCTCGGTGCTTTCACCGTCGCCACACCCGCTCAGGCGACGTCCAGCAACAACGCCGTCAAGAAGCTCACCAAGCAGGTCACGCTCGGCGGTGTCAGCCGCCACCTCGTCGCGTTCCAGGCGATCGCCTCGCTCAGCGGCGGCAACCGCGCCTCGGGCCTGCCCGGCTACGACCGGAGTGCCGACTACGTCGCGGCGTTGGCGAAGCTGGCCGGATACAAGGTGACGCGGCAGCCGTTCTCGTTCACCTACTGCGAAGACACCGGCTCGTCGTTCCGGCAGATCGCGCCCACGCCCACGACGTACGTCGACCAGACCGACTACGACGTGCTGGACTGCGCCGGCAACGGCACCGCCAACGGCGAGGTGGTGCCCGTCGACGTCAACCTCACGCCACCGCGCGACAGCACCTCCGGATGCGAGGCCAGCGACTTCGGCCCCGAGGTCGCCGGCAAGATCGCGATCATGCAGCGCGGCGCCGCACCCGGCGCCACCTGCGGTTTCGGCCTGAAGGTGCAAAACGCCGAGGCGGCGGGCGCGATCGGCGCGATCATCTTCAACCAGGGCAACGGCACACCGGAGGCCAACCCCGACCGGTACGGGCTGTTCCTCGGCACGCTCGGCGGGCCGGTCGGCATCCCGGCCGTCTCGGTCTCGTACGAGACCGGCGCGGCGCTGGTCGCGGCGGCCCAGGCCGGCACGGTCACGATGGAGATCTCGGTCGACGCGATCTCCGAGACCCGCGACACCACCAACGTGATCGCCGAGTCCCGCTGGGGCGACCCCAACGAGGTCGTCATGGCCGGCGCTCACCTCGACTCCGAGCCCGACACCGCCGGTATCAACGACAACGGCACCGGCAGCGCCGCCATCCTCGAGGTCGCGCTCCAGATGGCGAAGTTCAAGACGAAGAACAAGGTGCGTTTCGCGTGGTGGGGCGCCGAGGAGTCCAACCTCGTCGGCTCGACGTACTACGTCGCCAACCTCCCGCAGGCCGAACGCGACAAGATCGCGCTCTACCTCAACTTCGACATGATCGGCTCGCCCAACTACACCTTCGGGGTGTACGACGGCGACGACTCCGCCGGCACCGGCGCACCGGCCGGCCCGCCCGGCTCCGCCGAGATCGAGGCGGTCTTCGAGGGCTTCTTCGCCTCCCGGGGCGAGGCGACGGCGGCGGCCGACTTCACCGGTCGCTCCGACTACGGCCCGTTCATCGCGGCCGGCGTCGGCATCCCGGCCGGCGGCCTCTTCACCGGCGCCGAGGTGCTGAAGACCCCGGCGGACGTCGCGCTGTGGGGCGGCGTCGCGGGCGCGCAGTACGACCCGTGCTACCACGACCCCTGCGACAGCCTCACCCCGGAGCGCAACGGCGCCGACGCCGAGCTCTACCGGCAACTGCGCCGGGAGTACAAGCTCCTCGGCAACGTGAACACGTTCGCGCTGGAGACCAACTCGGACGCGATCGCGACCGCGGTGGCGACCTTCGCGTACGACACGTCCGCGATCCCACCGCGTACGGCGGCCGCGTCGGCGCGTACGGCGGTCGCGGCCCCGGCGGCACAGGACACGCACGGGAGCTGGCTGCACTGATCCGCTGATCAGGACGAGGGGGCCGGGCGGCGACGCTCGGCCCCTTTCGCGTCCCGAGATGACCGGATCGGGGCGACGGTGCGAGGGCGCCGGCCCGGCACGCCCGGCGGCGGCTATCCGGCGAGCCCCAGGCCCAGGCGGTGTGGACGGCGCGGACGCTGATGTACGAGCGGCACGGCGACTTCCGGCACCGGTACCGTTGACGACAGCGCCGTGGCGGCGGCCGTGACCGTCAGTCGTCCGCGTGCGCGGCGTCGGCGCCGGACGTCTGTGTGGTGGTGTGCGGGGAGGAGGCGCCCGCGGCCGTGCGGGGTCGGATGAGATAGCCGAATGCGGCCGCGGTGAAGAACATGATGAGGCTGTAGACGGCCGCCGGTATCGCGATCTCGGTGCTGTCCAACAGCGTCGTCGCCAGGACGATGGCCAGCGTTCCATTGTGGATGCCGACCTCGAAGGCCGCCGCCACCGACTCGGCCCGGCCCACGCCGGCCAGTCGCGGCGCGAGGTAGCCGACCGCGAGGCTGATCAGGTTGAACGCCAGCGCCGCCAGGCCCGCCGCCTCGAACGACTCGACCAGCGTGTCGCGCTCCTGGAGGACCGTGCCGGCGATCACCAGCACCAGGACGGCCACCGACAGGATGCGCACCGGGCGGTGCATGCGTTCGGCGAACGGGCGCCAGCGTGACCTGACGAACATGCCCAGCGCCACCGGCGCCAGCACGATCGCGAAGACCTGGAGCACCTTGTCGAACTGGAGGCCGACCTGCCCCGTTCCGCTCAGGAAGTGGTCGAGGGAAAGGTTGACCACGATGGGCAGCGTGAAGACCGCGAGCACCGAGTTGACCGCGGTCAGCGTGACGTTCAGGGCGACGTTGCCGCCGAAGAGGTTGCTGTAGAGGTTGGCCGTCGTGCCGCCGGGCGAGGCGGCCAGCAGCATCATGCCCACCGCGAGCACGGGCGGCAGGTCCAGCGCCAGCACCAGGCCGAAGCAGACCGCCGGAAGGACCACGACCTGGCAGACCAGCGCGATCACTACCGCCTTCGGAAACTGGACGACACGCCGGAAGTCGGCCACGACCAGCCCGAGCCCCAGCCCGAGCATGACGATGCCGAGGGCGACGGGCAGCAGCACCTGGGGCAGGAACGAATCCATGACCGAGAATTCTTCACGTTGAGTCAAGGCCATGCCCATCGACCGAAGGGATCGTCCTTCGGCGTGAGTGGAGGGATCGGTATTCTTTCGGCGTCGGTTGTCGAGCGAGCGCCGGAGGGGTTTCGGTGAGCAGGGAAACGCTGGAGTTTCAGGCGGAAACGCGTCAGCTTCTGCATTTGATGATCCACTCGATTTACTCGAACAAGGACATCTTTCTCCGCGAGCTGATCTCCAATGCGTCGGACGCGCTCGACAAGGTCCGGCTCGAATCCTTGATCGACAAGGATCTGGCCGTCGACACCTCGGATCTGCACATCGAGATCGAGGTCGACAAGGACAAGCGCACGCTGACCCTGCGCGACAACGGCATCGGGATGACCCGCGACGATGTCATCTCGCTCATCGGCACCATCGCCAAGTCGGGCACCGCGGAGCTGTTGCGCAAGCTGCGCGAGACGACGGACGGCGGCGCGGCGCAGGCGTTGATCGGGCAGTTCGGCGTCGGCTTCTACTCGACGTTCATGGTCGCCGACAAGGTGACGTTGGTGACCCGCCACGCCAGTGAGGCACAGGGCACGCTCTGGGAGTCGAGCGGCGAGGGCGCCTACGAGATCGAGTCGCTGGACGAGGCGCCACAGGGCACGTCGGTCACTCTCTACCTCAAGCCGGAAGACCGCGACGACCAGCTCTTCGACTACACCGCCGAGTGGAAGATCCGCGAGATCGTCAAGCGCTACTCCGACTTCATCGCGTGGCCGATCCGCATGGCCGGCGAGGACCAGCCGGTCAACTCGATGAAGGCGCTCTGGGCGCGGCCCCGCAGCGAGGTCAGCACCGAGGAGTACCACGAGTTCTACAAGCACGTCAGCCACGACTGGACCGACCCGCTCGAGACGATCCACATGAAGGGCGAGGGCACCTTCGAGTACGAGGCGCTGCTCTTCGTCCCCGCCCACGCGTCCTTCGACATGTTCAGCCGCGACGGCAAGCGCGGCCTGCAGCTCTACGTCAAGCGCGTGTTCATCATGGACGACTGCGAGGCGCTGATCCCGCAGTACCTGCGCTTCGTCAAGGGCGTGGTGGACGCGCACGACCTGTCGCTCAACGTCTCCCGCGAGATCCTCCAGCAGGACCGCCAGATCCAGGTCGTACGCCGCCGGCTCGTGAAGAAGGTCCTCGCCACGCTGAAGGACCTCAAGGCCGCCGACGCGGAGAAGTACGGCGGCTTCTGGGGCGAGTTCGGCCGGGCGGTCAAGGAGGGCCTGCTCGAAGACCCCGACAACCGCGAGCAGCTGCTCGACCTGGTGCTGTTCTCCTCCACGGCCGCGGAGTCGACGTCGCTGCGCGAGTACGTCGAGCGGATGAAGGACGGCCAGACCGACATCTACTACATGACCGGCGAGTCGCGCGCGATGGTCGAGCACTCGCCGCACCTGGAGGCGTTCCTCGCCAAGGGGTACGAGGTGCTGATCCTCACCGACCCGATCGACGAGGTGTGGGTCGAGCAGGTGACCGAGTTCGACGGCAAGCCGTTGCAGTCGGTGGCGAAGGGCAAGGTCGACCTCGGCGAGTCGGAGCCCTCGGCCGAGCAGGCGGCTGACTTCGCCGACCTGCTGTCGTGGCTCGGCACCACGCTCCAGGAGAACGTCAAGGAGGCCCGGCTCTCGACCCGGCTGACCACGTCGGCCGCCTGCATCGTCGGCGACGAGCACGACATCACGCCGACGCTGGAGAAGATGTACCGGGCGATGGGCCAGGAGCTGCCACAGACCAAGCGGATCCTCGAACTCAACCCGGACCATCCGCTGGTCACTGGGCTGCGCACCGCGCACGCGGCGAACGCGGACGACCCGGCGCTGGCCGAGGCGGCTGAGCTGCTCTACGGCATGGCCCTGCTCGCGGAGGGCGGCGAGCTGGCCGACCCGTCGCGCTTCACCCGCCTGCTGGCCGACCGGCTGGCCCGCACACTCTGAGGGCGGGCGAGGGCACGGCGGGCGAGCACCGACCCGCCGTGCCGCTGGTCCACACAACATCGACGTCCGTTCTTGAGTTTTCCGGGTCAGGGCCTTGAAGCTGGGATGAGCGTCTCCGGCTTCGAGGAGGGTCAGGATGCGGATACGTCCGAAGGCCGTGGGCCGTGTGCTCGCCGCGGCCGTTCTCACCGCCGCGGTCGGGGTGGTCGCCACTCCCGGCCCCGCGGCCGCCGTCTCGCTCCCCGGCGGCCATGCCAACTACGTCGTGACCCTGGGGCACCTGGCGAACAACTTCCGAGCCAACTGGGTCCGGCTCGGTACGTACCAGTTTCGCACCGACGGCACGGTGACGGCCCGGATGTGGGTCTGGTCGCAGACGACCCCGGTGGCCCGGGTCGGCACGGGCGCCACGCCGGACGGATCCTGCTCGACCACGGCCGGCTCGTCGACCAGCAAGGTCCGCACGTGCCAGATCCTCACCGCCGGTGGCTTCACCTCCGCCGCGTCCGAGACGCGCAACGGCACGTTCACCACCTACACGCAGAACGTCGGCGGCGTGCCGACCCAGGTCGTGTCGGTCAGTTGGCAGGTCGGCCAGGCGTGGACCGACGAGTGGTACGTGCGCGGCGACGCCAACGGGCTACTGTCCAGGTTGGACTTCAAATACAACACCAAAGCCCTTTACGGGTACGGCTACGGGAGCAACGCCGGCCTGAGCGAGCGACGCGCGATGAGTTCGGTGCTCGCGTTCCCCGGTGTGCTCAAGCAGGATCTGGTGAGCTGGTCGAAGGACCAGGTTGGACAGTCGCACGGGCAGACGTTCGGGCACACGGCGTTTCGTGGATGCGACGTGACGACGCAGTGCCTGACCTACCTGCAACCGTCGTCGAGCGGGGCGTGCCAGGCGTCCGGTGGCTGCCCGACCTACGGCGGCGGCACCTCGTACAACATCACGTCGATCCAGTACTACCTCGTCAAGATGTCCAGCTACGACCGGCGCGACAACCTGTGGCACTGGTGCACCTGCCTGGCACTGGAGCGTAACGAGTTCTGCTACACCGGCAACTCGCACGTCAAGCCGATGTTGCAGATCATCGACGACCTCGGTGCCTTCCGCGGCTGGGTCGGCGCGGAGGCGTCGTTCTACCCCAGCTCGTCCGGCGACCCCCGGTACTCCGACATGATCTCGGTCTTCCGGCTCACCGACTTCCGGTAGCCGAGGTCGATCCGGCCCTGGCCGACAACGCCAGGGCTGTCACGGCAGCGGGACCGTGGGGAAGAACCGCAGGGTACCGCTGATCACGCCGGCGGCTCGCAGGTTGGCGAGTTCGCCGGGGTCGATGCCGGCCCCGGTCAGCACGGCTTCGGTGTCGTCGCCCGGTTCCGGTGCCGGATGGCCGGGCGCGGCACCGAGGTCACCGCCGACCGTAGGGGTGATCTGGTCGATCCAGCCCAGTCTCGGATGGCGCCAGCGGGTCAGCACGCCGGAGGAGCGCAGCCAGTCGCGGGTACCTGGATCGCTGAGGTCGAGCTCGGGTACCGCCGGAATGCCCGCGGCCCGGAGCGTCGCCAGTGTGGCCGCCCTCGTCGTGGGCGTGCCGCGCGGCGGCTCGGCAGCGGCCCAGACCCAGCCGTCCGTGCACGACACCGGGCGGTAGCGGGCGGGGCGTTCGGGGGCGGCGCGCAGCAGGTACGTGGCGCTGCGGGCGAGGCTGGCCCGGACGTGGCCGCCCGCGCCGGTGCGGCGGCGGTGCAGCAGCGCCAGGCAGACGCCGTAGGCGCCGAGCAGGCCGGTGGCGTAGTCGTTCACCGGAAACGGCACCTGCCGCGGCACGCCGTCGCGCCGCCGCAGCGCCTGCATCCCGCTGGCGGCCTGGGCATTGTGCTCCCAGCCGGCGCGTTCCTGCCAGGGGCCGTCGAAGTCGAAGGCGTTCAGGGAGGCGTACACGAGGTCGGGGCGCTCGCGGCGGAGGCGGTCGGCGCCGAAGCCGAGCTTGTCGATCTTGCCGGCGCGGAAGTTCTGGACCACGACGTCGGCGTCCTCGACCAGCCGGTGTACGAGCCGGACCCCGTCGGCGGTGGTGAGGTCGACGATCGTGCTGCGCTTGCCCCGGTTGACGTCGAGCCACGGGAACGGGCTGACCGGGCGGCGCGGATCGTCCACTTTGACCACGTCGGCGCCGAGGTCGGCGAGGATCCGGGCGCAGGTGGGACCGGCGAGCACGATGCAGAAGTCGAGCACCTTGACGCCGGTGAGCGGGCCGCCGGCGAGCCGCGGTGCCTCGCCGAGGGGAGTGGAGGCTCCGAGGCCCAGCCGGGCGCGGCCCGGCGCCGAGCCGCCGGGCGGGCGCTGGGCGGTGCGGTCCGACGCCGACGCCGGGGCCGGGGCCGGGGTGAGCATGACGCGTACCCCAAGTCCGGGC
The DNA here is from genome assembly GCF_042433955.1 of Phytohabitans kaempferiae. Lineage (NCBI taxonomy): Bacteria > Bacillati > Actinomycetota > Actinomycetes > Micromonosporales > Micromonosporaceae > Phytohabitans > Phytohabitans kaempferiae. The sequence goes on along the minus strand of NZ_JBHLUH010000100.1, from coordinate 34,181 downwards.
GGTGGGAACGCGGCCTCGCCGCCGCCCTCGCCGCCCGCGGCGGTGCCTTCGGTGCCAGTGCCGGTGGCGACGATCTGGGCGGCGGTGGCGTGTGGCTCGGCGGACCACTCGGCTGGCGCCCGGGTCATGGTGGCGGCACCGCCCGCGGCGTTGATGTCACGTTCCCAGTCGGCGGCGGGGCGCTGGCGGAACAGGGCGCGCAGGCGTTCCCGCCAGGCCTGCTCGGCGGCGCAATCGGGCAGGCGGGCGAGCGCGGCGGCCGCCTCGTCGGCCCAGTCGGCGTGGCCGGCGACGCGGCAGATGATCCGCACGAACTCGGCATAGAGGCCGTGCGGTTGCAGGTACCGGCCGTCGGCGCACTCGTAGAGCTCGACGTGGGGCAGGTGCGGCAGCGTGGCGATGTCGACCAGGCGCCCGTCTTCGAGGCGGATCTGCTCCCGGCTGAGCGCGGTCGCCGCGGCGGCCAGCAGTGGCACCTCGATGTGGATCGCGCCAGGCCGGTCCTCGCGGGCGATCAGCGCGGCGACGATGTGGACGGCGGCGAGGGCGGCGCCGTAGAGGCTGGCGACCGGTAGCGGCTCGGCGCGCAGGGGGAGGCCGGAGAGCTGGTTCAGGCCGAGCAGGGCCGCGATCGCGGTGTCGTCGAGCTCGTACCGGCCCGGTGGCAGGGCGTCGCGCGGCGCCGAGCCGCCGGCCAGCGAGACGGACGGCTGCGGCTCTCCCGCCGCGCCGCCGGTCACAGCCGCCGGCGGCAGCACGCCTTCCATCGTGCCGCCCGGTGGCAGCGCGCCGCCGGTCACAGCTGCCGGAGGGAGGGCTGCGCCTGGAGGGAGCGCGCCGTCCGACGACAGTGCGCCGTCCGACGACAGTGCGCCGTCCGACGACAGCGCGCCGCCCGGCAACGGCGCGTCGGCGGTTGGCAGCGCGTCGGCCGGGTCGGCGCCGGGCGGCAGGCCGACCAGGCGGCAGTGGATGAGCCGATCGTTGTGGTGGGCGGCGCCGGCGGGGCTGAGGCCGTGCGCGGCGAGGACGTCGCGGCCGGCGTCGTCGACGAGTACGTCGTGCTCGGCCAGCAGCGGGGTCGCCGCGCGTGCGGCCGCCTCGGCGCTGCCGGGGACGGCCGTGACCTGGGCGCCGTGCTCGGTCAGCAGCCGTACGAGGAGGTCGCCGGCGCGGGACTCGCCGACGCGTAACACTCGCACGCCGACGAGGGCACCGGCGGGGGCACCGGCGAACGCGGGGATGGAACCGGCGGAGGACACGGGGCATCACCTCGGGGACGAAGCGGCGAGAGCCGGTCGCAGCCAGCGAGACTTCGTTGTCTGGAGGACCGTAGCACCGCTCCTGCCGCTGCCCAACAGAGCGGCTTGTAACGTGCCGGTAACACCTTGGTTGTCGGGTTTAAGCAGCTCAGCATGGAGCGCCAAGCGGGCAGCCGGGGCGCGCGACAATCTGAGATAACGTTGCCCCAACCTCTTGTGGCTCCCGTCACCACGGCGCTAATGTCCGCTGAAACACGCAGGACATCAACCGTTCACGCCGTCCCGACGGGAGCGCGAAAATGGGAGATAGCCACCTTTCTGCGCCGCCGCGGGCCGACCCCCGGGCGACCGAGGCGTCGCAGGAGAGCACCACCGCCGGCCCGGGCGACGCCGCCCGGAGTTGGGGGGTTCGTCAGCGCGCCGCCGCGGCCACCGTGCTGGCGTTCGCGGCTCTGGTCACCGTCACCGCCTACGGCTACGGCCTGCACGAGGGCACGCAGCCCGGACCGGGCCTGTTCCCGTTCGTGGTCGGCGCCCTGCTCACGTTCCTGGCCGCGGTCTGGCTGCTCAAGCCGGGCCGCCCGGAGTCCGAGGAGTCGGGCGACCTGGTGACCACCGTGCTCGACGAGAGCGAGCAGGAGGCCGCCGAGAGCCAGGTCGAGGAGGAGCTCGACTGGGGCCACGGGGGCGCCTTCCGGTTCGGCGCGACGCTGCTGGTCACCGCCATCGCGGTCGGCCTGTTCGTCAGCCTCGGCTACACCGTCGCGGTCGCGTTCTACACCGCGGCGCTGCTGACCGTCGTGGCCCGCCAGCGGCCACTGTGGAGCATTGTCGGCGCGATCCTCGGCGCGATGGTGAGCCGCGCGCTCTTCGACTACCTCGGCGTGGTCGTGCCCAGCCTGCCGGTACACATCCCGTTCCTGCCGTGGGCGGTGCTCTAGATGGACATGTTCAACGCGCTCCTGGCCGGCTTCGGCGAGATCCTGACCCCGACCACGCTGGCGTACGCGCTCGTCGGCTGCCTCATCGGCATGCTGACCGGCGTCATCCCCGGCTTCGGCCCGGCGGCGGCCTGCTCGCTGCTGCTGCCGATCACGTTCGCGCTCGACCCGGTCGGCGGCATCATCATGCTGCTGGGCATCTACTACGGCTCCATGTACGGCGGCACCATCACCTCGGTCCTGCTCAACGTGCCCGGCGAGGTCGCCTCCGTGGTGACCTGCATCGACGGGTACCAGATGACCAAACAGGGCCGGGCTGGCAAGGCGCTCGCCATCGCCGCCGTCGGCTCCTTCGCCGGGGGCGTGATCGCCCTGGTCGGCATGCTCGGCGCGACCACGCTGGCGGAGGCCGCCATCACGCTCGGCCCGGTGGAGCTCTTCGGCCTGACGATCCTCGCCCTGACCATCGTCGTCGGCCTGGCCGGCAGGTCGATGACCAAGGCGCTCATCTCGGCGCTGCTCGGCCTCTTCGTCGGCATGGTCGGCCTCGACCCGGTCTTCGGCGATCCGCGCTTCACCATGGGCACGGTCTCGCTGATGGGCGGGATCAGCTTCATCGCGGTCGTGATGGGCCTCTTCGGCGTCGCCGAGATCCTGGAGAGCATCCTGCGCCGCAACACGCTCAGCCTGCCGAGCCGGGTCGGCTCGCTGCACCTGAGCCGCCAGGACCTCAAGGACTCCGCCGGCTCGATCGGCCGCGGCTCGGTCATCGGCTTCCTGTTCGGGCTGATCCCGGGCTCGCCGGCGGCCGCGGCGACCTTCGCCTCGTACGTCACGGAGAAGAAGTTCGCCAAGCATCCGGAGCGCTTCGGCAAGGGCGCGATCCAGGGCGTCGCGGGGCCGGAGACGGCGAACAACTCGCTCGGCATCTCCTCGATGATCCCGCTGCTGTCGTTCGGCATCCCGGCGTCACCGACCATGGCGATCGTCCTCGGGGCGTTCCTGATCCAGGGGCTTCAGCCCGGACCGCTGCTCTTCCGCGACCGCCCCGACGTGGCCTGGACGATCATCGCCGGGCTCTTCGTCGCCAACGTCATGCTGCTGATCCTGAGCCTGCCGCTGGTCCGCCTCTGGGTGAGCGTGCTGCGCGTGCCGTACCAGGTCCTCTACCCGATCACGCTCGCGTTCATGATGATCGGCGCCTACACGGTGAACAACTCCGTCGTGGACGTCGCGATCATGTGGATCGCGGGGCTCGTCGGCTTCGTCATGCGCCGTCTCGAGGTGCCGCTCGCGCCCGCGGCTCTGACGATCATCCTCGGGCCGATGATCGAGGCCAACTTCCGCACGGCGATGTCGCTGACCGCGGGCGACTCCTTCGGCATCTTCCGCAGCCCGCTCACCGACATCTGCATCCTCGTCACCGTCGCGGTCTTCGTGGCCCGCGGCTACATCGGCTATCGCCGATCTCGGGCCAGCCGGCGCGCCGCCGCACGGCCGCGCACCCCCGACATCTCCTCTGACAACGTAGGGAGCCAACGATGAGATTCACCAGAGTGCTCGCCGCCACGGCGGCCACCGTCCTGCTGGCCACGGCCGGCTGCGCCCAGGAGGCGGCCAACGAGGAAGCCGGCGAGAAGGCCGCCGCGGGCTTCCCGGAGAAGAGCAAGTCGATCACGTTCATCGTGCCGTACTCGGCCGGTGGCCCCGCCGACAGCCAGGCCCGAGTGGCCGCGACGCTGCTGGAGAAGGAGCTCGGGGCGCGGGTCCTGGTGCTCAACAAGCCGGGCGGCAACACCGTGGTCGGCCTCACCGAGCTGGCGAACGCCAAGCCGGACGGCTACACGTTCGGCATGATCAGCATGCCGAACGCGCTGGCCTGGATCTGGCCGGGGCAGAACGCGCCGTACAAGAAGGAATCGTTCACCTGGTTCAGCAGCCTGTCGGACATCACCGACGTGGTGGCGGTCAACGCCGACTCGCCGTACCAGAGCATGGCCGACCTGGTGGCCGCCGCGAAGGCGAAGCCGGGCCAGCTGATCGCCTCGATCGAGGGCGCGCAGAGCACCGACAACCTGGCCATCACCAACCTGGAGAAGGCGGCCGGCATCGACCTGAAGACCGCCATCTACGCCACCGGCGCCGCGGAGAAGGTCGCCGCGCTGCTCGGCAAGCAGATCGACGTGGCCACGCTGACCGTCGCCACAGCCAAGCCGCAGGTGGACGCGGGCAAGTTCCGGATCCTGGCCACGCTGAGCAAGGAGCCGATCAGCCAGTACCCGCAGGTGCCGACGGTCGCCTCGCTGGGCTACGACGTGACCTCCGAGACGTACTACACGGTCGTGGTGCCGGCCGGTACGCCCGACGCGATCCGCTCCACACTGGAGGCAGCGATGATGAAGGTCGGCGCGAGCAGCGAGTACCAGGAGAAGATCTCGGCACTCGGGCTCACCCCGAAGACCCGCAGCGCCGCCGAGGTGACCGCCCTGGTGCCCGAGGTGGAGGCGCGGACCACGGAGTCGTTGCAGCGGCTCGGCGCCAGTTAGTCAGTTCGTCAGAACGCGAGGGGGATCGCAGACATGGACGCGATTGTGCCGGCGAAGGCGCCGACCCTGGTCGACATCGCCCGGCTCGCCGGCGTGTCGGTCAGCACGGCCGGGCGCGTCCTGCGCCAGCCCGACAACAAGGTGGACCCGGAGCTCGCGGCGCGCGTGCAGGCCGCCGCGGCGGAGCTCGGCTACATGCCGAACGTCGCCGCGCGCGCCCTGCGCGGCGCCGGAGCCGCGATGGTCGGCCTGGTCGTCGGCGACATGGTCGATCCCTACTACGGGGAGATCGCGGAACTCGTCACGCAGGCGGCCGAGCGCGAGCACGGCATCGTCGCCATCGTCTCCAACATGCAGCGCGACGCCCTGCTGGAGCTCAAGCACATCGAACGGCTCTGCGGGCACCGGGTCGCCGGCCTCATCCTGGCCGGCGGCGGCTTCGACCAGTGGACCTACCTGGACCGGTTCGCCGCGCTGATGAACCTGGTCGGCCGCGCCGGGGTCACGGTCACGTCGCTGGCCCCGAGAGGAATCGACATCCCGACGTTCTGCGTCGACAACGAGCAGGTCGGCGCGGTCGCGGCGGCGAAGCTCGCGGCGCTCGGGCACCGCCGGGTCGGCCTCCTGCTCGGACCGCCGAACAGCGAGGTGACCCAGCAGCGGCTGCGCGGTGCGATCAAGGCGTTGACGGAGGCGGGCTCCGGCTTCGTGGTGCGGCACGCGCCGTACGCGCCGGAGGACGGCTCGGCGGCGGTGCGGGAGATGGTGGCGCAGATGCCGGAGCTGACCGGCTTCCTCGTCGGCGCCGACACCATGGCGATCGGCGTGCTCGACGGCCTGGCCCGGGCCGGGCGGTCGGTGCCCGCCGACGCGTCCGTGATCAGCATCGGCAACACTCGCTCGGCCGCCTGGTCGAGCCCGACGCTGACCACGGTCGACGTCGCGGTGGGCGAGTACGCGCGGGCGGCGCTGCGGCACATCGCCGCGCACGTCGCCGGGGAGCCCGCCCCGGCGCCGCCGGCCATCGCGCCCACCGTCGTCGACGGCCGGTCGATCGCCCCGCCCGGCGGCTGACCGGCCGCGTGGCCGACCGCCGGAGCCCGGGGCCCGAGCGGCGCTTCAGCGTGCCAAAAGCCCTGGTAGAACCCGGTTTTCCGGGTTCTTGACCCTGGTTTCCGCCCGATGTTACGGTCGCTGAGACAACGTTATCTCGAGGGTCCCTGGCGACCCCCGCAAGAGACCGCCGACCGAGGCGGCAGCGTTGTCCGACAGTGTTCCCGCATCCGTCCTACCGGAAGGCCATCGATGCGAGTAGGCGAAAAACCGGCGCGGGATCGCGCCGCGACCCTGACGGTCCCGCGCAGCGTCGCGGTCGTCGGCGCCTCGCCGCCCGAGGGCGGCAGCTACTACGGCAGCCGGCTCATCGCCAACCTTGTCGCGGCCAACCCCGCAGCCGACATCTACCCCGTCAACCCCCGCCTCGCCGGCGGCGAGATCCTCGGCCACAAGGTGTACGCGCGGCTGGACGACCTGCCCGCCGTACCGGACATGGTGGTCGTGGGGATCGGCGCCGGCGCCGTACCCGCGGTGCTGCGCGAGGCCGGCGCGCTCGGCGTGAGGTCGGCGGTCGTGATCACCGCGCACCTCGGCGCCGAGGCCGACCGGCGCGCCTTCGACCACGAGCTGGCGACGATCGCCGCCGAGCACGACATGCTGGTCATCGGCCCGAACTCGGTCGGCGTGCTCAACGGAAACGCCAGCATCAACGCCAGCTTCGCCACCGGCGCGGACGGCGGCGCGCTCCGCCCCGGCGACGTCGCCGTGGTCGGCCAGAGCGGCGCGGTCATCTCGTACCTGCTCCAGGCGTTCCGGGACCGGGCGCTGGGCTACAGCTGGCTCATCAGCACCGGCAACGAGGCCGCGCAGCCGATGGAAGGGCTCTTCGACCTGGTCGTCGACGACCCCGACACCAACGTGATCCTGCTGTTCGTCGAGGGCAGCGCAGACGGGCCGAGGTTCCGGCGCGCCGCGCTGCGGGCCCGCGCCGCCGGCAAGGCCGTGGTCATGCTGAACGCCGGCCGCTCCGAGGCCGGCCGCCACGCGGTGCAGTCGCACACCGGCCGGATCGCCGGCACGGCCGCGGTGATGGAGGCGGTCGCCGCCGAGTCCGGCATCCTGGTCGTCTCCTCGTACCAGGAGATGTTCGACGCCGCGCTGGCGCTGTCGACCCAGTCCGTGCGGCGGGCGGCGGAGCCGCACGGGCGCCGCGCCGCGGTGCTCACCACCTCCGGCGGCAACGGCACCGTCACCGCCGACTGGCTCAGCGCACAGGGCTGGACCCTGCCGCCGCTGCCCGACGGTGTCCGCGCCGAACTGGAGGAGATCTGCGGCCAGGACGGGCTGGGCAACCCGGTCGACGTGACCGGCGCTTTCGCCCAGCAGGACCGGCTGGCCCGGATGTCGCTCGCGCTCGCCAAGGACCCGACGCTGGACGCCATCTTCATCGCCAGCGGCGCCGGCGGGCCGCGCTCGGAGGGCATGACGGTCAAGCTGGCCGAGGTACGCCCGCGGATCGCGCAGGAGATGTACGTCGGCTGGGTCGGCCTCGACCCGGCCAGCCGCGTCCACCTCGACCGGGCCGGCATCGCGGCCTACGACGAGCCGGCCCGGGCCGTCGCCGCGGCCGAGGCCGGTGCCCGGATCCGTAACGCCCAGATCGACCCGGACCTGCCCGCGCTGCTGGACGCGCCGCTCCGGCGACCGGGCACGCCCGAGGTACGTACCGCCGGCGCCGCCCTCACCGAGCTGGCCGAGGCGGGCGTGAGCGTCGTGCCGATGGCGCTCACCGAGACGCTCGACGGTGCCGACGCGCACGCCGACCGGCTCGGCTACCCGGTGGCGGTCAAGCTCGACGCGCCCGACCTCAACCACAAGACCGAGTCCGGCGGCGTCATCCTCGGCCTGGCCGACGCGGCGGCCGTACGCGAGGCGACCGCCCGGCTGCGCGACATCGCCGAGCGGCAGGGGCTGACCGACGCCCGCGTCCTGGTACAGCGGATGGTCCGAGGCGTCGAGGTGCTCGTCGGCCTCAAGTACGACGACGCGTTCGGGCTGATGCTCGTGCTCGGCGTCGGTGGTACCCGGGCCGAGCTGCACACCGACGCGGTCGGGGTCCTGCTGCCCACCACACGCGCGCAGCTGTCCCGCCGGCTGGCCGACCACCGCGTCCTCGGCGAACTGCTCGCGGGGTACCGCGGCGACCCGCCGGCCGACCGGGAGGCGCTGCTCGACGTCGTCGAGGCGCTGGCCCGCTGGGCGATCGGGCACGCCGGCGTGGTGCTGGAGGCCGACCTGAACCCCGTGGTGGTCACCCCCGACGGCGCGTTCGTGGTCGACGCCCGGGCGGTGATCGCATGACCGGCTACCTGATCGGCGTGGGCAACACCGAGTACGCCAAGCGCGTCGACCGGCCGGTCGAGACGCTCGCGGCCGAGGCCACCATCGCCGCGGCCGCCGACGCCGGCATCGACGTACGCGAGATCGACGGGATCATCGCGTACGCCGGGCACGTCTCGGCCGAGACGCTGATCGCCACGCTCGGCCTGCCCGACGTGCGGTTCCGGGCGGTCAGCTCGGTCGGTGGCGCCAGCGCGGTCAGCGCCCTCGGCAGCGCCGCCGTCGCGGTCGCCGGGGGAGCGGCGAAGTACGTGCTGATGTACCGCGCGCTCAAGGGCAACTCGGGCCCGCGCAAGCACAAGCGGCCGTCCTTCGTACCGGGGGCGTCGATCCGGCAGCACCTGGAGTACACGGCCGGCTGGAACACCGCGGCCCAGCGGTACAGCATGCTGGCCCGCCGGTTCATGTACGAGCACGACCTGACCCGCGACCACCTCGCCGAGGTCGCGCTCGCCGCCCGGGCACACGCCAACCTCAACCCGGGCGCGCAGATGTACGGCCGGGAGCTGACCAAGGAGAAGTACCTGAGCGGCCGGGTCATCGCCGACCCGTACCGGCTCTACGACTGCTGCCTGGAGACCGATGGCGCCTGCGCGGTGATCGTCGCCGCCGACCCCGGCGGCGACGGCCGAGGGGTGCGCATCCTGGCCGCCGCCGAGGGGGCCCCGGACGTTCCCGACGACCTGGTCAGCCGCCCCGACTTCCTGCAGATCGGGCTGAGCAAGGCGGCACCGCGGGCGTGGGCGGAGGCCGGGCTCGGACCGTCCGACATGGACGCCGCCATGATCTACGACTGCTTCACCTTCGAGGTCGTGCACCAGCTCGAATCGGCCGGCTTCGCCACCGCCGACGGGGTGGGCGACATGATCGCCCGGGGCGACATCCGCCTCGGCGGGCGCCTGCCGGTCAACACGCACGGCGGGCTGCTCTCCGAAGGGCACCTCGTCGGCCTCAACCACATCCTCGAGGCGGTCCGCCAGCTCCGCGGCGAGGCCGGCGCCCGGCAGGTCCAGGGCGCTCGCCACATCGCCGTCACCGGCTGGGGCAACCTCGGCGACGGCTCACTCGCGGTGCTCGGAGGTCCCCGTGGCTGACCTGACCAAGATCCCGGTCCCGGACGTCACCGACCCGCTCTTCGCCCCGTACTGGGACGGCACCGCCAAGGGCGAGCTGGTGCTCCCCGCCTGTGGCGGCTGCGCCGCGGTCGTCTGGCCGCCGCGCGGTCTCTGCCCGGCGTGCGGCTCGACGGAGCGCAAGTGGGAGAGCCACGAGCCGGCCGGCACGCTGTACACCTTCACGGTCGTCGGGCACGCCACCGTGCCCGGCTACACCGACCTGCCGTACGCCGTCGCGATCGTCGAGCTGGCCGACGCTCCGGGCGTCCGCGTGATCGGCAGCGTCGACGGTGACCCCGATCCGCTGCGCATCGGCATGCCGATGCGCGCCGTCTTCCGACCCGCCGGCGAGGACGGGGAGATCGTCGTCCTGTGCTGGCAACCCGTGTACCCACAAGGAGAGAGCTGAGATGAGCACGCTGCGTATGCAGGGCCTCTACCCCGCGACGGTGACCCCCTTCGACGAGGACCTGAAGATCGACTTCGCCGGCCTCGACGCCCACCTGGGCGCCACCGCCGAGGCCGACGGGGTGCGGGGCCTGGTCGTCAACGGCCACGTCGGCGAGGTCCTCCAGCTCTCCTCCACCGAACGCGCCGACATCGTGCGGCACGCGCTCACCGTGCGCCGTCCCGGCCAGCCGGTGATCGCCGGCATCGAGGCCAACACCGCCGACGACCTGGTGCGCGAGGCCACCAACGCCGCGGAGGCGGGCGCCGACGGGCTGCTCGTACTGCCGCCGATCGACGTGCGCCCATACCGGCGGCTGGCCAAGCATCCGGCCTCGGTCATGCACTACTTCGAGGCGCTCGACAAGCAGGTGGGCCTGCCCACGGTGGTACACCAGTACCCCGACTTCACCGGCTGCGCGTACTCGATCGAGGTGCTGCGCGAAGTGGTCGCGCTCGACAGCGTGGTCGCCATCAAGGCCGCGTCGTTCAGCCCCACGCGGTACGCCGAGGTGTGGGACGCGTTCCACGACGACGTGGCCGTGCTCGCCGCCACCGACGCGCCGGCGCTGCTCGGCATGCTGCTGCACGGCGCGCACGGCGCCCTGATCGGCATCGGCGTCATCGACCCACCGACCTGGGCCGAGCTCATCGCCGCGGCGACCGGAGGCGACGCCGAGCGGGCCCGGCAGGTGTTCCTCGGCCGGTGCGTGCCGCTCATGGACACCGTCTTCGAAAACCAGGAGCCGACCGAGCTGCGCAGCGAGGCCGCGTCCACAAAGGAGGCACTGGTGCAGCTGGGACAGTTCGCCTCGTCCCGGGTCCGCCCGCCGGCCTGCGACGTCGACGACGAGGCCCGCGCCGAGATCGGCGCGACCCTGGAGAGGATCGGCCTGCTCCGCCCGACCGCGCACGTCTCGCGATGACCGCCGCGCCATCCTCCGCTGACGTGGTCGTCGTCGGCGGAGGGGCGGCCGGGCTGGCCGCGGCCGTGTCGGCGGCGACGGCCGGGGCGCGCGTGCTGCTGCTGGAGAAGGAGCCCCGGCTCGGGGGGACCACGCGCTACGCGGTCGGCTCCTTCACCGCCGCCGGCACCGAGGCCCAGCGCCGCGCGGGGGTCACCGACGACGCGGTGGCGTTCGTCGAGGACATGTACGCGTTCGCGGGCGGCCCGGACAACGACGACCTGCGGCTCATGCTGGCCACCGAGAGCGGACCCGCGATCGCCTGGCTTGAAGGGCTGGGCGTCACCTTCGCCGGGCCGTTCGAGGAGCCGCCGAACCGCGTACCCCGGATGCACAACGCCCTGCCCGGCGCCCGCGCGTACCTGGACCGGCTGCTGCGGGCCGCGCGCCGCCGGGGCGTGGCGATCCGTACCGGCGTGACCGTGACCGGCCTGCTCCGCGACCCCCGCGGCCGGGTCACCGGCGTACGCTGCGGCGCCGCGACGGTCACCGCCCGCCGGGGAGTCGTGCTCGCCGCCGGTGACTTCGCCGGCGACCGCGAGATGCGCCGCCGGCACCTGCCGGCCGCCGCGCACGACGCGCTGCCGGTCAACCCCGCGTCGTCCGGTGCCAGCCAGCGGCTCGCCGCCGAGGCCGGTGCCGAGCTGGTCAACATGGACCTGGCGTACGGGCCGCAGCTGCGCTTTCCCCCGGGGCGCAAGGGCTTCGTGGAGAAGCTCCCCACCTGGCCGTGGCTGACCCGGCTCATGCGCTCGTACGTGTCACACGCCCCGGCGTGGGCGCTGCGGCCGTTCGTGACCGGCGTGCTGGTCGCCCACCTCGGCCCCGGCCCGGGCCTGTTCGAGGCCGGCGCGATCCTGGTCAACGAGAAGGGCGCGCGGGTCGACGGCGCGGCGGCGGGGCTCGCCGCCGAGCACGGCGCGCGCGGCTACGTGGTGCTGACCCGCGCGCTCGCCGACCGGTTCACGAGGCCGCCGCACCACGTCTCCACCGCGGCCAGCGTCGGCTACGCGTACTTCGGCGACTACCGCCGCAGCCGCCCCGAGCTGGTGCACGAGGGGCGCGACGGGGCCGCCCTCGCCACCGCCATCGGCGCCGTGCCGGCCAACGTGGCGGCGCTCGGCCTCTCCGGGCCGCTCGTCGCGCTCGGCCCGGTGCAGGCGATGCTCACCGTCACCGAGGGCGGTGCCGCGGTCGACACGTACTGCCGGGTCCTGGGTCCGGAGGGCGTGCCGATCCCCGGCCTGTACGCGGCGGGCGGCGCCGGCCAGGGCGGCATGCGCCTGTCCGGCCACGGCCTGCACATCGCATGGGCGCTGGTCTCCGGCCGCCGCGCCGGGGAATCGGCGGCGCGGCCGTGACCGCCCGCCCCCGGAGGGCTGGTGACCGCCGGCCGGGGGAGCCGCGTTCCGGGGGCCGGCGGCAACTGCCGCTCACCGAGCTGGCCCTGGTCGCGATCATGCTGGTCGGCGGCACCGCGGTACACGCCGCGCGCACCGTCGTGTCGTACCGCGCGCTCGCCGTGGGCGCCGACACCGTGGCCATCGGGGTCATCGCGGCGGCCTTCGCCGCGCTGCCGCTGCTGGTCGCGATCTGGACCGGCCGCCAGGCCGACCGCGGGCGCAGCGGGTCGGTGCTGCTCGCCGGCGGCTTCTGCACCGCCGCCGGCTGCCTGGCGCTGGCGCTCGCCGCCGACGTGCCGACCCTCGCCGCCGGGTCGGCCCTGCTCGGCCTCGGCCACCTCTGGCTGCTCGTCGGGAGCGAGTCGATCGTCGCGCACGGTTCGTCGGCCAACCACCAGGACTGGTGGTTTGGCTGGCTCACCGCCACCGCCTCGCTCAACCAGCTCGTCGGCCCGCTCGGCGCGGGCCTGCTGATCGAGGCGGGCGGCGTCGACGGCCGCCTGGCCAGTACCGCGAACGGGCTGCTCATCGGCGCGGCCATCGCCGCGCTCGCGGTGCCCCTCGCGTGGTGGGTCTGGCGCCGGGTCCGCACCGGCCGCGCGACGCCGGCGCGGGACAGCCGGGTACCCATGCGTCAGGTCGTCGGCGCGCCCGGTGTGCGGGTCGCGCTCTTCGCCGGCATGGCGCTGACCGTCTGCATCGACATCCTCATCATCTACCTGCCGGTGCTCGGCGAGGAGCGGGGTATGCCGCCGTCGGTCGTGGGCGCCCTGCTCGCGGTCCGCGCCTGCACCTCGCTCGCCACTCGGCTGGGCACGTCACTGGCGCTGCGCCTGGTCCGTCGCATCCCGCTGGTGGTCGGTAGCCTGGTGATCCCCGGGCTCGTCCTCGCCGTCGTGCCGTTCACCACCGACTACGCGTTGCTTGTCGTCATCATGGCGGTGGCCGGTGTGACGCTCGGCCTGGGTACCCCACTGTCGATGACCTGGCTGGTGCAGATCGCCCCGGCCCGTTCCCGCGGCACGGCGCTGGCGCTGCGGCTGATGGTCAACCGGATCGGGATCGTCGCGATCCCGCTCGGCGCCGGCGCGCTCGCCGCCGCGACCGGTGCCGGTGCGGCGTTCCTGTTGCTCTCCGGCCTCCTGGTGGCCGCCGGCACGGCCGTCGTACCGCGCTGGCGCACGGCCGACGCGCTGGGGGCCGAGGTCGGCCTCCAAGGCGGGAAGGGGCGAGGGCAGGCGGGGACGGACGCTCCGATGTCGGCCGGCGAAGCGAGTTTCGCGGGCGGAGGGGGCGCGGCCGGGGGAGCTGCCGCTGGGGGAAGGGGCGAACGATGACCGATGTGATCGTCTGCGGTGGCGGCGTCGCCGGCCTCGCGGCCGCGGTCCGCGCCGCCACGGCCGGTGCCGACACGCTCGTACTCGAGAAGGCGCCCCGGCTCGGCGGCTCCGCACTGCTCTCCAACGGGACACTGTGGACATTCGCGGATCCCGAACGGGCCGCGCGGCTCATGCCAGGCGCCGACCACCTGCTCCAGGAGACCGTCATCGCCGAAGCGGCCGCCACCCTCGACTGGATCGCCGGGCTCGGCGTGCCGCTGGGCGCCACGGTGGACATGGTGCACGGCACCGGCCGCTCGGTCGACCCGGCCGGCCTCGTCGACCTGCTCCGGGCCCGCCTGCTCGGGCTCGGCGGCCGCATCGAGCTGCGTACCCCGCTGCGCACGCTCACGCCCGACCCCACTGCCGGCGCTTCGCCGCGGGCGGGCTTCACCGTCAACGGCGAGTGGAACGCGCCCGCCGTCGTGCTCGCCACCGGCGGCTTCCAGGGCAATCCCGAGCTGCTCACCCGGTACGGCATCGCCCCCGACCACGTGTACCTGCGGGCGAGCCCGTGGAGCACCGGCGACGGGCTGCTCGCCGCGCTGGCGCTCGGTGCCGCCACCACCGCCGGGCTGGACGGCTTCTACGGCCACGCCATGCTCGCCGCCCTGGCCGCCGCCGCCCCGCAGGACATGTCCGCTTCGTCGGCAGCCTTCGGGCCGCGCGAGTTTCGTGAGGTCAGCCAGTACTTCGGGCCGTTGAGCTACGCGGTCGGGCTGGACGGTCGCCGGTTCACCGACGAGAGCGCAGGTACCGGCGAGGAGTCGCTCAACGAGGCCCTGGCCCGCCGCCCCGGCGGCCGCGGCTACTACCTCGGGGACGCGCGGGTCCTCGCCACCGACGCGCTGCCCGGCCGCCTTGCCACTCGCACGATCGTCGAGCGGGCGGCCGCCAAGGGAGCCGCCGTCACCGCCCCGACCCTGGACTCGCTCGCCGCCGCCCTCGCCGACCACGGGGTACCCGCCGCCGCGCTGCTCGACACCGTGCACGCGGTCAACCGCGCCGGCGCGACCGGCGGCTGGGGCGACCTGTATCCGCCCCGCGCCCGCCACCGGTACGGCCTGACCGAGCCACCGTTCTTCGCGGTGGCGGTCAAGGCCAGCCTGACCTTCACCACCGGGGGCGTCGCCGTCGACCACGAACAGCGCGTACTCGACCGTGCCGCCTCCACCAGCCCGATCGGCACGCTGGTCACCGACCCGGCCGACGTCGACCCGGTCCCGATCCCCGGCCTGTACGCGGCCGGCTGCGACGTCGGCGGCCTCAGCCACGCCGGCTACTTCGGAGGTCTGCTGCCCGCCCTGGTCACCGGCCGCCGCGCCGGGACGAACGCCGCCCGTACCTGATCTCCCCGAGCGGCTGAGCACGCCGGCGCTTCGCCGCCCGGTTGCATGCCGTGGAGCACCAGCCCGGGTTCCTCGCCTTCGAGTTGCTGCGCCCGGTCGCCGGGGAGAGCCGCTACTTCGTCTACACCGTCCCAGGAAACGTCGGTCTGGCCGTCGACCCACTCGCGCCACCGCTCGTACGTGCGCGGCTGGTAGTCCGGCGTGTCGCGGAACGCGCCGTCGAGGATCCGGCCAGCGCGTACCGCACCTCGTCCAGGCTGAAGTCGGCCTGCCCGACGGCGGCCAGGTCGCTCGCGTGCACCAGCGCGAGGATCTCGGTCACGTCGTCGAGGGTCGGCCGGCGCGTGGTCCAACCAGCGGGAACCGTCACGCCCCGCATTCAACCCCGGCCGGCCAGCGCGACGCGCGGCATTATTCGCGCGTCGCCTCGCCGGGCACCTCCGGGCTGCCGAACCGGGCGACGTGGTGCCAGACCCGCTTGAGCGCCTGCTCGTCGTACCGCCCGGTGCGGGACGCGTCGCCGATGACGGCCGGGTCGAGGTGGCCGTCGCGGGCCAGCGACTCGCCGAGCGCCACGAACTCCAGGCCCCGGTACTCCGGGTGCCGGCGCAGCTCGGTCGTGCTCAGGCGGAAGCCGCCGTGCCACTCGACCGGGCAGCCGAGCCGCGCGGCCTGCTCCTCGACCGGCGTACCCCGGTAGCAGGGATCGAGGACCAGCGCCTCCACGTCGCGGCCGAGCACGACGGGGCCGTGGACGTGGGCCTCCACGTAGTCGTCGAGCGCGTCCAGGTCGTCCGCCTCGGCCAGCGCGATCAGCGTGGAGACCGTGGTGACGACGCCGAAGTGCTCCGGTTGCAGATGGCTGTCGGGGTAGCAGAACGTGGTCCGGGGCAGTGTGTGGGCGGCCATCCGCAGGTGGGAGCTGCCGAAGCGGGGCGCGCCGCCGACCTGCCGGCGGCGGAAGTTGAGCGACCCGTACTTGGGCCGGTCGGCCGCCGGCCCGGCGTCGTACGCCCCGGCGAACATCCGGCTCTCCCACAGCCATCGGTCGCCGCCGCGGTGCGCGGTGAGGCCGCCGTTGCTGGTCCCGGTCTCGAACTGCGAGCGGTAGCGGCCGTCCCGCGCCATCAGCTCCAGGATCGGTGCGCCGCCGACCAGCCGGTCAGGGTGGAAGTGCAGCGTCACCCGCAGCGACGGGTCGGCCGACTCGCCGGTCGCGAGCGCGGTCACGTGGGCGATGGCCAGATCCTTGGGCAGTGACATCGGTCGGTGGTATCCGATCTAGCCGGGCACGCCAGCACCGGCGCCGGCGGGCACGGCGGGGGCGGGCTGTTCCGCGTAGCGGCGGCTGAGGCGCTGGTACGGGCGGCTGCGCAGGGCCAGCACCGTGGCGATGATGCCGAGGACGCCGGTCAGCATGAAGACGAGCGCGAGGCCCCGGTCGGCGCCGGTACCGAACCAGCCGCCGATCGCGCGTGCCCCCGCGCCGTCGGTCATGAACGGGATGAACACGAACTGGGCCACCGGCGAGATCAGGAACGCGGTCAGCGGCGAGGCGGCCTGCTCCACGCTCTGCGCGAAGCCGAAGACCCGTCCCTGCCGTTCGAACGGCACCACCTTCTGCAGGATCGTCTGCTCGGCCGCCTCCGCATACGGGACGAAGAGCATGTAGAGGTACATGCCCGCCGCCAGCAGGACAATCGAGGAGCGGACCGGGAAGAGCAGGGTGACCGTCCACAGAAGCAGGTTGACCGCGAGCAGCAGCCGTACCGGGTTGGCGCCCACGCCGGTGCGGCTCACGATCAGCCCGCCGACGATGAAGCCTGTGCTGAGTACCCCCCAGAGCAGGCCCCACGCCTCGACCGAGACGAGCGAGAGGCCGTACGCGTCCATGAGCGCCATGAACACGCCGCCGAGCAGGTTGTTGAACGCGGAGAAGACGATCAGCGCCATCAGCCCCGGCACGCCGCGCACCACGCCGATCGTGCCGCGCAGGTCGACCCTTCGTCCGGCCGCGGCCTCCAGCACCGGCGCGGCGCCCTCCGCCACCGGTCGGGCGCCCTCCGCCACCGGCACCAGGGCCAGGTGCACGACGGCGGCCCCGAGCACCGCGAGCGCGAGGACCAGGACCCAGTGCATGCCGCCGAGTCCCACGAGTACGCCGCTGATCACCGACGTGACCAGGAAGGACACGCCCGAGGTGGTGCCGACCAGCCCGTTCGCCCGGCCCCGGCTCTCCTCGGCGATCAGCACGGTCACCAGCGTGGGGAGCGCGATCGTGCGGATGTT
Source organism: Phytohabitans kaempferiae (assembly GCF_042433955.1). NCBI lineage: Bacteria > Bacillati > Actinomycetota > Actinomycetes > Micromonosporales > Micromonosporaceae > Phytohabitans > Phytohabitans kaempferiae. The sequence continues at coordinate 17,029 of NZ_JBHLUH010000100.1, read as the reverse complement.
GCCGGCGATCACACCGAACATGAGCACCATCACCAGCGCCCACAGGGCACCGCTGGTCGGGTCGGTGAACGACTCCTTCGGCGTGACCTGGTAGACCGCGAACGCCACCGCGTACAGCGCCAGCGACGCCACCGCCGAGACCTGCATCATCAGCTTCTTCGCGTGGTGGTCGACCAGGCTGCCGAACCAGATCCCGGTCGAGGCGGTGAGCGCCAGGAAGATGCCGGAGAGGACGCCGGTCGCGAAGACCGAGCGGGTCTGGAGGTACACGTAGAAGGTGATCGCGAACCAGACGGTGAAGTTGATGACCGACACCAGCAGCGTGCTCACCAGCAGGTGAAAGAAGGTCCGGCGATCCCCGTGGATGTGGCGCATGGTCTGGACCATAAGACCTCAAGCCCTCTTCAAGTCCACTGCTTTTACCTAACCGCCGGTGCCGATGAATCCCCGGCGGACACGGTCTTCCGCGTGATGTCACCGTTGGTAGCCACTTCGCTGGCGTGGGCGGTGGAAGATTCGAGATCGAGACGAGTTGTGGCGAGCATGGCGCCATAAGTCGTCTCGATCCCTATTCCCACGCGGGGTGGCGACACGGAAAGTCACGGGGCCGAAACGCCGGTCCGGACGGCGGCAGGGGCCGCCGTGGTCGCGTCGCTCCGCGACGGTGCCGTCCGCGAGCGGCGGGGACGGCGTTGCGGCGGTAGGCCGGGTCAGCGTTCGACGGGCTCTCCGGGCCGGCCCACTCCGGATGGCGAGGTCGGGGCCAAGGCCCACCGGCACGGGGCCGGACGGGCTATGTCCCTGACTGGTGGGGCGTGCGGGCAGCCCTGCCCGCCGTGCTCTCGCGCACGACGAGGCGGTGCGGGGCGCGCAGTTCGAGGCCGGGCGGGGGAGTGCGGCTGCCGATCCGGAGCAGCAGGCGTTCGACGGCCGTGGTGGCGATCATCTCCTTGTCCGGCGAGATGGTGGTGACCGTCGGGTTGGAGTAACGGCCGTCCTCGATGTCGTCGTAGCCGATCACCGCCACGTCGTCGGGGACCCGCAGGCCCCGGGAGACCAGCGTGTGGATGGCGCCGAGCGCGACCAGGTCGCTGTAGCAGAAGACCGCGTCCGGCGGGTCGTCCCGGTCGAGCAGACGGGCCATCGCGGTGGCGCCGTCGACCCGGTTGAAGCGCGGGGTACCGATGATGAGGTCCTCGTGCACCGGCAGCCCGCGCCGCTCGTGCGCGATGCGGAAGCCCCGGGTGCGGAGCTGGGCCGCCTCGCCGGTCGCGTACGGCTGGTCGCCGATCGCCGCCAGCCGCGTGCGGCCGAGGTCGAGCAGGTGCTCGGTGGCCTGCATGGAGGCGGCGACGTCGTCGATGCCCACGTGGTCGAACGTGCCGTCGCTGACCCGCTCGCCGAGGATCACCAGCGGCAGGTCGGGGTCGCGGTCGGCGAGCGCCTCCTGGGCGAGGCCGAGCGGGCTGAAGATGACCCCGTCGAAGAGCAGCCGGCTGGAGCCGTGGTTGATGAGCATCCGTTCGTGCTCGCGGTCGCCGTCGGTCTGGTCGATCAGCACGTTGTAGCCCCGCACGCGGGCCGCCTGGATGATGCCCTGGAGCAGTTCGGAGAAGTACGGCGTGTCGAGGTAGGGGACGACGACCGCGATCTGGCCGGAGCGGCCGCGGGCCAGGTTGCGGGCGAGCACGTTGGGCCGGTAGCCGAGCTGGTCGACCGCCTGCTGCACGCGGAGCCGGGTGCGCTCGGTGACGTTGGCGTATCCATTGACCACATTGGACACAGTGCGACTGGAGACGCCGGCGAGCTCGGCCACGTCGCGGAGGGTGACATCCCGTCCTCGTCGCATCAGCTCTCCGTCCGCCGCTCTTCTGGGCCCGAGAGGGCTCGGCCAGAAGTTTCCGGCACGTTACCCCTTGCCCACCATCGTCGATGCGTGCATGCTGTTTGCAGCGCTGCAAAATCGTAGCAGGGCGGGTGAAAGCCCATTCCCGCAGCACAGCGGCCGTGGTCCCCACCCCGCGGCGAGCCCTTCGCACGCGCGCTCCGTGACGTGTGCCGCGCGAGTGTGGGAGGCATGAGAATCGACGGCCGGCCCTTGGTGTGCCAGCACCGCGGGCCGGCCTACCTGAACACCTGAGTGAAACGTTTCGAATCCCCGCGGAGGGACCGATGAGTGTCAGGCACCTCAGTGTAGAACGGAGACGCCGACCGATCCGCGCCATGATCATTGCCGTGCTCGCCGCGCTCACGCTGGTCGCCGCCGGTTGCGGTGGCGGCGACGACAGCGAGGAGTCGAACGGCCCGGTCACGATCACGGTCTGGGCGTGGTACCCCGCCTTCCAGGGCGTCGTCGACCACTTCAACCGCACGCACACCGACGTGCAGATCAAGTGGACCAACGCCGGCACCGGGCAGGACCAGTACACCAAGCTCCAGACCGCGCTCAAGGCCGGCAAGGGCGCGCCGGACGTGGTGATGCTCGAGTTCCAGGAGCTGCCCACGTTCCTGCTCACCAAGCACCTGGTCGACATGGGCAAGTACGGCGCCAACGACATCAAGGGCAACTACGTCGACTGGGCGTGGAAGCAGGTCAGCAACGGCGACGCGGTCTACGCGATCCCGGTCGACGCCGGGCCGATGGCGATGCTCTACCGGGAGGACGTCTTCCAGCAGCACAAGCTGACCGTGCCGAAGACGTGGGCCGAGTTCAAGGAGCAGGCGCAGAAGCTGAAGGCCGCCTCGCCGGAGAGCTTCATCACCGACTTCGGCGCCAACGACGGCGGCTTCATGACCGGGCTGATGTGGCAGGCGGGCGCGCGCCCGTTCGAGTACACCGCGGCCCAGTCGCCCAACATCGGCGTGCGGCTCGACAGCGACCCCGCGAAGAAGGTGATGGCGTACTGGGAGGACATGGTCGACAGTGGACTCGCCGACACCACCGCCTACGGCACCACCGACTTCTACAGCGGGCTCGCCAGCGGCAAGTACGCCACGTACATCGCCGCCGGCTGGGGCCCCGGCTACCTGGCGAGCGTGGCCAAGACCACCGCGGGCAAGTGGCGGGCCGCGCCGCTGCCACAGTGGACGGCCGGTGAGGACGCGCAGGGCGACTGGGGCGGCTCGTCGTTCGCGGTGACCGACCAGACGAAGCATCCCAAGCAGGCGACCCAGGTGGCGATGGAGATCTTCGGCTCCGACAAGGACGCCTGGAGGATCGGCATCGACGAGGCGTTCCTCTTCCCGACCGCCAGCCCGATCCTGGAGTGGGACTACTTCCTCGACAAGGAGTACGAGTTCTTCGGCGGCCAGAAGGTCAACGAGGTGTTCGTGCCGGCGTACAACGGTATCGGCGAGTTCCAGTGGAGCCCTTTCAACAGCTACTACTTCAGCCAGCTCACCACCGCGCTCAACCAGGCCGTGGAGAAGAAGAGCTCCTGGACGGCCGCGCTCGACACCGCACAGCGGAACATCACCGGGTACGCCTCGCAGCAGGGATTCAAGGTCGCGTCATGACGATCCTCGCCCGGCGTCCACGGATGGGCCGGCAGGCCGTGGCGGGGTGGCTCTTCGTCACCCCGTTCACGGTGCTGCTCGTGCTCTTCCTGCTGCTGCCGATGCTGTACGCGGCCAAGCTGAGCCTTTACCGCTCGACGCTGGTCGAGGGGGAGGTCTTCGCCTGGCTGGACAACTACCGGCAGGCGCTCGGCGATCCGGAGTTCCGCCGGGGAGTCGTGCGCGTGCTGGTCTTCGGCGCGGTGCAGACGCCGGTGATGATCGGGATCGCGCTGGTCGCCGCGTTGCTCGTCGACGAGGCGACCTCGCGCTTCTCCCGCCTCTTCCGGCTGGCGGCCTTCGTGCCGTACGCGGTGCCGGTGGTGATCGGCACGCTCATGTGGGGCTTCCTCTACAGCCCCAGCACCGGCCCGCTCAGTGTGACCAATGTGGACTTCCTCTCGTCCGGCACGGTGCTCTACTCGCTCGGCAACATCGTCACCTGGCAGTGGGCCGGCTACAACATGATCGTGCTGTACGCGGCGCTCCAGGGCGTGCCGCGCGAGGTCTACGAGTCGTCCCGGATCGACGGCGCCGGGGCGGTGCAGACCGCGCTGCGCATCAAGACGCCGATGATCTCGGCGGCGATCGTGCTCGTAACGATCTTCACGATCATCGGGACGCTCCAGTTCTTCACCGAGCCGCTGATCCTCCAGCCGCTCAACCCGGGCGCCGTCACCAACAGCTACACGCCCAACGTGTACGCGTACCACCAGGCGTTCTCGTACCAGCAGTACAACTACTCGGCGGCGATCTCCTTCCTGCTCGGCGCGGTGGTCTTCGTCGGCTCGTACATCTTCCTGTTCGCGACCCGGCGAAGGAGCGCGCTGCGGTGAGCACGGCAACCCTGGCGGGCACCTCCCGGACCGAGCCGGCGCCGGCGCCCCACCGGCCGCCCCGGCTGACCGGCGGCCGGATCGCCTCGCACGCGGTCATGGCGCTGATGACCGTGTACTTCCTGCTGCCGTTCTGGTGGCTGCTCGTCGCCTCCACAAAGGACAACGACGGGCTCTTCGGCTCCGCCCCGCTCTGGTTCAGCGGCGACTTCGACCTCTTCGGCAACCTCGCGCTGCTGTTCACTCAGGACGGTGGGGTATACCTGAAGTGGCTGCGCAACTCGGCGCTCTACTCGATGGTGAGCGGTGTGGGCGCCACCGCGATCGCCGCCCTGGCCGGCTACGCCTTCGCGAAGCTCCGCTTCCCCGGGCGCAACCTGCTCTTCGCCGCGCTGCTCGGCCTCATCATGGTGCCGGCGACCGCGCTGGTGCTCCCCACCTACCTGTTGATGAGCGAGGCGGGGCTCACCGACACGGTGTGGGCGGTCATCCTGCCGTCGCTGCTCAACCCCTTCGGCGTCTACCTGCTGCGGGTCTACGTTCACGACTCGGTGCCGGACGAGATGCTGGAGGCGGCCCGGATCGACGGCGCCGGCGAGCTGCGCGTCTTCCGCAGCGTGGCGCTGCCGGCGATGCGGCCGGCGCTGGTCACCGTGCTGCTCTTCACGATGGTCGCCACCTGGAACAACTTCTTGCTGCCGCTGGTGATGCTCAGCGACAACGAGCTCTTCCCGCTCACCGTCGGGCTGCGCACCTGGTACATGTCCGCGACCATCGGCAACGGCGGTCCGGCGCTCTTCAACGTCATCGTCGTGGGCGCGCTGGTCGCGATCGTCCCGCTGATCGTCGCGTTCCTCCTGCTCCAGCGGTACTGGCGCGGTGGGCTGACCATCGGCGCCCTCAAGTGAGCCCGTCTTTCGAAGGGATGACATGCGCGTAGCATCCTGCGTCCTCGATCCGGCCGCGGTCGTCGCCCCGGTCAGCCGCCGCACGTTCGGCTCCTTTGTGGAGCATCTTGGGCGGTGTGTCTACACCGGAATCTACGAGCCCGGCCATCCGCTCGCGGACGAGGACGGGTTTCGCACCGACGTGCTCGCGCTGACCCGCGAACTGGGCGTCACGATGGTCCGCTACCCGGGCGGCAACTTCGTCTCCGGATACCGGTGGGAGGACGGCATCGGCCCCCGCGAGCGGCGACCCCGCCGGCGCGAGCTGGCCTGGCACAGCGTGGAGACCAACGAGTTCGGCATCGACGAGTTCGCCCGGTGGGCGGGCAAGGCCGAGGTCGAGATGATGTACGCGGTCAACCTCGGCACGCGCGGCGTGCAGGAGGCGCTGGACGTGCACGAGTACACCAACCATCCGGAGGGCACCGCCTTCGCCGAGCTGCGGCGGTCCAACGGGGCGAAGCAGCCGTACGGGATCAGGCTGTGGTGCCTCGGCAACGAGATGGACGGCCCGTGGCAGATCGGGCACAAGACCGCGCAGGAGTACGGGCTGCTCGCCGCCGCCACCGCCCGTGCGCTGCGCGCGGCCGAGCCCGGCCTGGAGCTGGTCGCCTGCGGCAGTTCCAGCTCCGCGATGCCGACCTTCGGCACGTGGGAGGCGACGGTGCTGGAGCACGCGTACGACGTCGTCGACTACGTCTCCTGCCACGCGTACTACGAGGAGCACGGTGGCGACCTCGGCTCGTTCCTGGCGAGCGCGGTCGACATGGACCACTTCGTGGAGAGCGTCGTGGCCACCGCGGACAGCGTGGGCGCCCGGTTGCGCAGCAAGAAGAAGATCAACATCTCGTTCGACGAGTGGAACGTCTGGTACCTCTCCCGCTTCCAGAGCCAGGAGCCGGCCACCGAGTGGAGCGTCGCGCCGCGGGTCATCGAGGACGAGTACACCGTGGCGGACGCGGTCGTGGTCGGCAACCTGCTGATCTCGCTGCTCCGCCACAGCGACCGGGTCACCGCCGCCTGCCAGGCGCAGCTCGTCAACGTCATCGCGCCGATCCGCAGCGAGCCGGGCGGGCCGGCGTGGCGGCAGACCATCTTCCATCCGTTCGCGAAGACGGCCGCGCTGGCCCGGGGAAGCGTGCTGCGGACCCGGCTCGACTCGCCCACGTACGCCACCGACCGCCACGGTGAGGCGTCCGTCGTGGACGCGGTCGCGACCCACGACGAGGAGATCGGCGACCTGGTCGTCTTCGCCGTCAACCGCGACCAGACCGAGTCCGTGGAGCTGACCGTGGACCTGCACCTGTTCGGCGGCGAGCCGCGCCTCGCCGAGGCGTGGACGCTGACCGACGACGACCTGCGCGCCACCAATACCCAGGAACGGCCGGACCGGGTCGTGCCGCGACCGACCGCGGGGGCCTCGGTAGACGGCGCCACGCTGAAGGTCGTCCTGCCCCGCGTCTCGTGGAGCGCGATCCGCCTGGTGGCCCCGCGATGAGGCGGCGCACCGTCTTCGGCGTCGTCGTGGCGCTGTTCGTCGCGCTGATGCCCGGCCCGGCGGCGGCCGCCGGCTCCGCCTCGCCGGACCCGATCGCGCACGACCCCACGATCATCAAGCAGGGCCGGTACTACAACGGGTCCGGCGCCGGCCCGTGGAACGCGCGCTCGTACTCGGTCTGCGCCTCGTAGCCCACCAGGGGTGGAGGGCACGGCGCCGGCGTCGAGCGCCGCCGCCGTGCCCTCCGGCGTGGCCGCCGCGCCCGGCGGCGGCCACGCCCGTCGAGAGGTCAGATCAGCTCGATGTAGTCCAGCTCCGCGTATCCGGTGCCGCCGCCGAAGTAGGGCGAGCCCTTGGCCAGCCGGATCACGTTGTAGCCGGCTCGCAGGCTGACCGAGGTGCTGACCGTCGCGCCGAACTGGCCCCACGCGCCGGTGGGCGGGTAGCTCACCGTGGACCAGGCGCCGCCGTTGTACGCCAGGCCGTGCGTCGCGGTGGCGCCGGTCGCGTTGGCGTATCCGATCCGCATCGTGTAGGCGCGGGCGGTCGGCACGTTGACCACGAAGTCGACGTAGCTGGCCGTACGCGGGTCGCCGGTGTTGTCGATCTGCCCGACGTACGCGCCGGCGGAGGCGCTGGAGCTGCCGAACCGGTTGGCCCGGAAGATGGACGCGTTCTCCGCCTCGTACCGCTGCTGGTAGCTGGGGACGCCGCTGGTCGGCTGGATGTTGATGTGGTAGCCGCTGGTGGCGCTCATGTTGGGCACGGTGACGGTCAGCTCGCCGTTGATGACGGTCGCGGTGGTGTTGCTGATGACCGTCGGCGCGGAGACCTGCGTGTACCGCCCGGAGGCCGGCGTCGACTCCACGCGCACGCGGACCTGGCCGCCGAGCGAGGAGAGGCCGGTGACCCGCACGTAGTTGGTGCCGGACTCGCCGCCGAAGATCACGTCGACGATGCGGCGGGTCGGGTCGTGCGAGGCGAAGCCGTCCAGCCCGGTCTGCGCGCGGGGCGTGGTGACCACCATGTTGCCGGCCATGTCGCCGTACCACTTGTACAGCCACCAGCTCCCGGTCGGCTGGTTGTCGACGGTCAGCCCGTTGACGGTGCCGTACTCGTACCAGAAGGCGCGGTGCGCGTTGTCCACGCCGGCGCGCTCGAACTTGGCGATGTAGCTGGCGACCGGTCCGGGCTGGTCGATCTCGGTCGGCGTGGCGTACTCGTTGATGGAGATCCGGCGCGGGCTGATGCCGAGCGACCGCTCAAGATTCCGGTAGTTGGCGACGTTGGCCGCGACGTTGGCCGACGTCTGGAGTTCGTGCCAGCAGATGATGTCGGGCAGCGCGTTGTTGTCCCGCGCGTACGTGAGGAACGAGCGCATCCACGACTCGTTGTACGTCGCCGTGCTCGGGCCGACGATCGGCGTGAGCGTGTCCCGGGCGCGGACCCGCTGGTACGTGCGGACCCAGCCGGCGTTGAAGTTGCCGGCCGCGGCGGTGTTCCAGGTGTAGTCCGGCTCGTTCCACAGCTCCCAGCCGGTGATGTTGCTGGTGCCGGTGGCGGCGAGCCGGTCGTTCACCTGCGTGTCCACTTTGGCCAGCCAGTCGTTCCAGCTGACCCACTGGTACGGGAAGTTGGGGTAGATGTCGGGCATGCGGATGTACTCGGCGGCGCCGACCCGGGTCGCCTGGGGCGCGACGAGCAGCGAGTCGCCGCCCGGCGGCTGGCCGTTGGGGCGCTGGCCGACCCGGGGCGCCGGCTGGGTGATCGTGTGCAGCTTGAGCGGGAGCAGCATGTTGTCGGCCGGGCGGTTGTTCTCGGCCAGGGCGTAGAGTCCGCCGGCGCCGACGTGGCTGACCGGGCGGAACGGGGTGGCGGCGTTGACCGTGAGGGTGGAGTTGGCGGCGCTGGCTGTGCCTTCGGTCAGGGCGACGCAGGCGACGGTGGCCGTGACGGCCGCGGCCAGCGCCGCCGCGGATACGCGGGGCGTTCGCACGGGGGTGCCTCCTCGGGACGGGCCCAGCGCGGGCGGGGACGACCACGCTGAACGGCGGGCCCGGCGCGGCCGGGGGCAGCCGCGCCGGGCGACAGGGCTCAGCGCGGGCGGGGGACCACCGCGCTGAACGGGGCGACCGTGATCTTGTCGATCACGGGGGCGTACTGGGAGCGCAGCAGAATGCCGGGGAACGTCTCGGACGCGTACGTGACGCCGTCGAAGTTGGGCAGCTCGGCGGCGGCGAAGCGGATCGTGTTGGCGCCCTTGGCGAGCCGCACCGGCACGGTCAGCTCCCAGAAGTTGTTGTCGTGGAATGTGTGCGGGAAGAGCACGCGCCGCTCCGCCCCGCCGTTGACCGAGATGTCCGCGTGCCGGGCGAGCGGGTCGGGGTTGTAGTGGGTCGCGGCGGACTGCTCGGGGTTGGCGTAGCGGACCCGCATCGCGTACGTGCCGGCGCGCGGCACGGTGACGGTGAAGGTGAGCGTGTTGGCGTTGCCGGGAGGGCCGCCGACGCCGGTGACCGCCGCCGCCCCGCTGGCCAGGCTCCTGCTCGCCACGGCCGCAGTGCCGGCCCGCGCGGCGGCTTCCGCCTCGTAGGCGGTGGCCGGCAGGTGCTTCGCGGTCGGCGTCACGGAGAGCCGGTCGACCAGCGCGCGGTGCGACTGCCCGGTGACGGTGACCTTGTTGACGCCACCGGAGAGCGAGACCGCCGCGCGCGGGGTCGCCACCTCGATGCCGTTGACGGACATCCGCACCTTGCCGCCGCCGGCCACGGCGAGGTCGAGTGTGGACTCGCCATCGGTGGGGGAGTAGACCCAGAAGGTGGCGGGCTGCCCGCGCCCGATCTCCACGCCCCTGGCCTGTCCACTGTAGACCGGCCGGGCACCGCGCAGGTCGGCCAGCTCCGCTTCGTACACGGAGGTGGCGGCGGCCGGGTTGGGCAGGGCGAGCGTGATCCGGTCGACGATCGCGTCGCCCTTGGTGGCGCGGCTGCCGTCGAGGCCGCGCGCGGCGAGCGAGATGGTGTGCCGCCCCGCGGTGAGCTCCACAGTGGTGTCCGCGTGGTCCCAGACGACCCACTTGTAGCCCAGTGGCAGGAACAGCTCCTGCTCCGCGCCGCCGTCCACGCGCAGGAACACGTTGGTCGGCCCCTGCTCGCGCACGAGGTCGTACGTGTTCAGTGAGTTGGCGAAGACGCGCAGGTCGTACCGGCCGGTGGTGGGCACGTCGACGGTGAAGTCGAGCACGCCGTCGCTGCCGGTGCGCAGGCCGCCGACGTTGAAGCCGCCGGAGGTGTAGAACTTCGACACGTCGGCGGGCGAGCCCTCGGGGCCGTTTCGGCTGTAGCCGCCGCCGGTGTACGTGGCGTCCTCGGCCTCGTACGAGCCCTCCCACAGCAGCGACCGCGGCGTGGGGCGGGACTTGCCGCCGGCCGGGCTCAGAACGATCTCGTACGCCGACGACTCCACCAGCCCCGGCAGGTCGAGGACGACCGCGCCGTCCTGCACCGCCACGTCCCGCTCGGCGACGAGCCGCGGCTGCGCCGAGTCGCCCAGCTGCCCGGTCCACGGGATCTCCCGGACGAGCGCGCGCACGGTGCGGCCGAAGACGTCGCGCGGCACGCGCTCGAAGCGGATGTGCCCGGCGCCGCTGGCACCACCGACGATCGCGCGGGCCTGCTTCTTGTCGCGGTCGAGGGTGGCGACGCCCTGGAGCGTGTAGTTCTGCCCCGGGTACGGCGGCGTCACCCGCACGGTGTGGCCGGTCATGCCGCCGTAAGCGTTGTAGAGCCACCACTGACCGTTGCCGCGGTTGGCCTGCACGGCCGAGTCGGAGAGGTTGCCGTCGATGTTCCAGTACGCGATGTCGGCGTCCACCTTGGACTCCTCGATTGCGGAGATCCACTGGATCATCTGGCCGGGGACCGAGGTGTGGTAGTTGAAGGCGTACTCGTTGACGTTGATCGGGAGCTGGCGGCCGCCGAGGACCTCCCGCTCCCACTCGCGGTAGCGGCGCACGCTCTCGCGCACCTGCTCGGGGTGGCTCAGCTCGTGCCAGGTCATCACGTCGGGCACGGTGCCCGCCTCGACGGTGTGCTCCAGGAAGCCCTTGACCTGGGCGAAGAGCACGCTGGTGTTGGGGCCGGCGATCCGCGCGTCGGGCAGCTTCCCCTTGATGAGCGCGTAGATCTCGTCCCAGGCGCGGAAGTAGTCGGTCGGGTCGCTGAGCCAGCTGACCCGGTTGTAGCTCCACTCGCCGGTGCCGAACATGTTCCCCTCGGGCTCGTTGAACGGCACGAAGACGATGTTGTCCCGGTACTCCGCGGGGAGCTGGCGCACCTGCTCGACCTGCTTGGCGATCTTCTCCTGGAAGAGGTCGAGCTTCTCCTTCGGCGTGCTGCCCGGCCACTGGTACGGGAAGCCGCGGTGGATGTCGGTCATGTAGATGTAGACGTCGCCGTCGGTGGAGTCGGCGAGCGGCCTGACCACCTCGAGCGCGTCGGCGCCGGGATGCTGCGGACCGTCCTGCGCCTTGGTCGAGACGGTGCGCAGCCGCATCCCCTCGATGAGGTTGTTGGTGGGGACGCCCGGACCGTAGAGGCCGTACAGCGTGCCGGAGGCCCCGCCGTGGAAGGCGCCGGTGTTCGTGCCGAGGTCGATGCTCAGCTCGCCCTCGCGGATCACCGAGACGGTGGCGGTGACCGGTGTGCCGGCCGCCTCCCCGGTCACCGTGAACGTGCCGCGCGCCGCGTAGTCCGCCGGGTCCACGGGCGACCAGGCGATCGGCACGTCCCGGTCGTACCCGTCGGAGAAGGTGGCGCGGACGGCGGCGGGCAGCGGCGGCGCGGTGCCGATCGTGGTGCGGACGTCGAACGCGTTCCGGGCGAGCCCGGTGGGCGTGGGCGGTGCGGCGCCGGCGATCTCGGCCACCTCCGGTGCGGACAGGGCGGCGGCGTAGACCTGGAAGTCGTCGATCGCGCCGTCGAAGAGCGGGTCGGGATAGAACGAGCGGCCGATGAATCCGGCGGACGTGGTGGCGGCGTCGATCAGATCGGCGGCGCTCACGGTGGTGCGGGCGGAGGCCACGGCGGCGCCATAAAGGTACGTGGTGACCCGGTCGGCGGCCGTGTCGAGCGTGACCGTGACCGTCTTCCACGCGCCGGCGGGCAGCGGGGCGTAGCCGGTCACCTGCGCCTCACCCCCGGCGAACGAGGAGGTGACCGCGGTGCGCAGGCGCCCGTCCCCGTTGTACGGCGTGCTGAACAGGTAGCGGCTGGTGTCCTTGCCCAGCGCGTACATCCACTGCCATGGGGCGGTTGTGCCGTCCCACCGCACGCGCGCCTGCACCGTGAGGTCGGTGCGCCCCTCCAGCAGGGCGCGGGGGAGCTGGACGTACGCGCCGGTGGAGGTGGGCGCGCCGCCGGGCAGGTCGATCGCGTGACCTCCGCCGGGAGCGTCCACGAGGGAGGCGGTGGCGGCGTTGACGAGCGTGCCGTGCAGCCCGTTGCCGGAGGAGTCGGTGACGGTGCCGGTGGCCAGGTCGTCGGCGTCGAACTCGTACCGGAGCAGGGGCGCGGGCGGGGCGGCGAGCGCGGGGGCGGCGACCGGCAGTTGGGCGACGAGAGCGGCGGCGGCCAGGGCGGCGGCGGTGATCGGCCTCAGGACCATCTCTCCTCCGGCTGGTGTGAACGCTAACAGCACGTGCGGAAAATGTTTCCGGCTTTCTGAGCCGGGGCACGTCGTGGTTTCGCGTAGGTTACGAGGGACGGAGACATCCGTCAACGCCTCGAAGCGGGGCTGGTTGAGGAAAAGGTTTTCCGTCGCTACGGTGGCCCTGTGGCAGACCGGCGAAACAGGGTGGGCATCGTCGACGTGGCCCGGCGGGCCGGCGTATCGGTCGGCACGGTGTCAAAGGTGCTCAATGGGCGCGGGCAGCTCCGCGACGAGACGCGGGCCAGGGTGCGGGCCGCGGCGCAGGAGCTCGGTTTCGTGCCGAGCGCGGTCGCCGCCAGCCTGCACACCGGCCGCACGTACACGGTGGGTCTGATCATGACCGACCACCATGGACGCTTCAGCCTGCCCATCCTGCACGGCGCCGAAGACGCGCTGGGCTGGGACGAGACGCTCGCCTTCGTCTGCGACACGCGGGACGACCCGATCCGCGAGCAGCACTACGTGCGCAGCCTCGCCCGGCGCCGGGTCGACGGGATCATCGTCGCCGGGCGCCGCACCGAGCCCCGCCCGCCGCTGGTCGGCCTGCCACAGGTGCCGGTCGTGTACGCGTTCGCCCGGTCCGCCGACCCCGCCGACTGCAGCGTGGTCGTCGACGAGGAGGCGGGCGCGGTGCTCGCCGTCGAGCACCTGCTGCGCACGGGCCGGCGGCGGATCGCGCACGTCACCGGCCCGCACGGCCACGCCTCGGTGCGGACCCGGGTCGACGGCACGCTGCGCGCGCTGCGCGAGGCCGGGCTGGAGCTGGTGGGCGAGCCGTGGTACGGCGGCTGGAGCGAGGTGTGGGGCCGGTTCGCCGCCGCGTCACTGGTCCGCGAGCATCCCGAGGTCGACGCGGTCTTCTGCGGCAGCGACGCGATCGGGCGCGGCGTCGCCGAGGGGCTGCGCGACAGCGGGCGGCGGGTCCCCGAGGACATCGCGCTGGTCGGCGTGGACAACTGGCTGCCCACCGCGGAGGGCTCGCGGCCCCCGTTGACCAGTGTCGATCTCAATCTCCAGCAGGTGGGGCGCACCGCCGGCGCGCTGCTGCTGGAGGCCATCCAGCGCGGCTCGACCGAGCCGGGCGCGCACACCGTGCCGTGCCGCCTTGTCGTCCGCGCGTCGTCCGCACCGGTGGGCGGTTAGGGCCTGTTTCACGAGGGCATGGCCGGCCCGCGGCGGGCATCGGCTCGACCGACCCTTGTAAACAGCCCTCAACGCGGTCACCCGTGGCGAGTGGCACCGCGTCAGGCGACCGTCACCCCGGACGCTTCGTCGCGGAGCTGGTCGCGGTGGCGGGGGTCGCCAGGGGGCCGTCGGCGACGACCAGGCCGTCGGCGGCGGCACCGCGCATGGTGACGTACCCCTTGATGCGCTGGTGGATGCGGGCGTAGTCGGCCCTGCGAGGGCTGTCGCCGGTCTTGGCCGCGCTCAGGTCGACCAGCCGGGCGCGGGGGTGGTAGTCCATGAAGAACGGTCGGACCTGGACCGCCTCCACGCGCCAACTGCCCGGCGCCACCTCCGCGAAGGTGAACGTGGGGATGACGGAGTCGGCGGTGTTCTCCGGGGAGCCGTCCTGGAAGCGCACGAGCAGGTTGCCCAGCCCGTACGCGACCCACTTGTCGCCGATCCGCTCGAAGGGCTGCACCACGTGCGCGTGCATGCCGATGATCAGGTCGATGTCGGGGCTGGCGAGGAGCTGCGCGGCGAGGCCGGTCTGACCGACGTCGGCGGCGTTCTGGTACTCGGTACCCCAGTGCAGCGAGGCGATGACGATCTCGGCGCCGGCCTGCTTGGCGCGGCCCGCCTCGGCCAGGATCGCCTTCGGGTCGATGAGGTTGCCGATCCAGGGCTTGCCGGCCGGGCGGTCGATGCCGTTGAAGCTGAACGTGTATGACAGCTGCGCGACCTTGATCCCCCGCACGTCGAAGACGTTGGGCGTGGTCGCCTCGCGGGCGGAGCGGGCCGAGCCGGTGTGGTGCAGGCCGACCCGGTCGAGGTTGTCGAGCGTGCGGGTCACTCCCTCGGCGCCGTAGTCGAGGGTGTGGTTGGACGCGGTCGAGCAGGTGTCGAAGCCGGCGGCCCGGGCGTTGTCGGCCAGCTCCACTGGGGAGTTGAAGATCGGGAAACCGGTGAACGGGCCGCGTTCCGGGCCGAGCGGCTGCTCGATGTGGCACACCGCGACGTCGGCGGTCTCGATGGCCGGCACGATCGCGGCCATGATCCGGCTGAAGTCGTACCCGCCGCGCCCGGCCGCCTGGGCGTCGGCGCGGGCCTGGGCGACGAGTTCCGGCTGCACGAAGAGATCGCCCGCGGCCGCGACGGTCAGCCGCGTCGGCCGGGCCGGCGGGGCGGGGGCCGCCGTGGTGGAGGCGTCGGCCTTTCGCGCGGCTCCGGGGTCGTCGTCGGTACATCCGCCGGCCAGTGCGACCAGCACCACCACTACCACCGTCCACCATCTACGCCGCATATCCGGCATTCTGGGGCGCGGTGTGGGGGGCCGGTCGGGATTGGCGAAACCGCCATCGCGCCGGCCGCGAGTGTGCTTGTCAGGTCAGCTCGCCGGCGACGAGATCCATGAGGAGTCCGTCGTGGAAGGTGCCGTCGGGGCCCCGCTCGTACTGCCGCATCACGCCGACCGGCCGGAAGCCCACCTTCTGGTACGCCCGGATGGCCGCCGTGTTGTCGGCCGCCGGGTCGATGACGAGCCGGTGGTGCCCGCGCGTGCCGGTCAGGTGGCGGGCGAGCGTGCGCACCGCGTCGGTGCCGAGCCCCTTGCCGGCCGAGTCCGGGCGCAGGTAGATGTCGATGCCGGCGTGGCGGTAGCGGGGATCCTCGTTCTCGTACCACTGGATCGCGCCGACGACCGCGCCGTCTGCCATGATCACGAAGGTCTGCGACAGCTCCTCGGTGACGACCGCCGCGTGGTCGTGCTCGTCGCCCCACCACCGGCGTACCTCGGGCGTCGTCCGGATCTCGACAAGTGCCTGGACATCGCCGGCCGTGGCTGGCCGCAGCGTCACGCGCTCGCCGCGCAGAGTCGTCATGGGATCACGCTAGCGTGAGCGCCCCGGCGGTGTGCGGGGCGACCCGGCAGCGTGTCGAAGGTCGGGTCGAAATCCGCGAGGGCCCGCGTGGGCAGCGCGGATATCTACAGTGGACGAGCCGATCTTCCGCGCGCCGCCTCGCATCCTGGTGCTCGGGCGGGCGACCCGGCGGTCTTGACCTCAAGCGTCATTGAGGTCTGATGCTGGGCCGGTGACCGTGGTTTCCGCACGTGCCGGCAGGTCGGGCGCGCTCGGCGTGCTGCTGCTCGGTTCGACCCTGACCGTGATGGCCGGCGCCGTCCTCGCGCCCGTCATCGAGCTGATGCGCACCGAGCGTGGGTTCTCGGCCACCGCCGCCGGGCTGGTCGTGACCGTGCACGGCGTCTCGCTCGCGCTGGCCGGGCCGGCGGTGGGCTGGCTTGTCGACCGGTGGGGCACGCGTCGGCCCCTCGCCGCCGGGCTGCTGCTCTACGGGCTGGCCGGCGGCGCGGGGCTGGTCGTCGAGTCGTACCCGCTGCTGATCGCGACCCGGCTCGCCTTCGGCATCGGCGCCGCGTTCGTCTTCACCGGCACCACCGTGGAGCTGCTCGACCGGTACGGCGGCCCGCTCCGCGACAAGGTCATGGGCTGGCGGTCCGCCGCGATCAGCCTCGGCGGGGTGGTGTGGCCGCTGGTGGGCGGGGCGCTGGGGGCGATCTCGTGGCACGCGCCCTTCGCGGTCTACCTGCTCGGCGTGCCGCTGGCCGCGCTCACCTGGCGGATGGCCGACCGCCCCCGGCCCGAGCCGGCGGTGCGGGCGGGGCGCGGCCCGCTGGCGCTGTTCGCCGGGCGGCCCGGGCTGCTGGCGGTGTACGCGCTCCAGGGCATCGCCACCGCCCTGCTCTACGCCGTGCTCGTCTTCCTGCCGGTGCGGCTCGGCGAGTTGGGCGTCACGAGCACGGTCGCGGTGGCGGTCTTCACCGCGAGCCTGTCGGTCGCGATGAGCGGCGTCGGCCTCGGGTACACGCGGCTGCGCTCCCGCGTCGACCACAGTGGACTGCTGCTCGCCGCGTTCGCGCTGTGGACGGTCGCGCTGCTGGCCATCGGGCTCGCCGGTGCGGTGGCGCTGCCACTCGTCGCCGTCGGGCTCTTCGGCGCCGGCATGGGCGTGGCCGTACCGGCGCTCACGGTGCTGACCGGCGACCTCGCCCCGACCAGCCATCGTGGACAGGCGACCGCGCTGCTCGCGACGGCCGGCTTCGGCGGGCAGTTCCTTTCGCCGCTCCTGTTCGGACCGCTCTCCTCGGCGACCTCCACGCGGGCGACCTTCGTCGTGGCCGCGGCACTCGCCGGCGCCACCGGCCTGACCCTGCTCGGGTACCGGTGGCGCCGGGAGCGCGTCGCCTATCTGTAGGTGATGTCGGAGGTGCCGTAGAAGCAGTTTGTGCTGTCCGCTCCGGT